>NZ_DATCSO010000039.1:0-42695 GCF_036568425.1 Salegentibacter sp. | reverse complement strand
GTAGGTAAGAGAAGAAGCCTGCTTGATTACCTAATGAAGAAAGATATTATGAGATATCGTGCTATCGTTAAGGAATTAGGATTAAGAAAATAAATTTCGAGGGGGCTTTACGCCCCCTTTTTTTATATAGAAGCAATTTGTAAATTGCCTTAAATTGTCACCCTGTAGCTCCAATATTGTCCGGAGCGAAAGGTAGTTTTTCATTGGTCTGCAACAACTACACACAACAACACAACCAGACCGTCCTGAAAGACGGAGACCATTGTTTAACACAGGCCTTGATACTACGGCCTGATTTGAAATTTTTATTATGATTCCACAAACATTTAAAGAGGTTATCGATCTTGGAGATGGAAGAGAGATCTCGATCGAAACCGGAAAATTAGCAAAACAAGCCCACGGGTCGGTTGTTGTGCAAATGGGAAAAGCCATGCTGCTGTGTACCGTTGTTTCTTCTTACAAAGAAAGCACCATGGATTTCTTTCCATTAACCGTAGATTACCGTGAAAAATTTGCTGCTGCCGGGCGTTACCCCGGAGGTTTCTTCAAAAGAGAAGCAAGACCAAGTGATGGTGAAGTTTTAACGATGAGAATCGTAGACCGGGTGTTACGTCCATTATTCCCATCAGATTATAGAACTGAAACTCAGGTGATGATCCAGTTAATGTCTCACGACGAAGAAGTAATGCCAGATGCTTTGGCAGGACTAGCTGCTTCAGCAGCTATTCAACTTTCTGACATTCCCTTTGAAACCGCTATATCTGAAGCCCGTGTAGGTAGAATAAACGGAGAATTTGTGATCAATCCAAGCCGAAGCCAGTTACTGGATTCAGACATCGATATGATTATTGGTGCTTCTGCAGATTCTGTGATGATGGTAGAAGGTGAAATGAAGGAGATTTCAGAAGAAGAAATGGCAGATGCCATCCAATTCGCTCACGAACACATTAAAAAACAAATAGACGCTCAGTTACGTCTTGCAGAAGCTTTTGGCAAAAAACCAGTTAGGGAATATGCCACTGCTGAGGAGAAAGAAGATATTGAGAAAAAAGTTCGCGATACTGCTTACGATAAAATTTATGAGATTGCTAAAGGCGGTCACGGTAAAAAAGAACGTAGCGAAGCATTTGCTGCTGTAAAAGAAGAAGTTTTGGCTTTATTTTCTGAAGAAGAATTAGAAGAAAATGAAAAGCTGATCAAAAAATATTATAGTAAAACCGAAAAGGAAGCAGTAAGAGAACTTACTCTTGCAGAAGGTGTTCGTCTTGATGGTAGAAAAACCGACGAGATCAGACCTATCTGGTGTGAAATCGATTACTTACCATCGGTTCACGGTTCGGCTATCTTTACCCGTGGGGAAACTCAGGCCCTGGCAACTGTAACTTTGGGAACTTCCAGAGAAGCGAATACTATCGACATGCCAACCCACCAGGGAGAGGAAAAATTCTACCTTCATTACAATTTTCCTCCTTTCTGTACCGGAGAAGCTTACCCAATAAGAGGTACTTCACGACGTGAAATTGGACATGGAAACCTGGCACAACGTGCCTTAAAAGGTATGATTCCTGAAAACAACCCATATACAGTAAGAATTGTTTCAGAAGTTTTGGAATCTAATGGTTCTTCTTCTATGGCTACTGTTTGTGCCGGAACTATGGCAATGATGGACGCTGGTATTCAAATGAAAAAACCGGTTTCAGGTATCGCAATGGGATTAATCTCTGATGGTGAGCGTCACGCTGTACTTTCAGATATTCTTGGTGATGAAGATCACCTGGGAGATATGGACTTTAAAGTAACGGGAACGGCCGACGGGATTACCGCCTGCCAAATGGATATTAAAGTAAAAGGACTTCCTTATGAGATTTTAGTTAAAGCACTAAAACAAGCTCGTGCAGGTAGACTGCATATTCTTGAAAAACTTACCGAAACCATTGCTGCTCCTAGTGAAAGCGTTAAAGCTCACGCTCCAAAAATTATCACCAGAAGAATTCCAAATGAATTTATTGGTGCATTAATTGGACCTGGAGGAAAAGTAATCCAGGAACTTCAAAAAACAACCGGAACCGAGATCGTGATCAACGAAGATCCTGAAACCGAAGAAGGTATTGTTGAAATTCTTGGTACCGATCAGGATGGTATTGATAAAGTTCTTGCCAAAATTGAATCTATCACCTTTAAGCCTGAAAAAGGTGCTACTTATAAGGTGAAAGTAATCAAAGTTCTTGATTTTGGAGCTGTAGTAGAATATCTTGATGCCCCTGGCAACGAGGTGTTGCTTCATATTTCTGAATTGGCCTGGGAACGCACCGATAATGTTACCGATATCGTAAATCTAGGGGATGTTATTGAAGTGAAATACTTTGGTGTAGATCCAAAAACCAGAAAAGAAAAAGTTTCCCGAAAAGCTTTGCTTGAAAAGCCTGAAGGTTATCAATCAAGACCACCAAGAGATAACGATCGTAACGACAGAGGTCGTGATAATCGTGGTTCTCGTGACAACCGTGGTCGTGATGACCGCCGTGGCAGAGACAACAGAGATCGCCGGGACAACTAATATGTCTGAGGTATATTAAAGTGAAATCCCCGGGAATTTTTTTCGGGGATTTTTTTTGCGTTAGGGATTGCAGTGAAAAGCCCACAGCGCGCGGAGCAAGCGAGGACTTGCAATGTAAAGCCCGGCCCGTAGGGAAACGCCCAAATAAAATTTATTAAGGTTCTTTGTAACATTTCGACTACTCTTTGCGTATAAACTAATACAAGAGCTATTCATAATTTAAAATCCAAGGAGACGATAGATGAGACAACTTAAAATTACGAAGCAGGTAACAAACCGTGAAACTGCTTCGCTGGATAAGTATTTGCAAGAAATTGGTAAGGTTGATTTGATTACTGCCGATGAAGAGGTAGAATTAGCGCAACGAATTAAAGCGGGTGATGACCGTGCCTTGGAGAAATTAACAAAAGCGAATCTTCGTTTTGTTGTTTCTGTGGCAAAACAATATCAAAATCAGGGCTTAACCCTACCCGACCTTATTAACGAAGGAAATTTAGGATTGATTAAAGCTGCTAAACGTTTTGACGAAACCCGTGGTTTTAAATTTATATCATATGCTGTTTGGTGGATTCGCCAGTCTATTCTACAGGCACTGGCCGAGCAATCACGTATTGTACGTTTACCATTGAACAAAATTGGATCTATTAATAAGATCAACAAAACTTTTGCTTTCTTAGAACAATCTCATGAGCGCCCACCAAGTGCTGAAGAAATTGCGAAAGAGCTGGACATGACGATTAATGATGTTAAGGAATCTATGAAGAATTCCGGGCGTCACGTATCTATGGATGCTCCTTTGGTGGAAGGTGAAGATTCTAACCTTTACGATGTATTGCGTTCCGGTGAATCTCCAAATCCTGATAAAGAATTACTACACGAATCGCTTAGAACCGAGATCGAGCGTGCTTTAGAAACCTTAACTCCGCGTGAAGCTGATGTTATTCGTTTGTACTTTGGTTTGGGAGACCAGCATCCAATGACCCTCGAAGAAATTGGCGAGACTTTTGATCTTACACGCGAAAGAGTTAGACAAATTAAAGAAAAAGCCATTAGAAGATTAAAACACACCTCAAGAAGCAAGATCCTGAAAACTTATTTAGGTTAAAATATTTAAGATGACAACAGTTAATACCGGCTGATTACCGGTTACTAATATAACTGTTCGTTTTTTGATTGATGAATGACCCCGGCGTGATGACCCGGGGTTTTTTTTACCTAATCCCGGCTTACTTTAAGACCTTCCCTACAAGCATTTTTATATAATTACCGATGGATATACTGTATCTAAAACCCTAAAAGAATAACTCCTTTATTGTAAATTAAAAAAAGGTGCAAAAGAACGAATTCCAATAAAACACCAGCTTATACCTGCGAAAATCATACAAGCCGAACATGGCAATTTAAACTTCAATCCTTTTAACTATATTTGAGATTGCTAGCAATTGGATTTTTAACTATAAAATGAACCTGCTCCCGTGATAGAAGCCTAGAGGTAGTTCCTTTATTAACCTTTTAAGCGTTTATTTTGGCCCCGTGGCGGGGGCTAAAAACATTTGGAAAACAGTTGAATTAAATTCATATATATGATATGAGATATGCAATATGCTATGTGAGCAACGCAAATACAAACTTAAGCAGAGAGGAAATTAAGAGGCTGCTTGAAGTTTCAAAGCAAACCAATACGCAGAAACAAATAACCGGAATTCTCCTTTTTTCTGAAGGGAATTTTTTTCAGGTACTCGAAGGGGAAAAGGAAATTGTTTTGGAACTGTTTGAAAAAATAAAAAAAGATCCGCGTCACTCTAACATTATCAAAATATTCAGCAAAGAAATTACTAAGAAGAAATTTGAAGAGTACCAAGTAGATTTTGTTGCAAATAAACATAATCCAGACAAAATACAGGACTATTTATATCACATACAAAGCCTTGACGAAAGTTCTCAAAAAGTAGTTAAAGAAGTCCTCTCAATTTTTATAGATAGTTACAAATAGTTATATTCTTCTTACTTTTGCCGCCAGAACAACACAATTACGATGACAAAAAAACTTATTGCACCATCTATTCTTGCTGCAGATTTTGCCAATCTCCAGCGTGATATTGAAATGGTAAATCAAAGTGAGGCAGATTGGTTTCACATAGATATTATGGACGGTGTTTTTGTTCCGAACATTTCTTACGGCATGCCGGTATTAAAAGCCATCAACCAACACGCCCAGAAAACCATCGATGTTCATCTTATGATAGTGGATCCTGATAGATACATCGGCGAATTTGCTAAACTGGGAGCAGATAACCTTACGGTACATTATGAAGCCTGCACGCATTTGCACCGCACGCTCCAGGCGATTAAAGCGGAAGGCATGAAAGCAGGAGTGGCTATTAACCCACATACAAGTGTAGATTTATTGCAAGATGTCATTAAGGACATAGATATTGTCTGTTTGATGAGTGTTAATCCGGGATTTGGAGGACAAAGTTTTATTGAAAATACTTACAAAAAGGTACAGCGCCTAAAAGAAATAATCATCACCCACAATGCTACCACGCTAATCGAAATCGATGGGGGCGTAACCGATGAGAATGCTGCCCGATTAATTGAAGTCGGTGCCGATGTATTGGTTGCCGGGAGCTTTGTTTTTAAGGCGAAAGATCAAATTGAAACCATTAAAAACCTAAAACTACTTGCAAACTCCTGAGGATATTTTTGATGTTATTATTATTGGTGGTGGTCCCATAGGAATTGCCTGCGGACTTGAAGCACAAAAAAAACAACTTTCATACGTCATTCTGGAAAAAGGATGCCTTGTAAATTCGTTGTACCACTACCCTACTAAAATGACATTTTTCTCTACTTCAGAAAAATTGGAGCTGGACAATATTCCCTTCATCAGTAATAACCCTAAACCGGTAAAAGCTGAAGCGCTTGAATATTACAGACGAATTACAACTTCAAATAAACTGAACATCAAATTATTTGAAAAGGTGGTTTCGGTAGAAAGCCCCGAGGAGAATCTGCATATGGTTCATACACCAAAAAATACCTACAGGACCAAAAATGTGGTCGTAGCGACTGGTTTTTACGATATCCCCAATTATCTGAATATTCCCGGAGAAGATCTTCCTAAAGTTGCACATTATTACGACGATCCACATTATTATGCTACGCAAAAAACTGTTGTGGTTGGCGCAAGCAACTCGGCGGTAGATGCTGCACTGGAAATTTATCGTAAAGGTGGAGAGGTTAGTATGATAGTTCGTAAGGAAGATATTGGCGAACGGGTAAAATACTGGGTTCGCCCCGATATAATCAACCGAATTAAGGAAGGTAGCATCAGGGCTTTTTACAAGTCAAATCTCAAGGAAATTAGAGAAAATGAAGTGGTTATAAGCAGTCCTGAGGGAGAAATTATTCTTGAAAACGATTTTGTTTTGCTTTTAACAGGCTACAGACCAAATTTTGAATTTCTGGAAGATATAGGAATTAAGCTATCAGATGACGGAAGAAAAATTCCTCAATATAATGAAGAAAGCATGGAGACTAATGTTAAAGGTATTTACCTGGCCGGTGTTATTTGTGGCGGAGTAGAAACACATAAATGGTTTATAGAAAATTCAAGGGTTCACGCAAAAATGATCATGGAAGACCTGGCCAATAAGAAAAAGGAATAGCTATAAATTTTCTAAAGAATATTTTATCACTTAAGGGTGTGCTCCCCTTTACGTCTATTGTCTAAACTCTTAAATTTTCAACAATCTTCTTCCATTTTCTGATAATTCCCCCTCTATTTTTTCCTGAATCATGCCACTGAATTCGCTCAGGATGAAATCATTGCTTGAATCATCTTTCTTAAACCAAGAACCCTGATCAGCATTTTCTTCGGGCTAAACCAAGGCCGGTTAATAAGTTACTGAATGCTGCTGAAGCCTTTTAAATCTAAGCTTCTGCCAGTTCTAAATCTCCCTAATAGAATAAAAAAAGCGATTTCAAAGTATATTTAAAAATCGCTTTTAGTTGGGGCAAAAAAAGGTATCATCTACTCATCAGGATAACCTCCGATGAACTTAAGATTTCATTACGGTTTAAGAGTTTTCCGTAAAATTCCATATCTCCTCTCGTGTTTTTAAAAGACCTATCGAGCCATTCTGATGCTTTCTTTACCGGGAATTTATACACTTTTATTTCGGGATAAGTTTCCGGGGAATTGGATTCATCGATCCCAATTTCAATATGTTTTTTCTCCTTATTATAGTAAACGTATTTTGCCAAAAAGTTATGTTTAATAAGGCTTATAAACTCCTCGGAAAGGCTACCACAATCTTCACACTCTTCAATGTATTGCTTTACGAGCTGCCTTAGGGAAGCTTTGATTTCAGTTTCATTTAAATAAGAAGCCATAATTATATTAGTTTAGGTGTTAGATTCTGGAGTAAAATTATGGGTTCAATGCGGAGTGAAAAACAATTTATGCCTAGTTTAACGCACATTTCTAAAAATTTCTAAATTATTCCGTCAAAACTTCAATAGATAAATACGCCTATAACCTGAGCCTCTTGCTCTAACAGTCCAGAGCCCGGGCCTTCAAAATTTAGACCTTAACTTTATACTAAGAGGCTTTTGTACCTTATTCCTATTTCTTCAAAAAATAAATTGAATGTATTCATAAAGCACAGTATTGAAGCTGTTGTAGGCCGGGGCTTATCCAATAAAGTTTTTTTATTATAGCAAAGGAGGCCGGGTGAGAGACAGTATTTTAATAATGAAGGATTGATATCTTTAGAACAGATTAAAAAATCTAATTCTAAACAGGGAAACTATCAGGTAGCTTCCATCGATCACCAGCCCTTTCGCTTTAAAGCAAATAAGACCAAAGAACACCCCCATATACTGGCAAATAAATAGGAACTTTTTCTCTATTTCAGCAATGTACAGAAATTTAATGTATACCGGCACAGCTCGCCAGCCAGAGGTGGCAAAACTTGTCCCGAAATTACTTTGGGAAAAGCAGGAATTTCAACATAACCCCAAAGTAGCTAATCCTCACCGCGATTCATAAATAATTAATTCAATTATAGCTAAACGGAAATAGGTAAAGCCTATTGAAATTATAAATAGGAAAATGAAAATATCAGCACTTCCTAGTCAAATAATTAAATATTCATAAATTCACTTATTTTAGCATTAGAGACAATTGGATTTGCGCCTTCTTCTGCTGCAACCAGCGCACCCATTGCACAAGCAAAATCTAAACTGTATTGTGGACCTTTCCCCTGAAATAAACCACTAATTAGGCTTGCCAAAAAGGAGTCCCCGGCACCTACGGTATCCTTCACTTTAATTTTATATCCACTGTTATAAAAACACTCACCATTATACAATAAAACCGCTCCGTGCCGACCCTTAGTTACACAAATGCTCTTAGTATTTGTTTTTTCGGCTATAAAATGCAGATTTTGCTCTAAGGAATTATATTTCGAGTCCATCATTTCCGCTATTTCAAAAAGCTCATCATCATTGAACTTTAAAAAATCGGCCTTTTCCATTAAGTCGATCAATAATTTTTTTTCGTAATACGGAGGTCGTAAATTAATGTCAAACACCTTATATCGGGCAATTTCCAATAGATCAATTAGGGTGCTTTTACTTTTTTCATCACGACAGACTAAACTTCCAAAAATAAATACATTACTATTTGAAACAGAAGATTTTATAGCATCAGTAACCTCTATTTTATCCCAGGCAGCAGGATGAGCAATCTCATAAGTGGCAGAACCGCTTGCAGAAAGAGTCACATTTACTAACCCGGTTTGGTATTCTCCTTTGATTTGAATATTCCCAGTTGAAATATTCTTATCCTGAAGATAGGATATAATTTTTTTTCCTCTTTCATCGTTCCCAATACTACTTATCATTTCGGTTTGTATACCCAGGCTACTTAGCCGCGAAGCAACATTTAAAGGAGCTCCTCCAATACGCTCCCCATTAGGAAAAATATCGAATAAAACTTCACCAAAACAGACGGCTTTAATTTCCTTATTCATCAGATCTAAAAATTTAGGTTTAATAAATAAAACACGGGATAACCTCCCGTGTTTTATAGCTAATTTACTTAAAATGAACCTCGAAGATTCTAAAGTGTTCCCAGATAATCAATTGAATTCTGGTATATACCTTCAATATTTCCACGGTAAGCGTTGGTACGCCCATCATTCATATTCCATTCCATACCGCCAACACCAATTGCTATAATGGTTCCGGCGTAAGGTGTTTTAGGTTTGAATTCTATAATACCGGGGCAACACTCGTCTGTCACACCACTCCAAACAGCTAAGACCTCACCCCCATAAAGACGATCAAATTCATTAAACTGGCCAAGCTGATTACCGGGTCCCAGAAGAGAAGATGCGTCCCAAAGATTGTTATGGTCTTCTCTGAAACCGGCATCTATAACGGGGAAATAACCTTCTTCATTTTCTTCAACTAATCCTTCATTAAAGGTATAGATTGGATGTGATTTTTTAGAACTCATGAAGTTAACTCCCCCATCGATGGCCCAGGTATCGGGTGAATCAAAACCTTCTCCATTGCCCTGGATAGTCAACAAACCGCTTTGATCTCTTCCTATGGTCTCAGCAAAACTTGTTGCCATACCTCCCAGAAGCATTTTTCCACCTTCAACCAAATACTGAATAAAAGCCGATTTGGCTCCGCCTTCGGTAAAAACTTCCGGTAATTCAGAACTTCCAACCTGGTCATAGTAAAAAACCACCACGTTTACACTTTGAAGATCTTCAAAGCTTACCTCGGCAGCATTTAGATATTCAAAATCTTCTGAATAGGTTTCCTGTACCCATTCTGCGGCCGCAACAATGTCGTCATCGGCATTTTCAAGAAGTTCCGCAAAGGTTTCCTGTTCTCCCAGAAAAGCAATTTTATTGGGTAAAACCCTCGTGATCAACTGGTAATTCCTGGTTGAATTTCCGTAGGTTGAAGTAATTTCTACTCGTTCAGACAGATCTAAAGTGGTGCCCGAAGAAGGATTTACCTCTACCCCTTTAGGAGCTGTAATCTCCAGTTCAACATTGGTAATATCGGTTCTTGGAGGAAGGACCAGATTAATCCTTCCCTGTAAATGGTCTATATTCGCCCGGGTTCCATTTCCTTGTAAAGTGGTAACAGAATTTAGCACCGGGCTCAGATCTTCGTCAAAATTTTCTCTTTCTTCACAGCCCAGTAAAATGGCCAGAGCAAAAAAGCTGAAAATTATATAGCTGAATTTATATTTCATGAGCTTTAGTTTTAGTCTTCAAGATTGTACAGGTAATCAAGAATATTCTTTGTAAAAGTTTCTATGTTAGACTGAAAATCATTTGTAGTACCATTTGAATCCCACTCATACCCTACAATAGTGTTTTCGATACTAAAGATAGAACCTTTAAAATCATTTGAAATTTGATCGTCGAAGCTTTCGTGAGTATTTTGATCGGTCCTGTTCCATAGAACAGCCCCATATCCAAAGGCATCACCTATGTGCCCCAAGGTTCCAAATTTTGTAGCATTTAAGGTCTGCTCAAATACTAAAGCAGCATCCTGACCACAGCAGCCCGGGTCAAGAATTCCATCGAAGTGCTGCCACCAGATTAAACGTACTTCCCTGGTTGCTGAATTTTGCAGCGCAAGAAATTCATCGTTCTGGAAACTTAATCCGTCAAAAATTGGATGAACTCTGCGATCTTCTGAATTGTTTTCTGGCCTCATTCCAAGTCCCCATATATCATCAGCTGGTTTTCCTGTATCTACACAACCGGAAGAACCGGCACAACCAAATTCAGAATAAACATAATTCCCCGGTTCCCTTGGTGCTGAAAAATCGGCTGGCACTCTGTCTATCGAAAAGATGAGAGGAGTTGCATCTCCTGCAATAAGCATATCGCCACCGGCTCTCACCCAGCTTTTCAAAGCCTGGGCCCTGGTTCCTCCGGGTCTCAATCCTGAAGGCAAGAGAGTGGAAACATTGTCGGGCGTAGCACTATAACCTACATCTTCAGCAGGGGTCAAATAATAGATCATCGCCACTTTTACATCCGCCATATTCTGTGCTGTAATTTCACTAAAAGACACGTATTTAAAATCCTCCCCATAAGTATCTCTCATCCAGATGGCAGCTGCTTTGGCATCATCGTCTACCAGCGCATCGATATCGTCCTGCTCTCCAAGGAAAGCGTAGTAGGTAGCCTCTACATCCTGGGCTTCAACAGTAACCGTATAGGTTTTTGTAAGGTCTTCGGTATTGGTTACAGTATATTCCACAGGCTCGGTGAAATCTACCTCTTCACCAGATTCAGGAGATATAGTTTGGCCTTCAGGAACCGTTATATCAGGGCTCAGGTTGGAAACATCGGTTCCTCCGGGGAGAGAAAGATAGATGGTATTCTTCTCGTTATCTATGATCCCTTCTGTTTCCCCAATTACAAAAGAATTGATTTTTGGACCTTCAATTTGATTCACGGTTACCGTGTATTCAGCAGCCGTAAAACCATCATTTGAGGTGATTGTATATACTACGGGACTTGAGAAATCTCTTGAAACCCCTGAAGCAATATCTACACTTGTTCCTTCTGGAATAACAAAGTTGGGAGTTAAGCTTTTTATATCCCCATCCTCACTACCAATATTTACCGTGATAGTATTTTCTTCATGGTCTATTTCTCCCGCATTTTCACCTATGGAAAAATTGAGAATTTTTGGATCCCCATAAGCAGCAACCATGGCCGTATATTCACGATTTGCACCATTTTGAGCCAGGGTTGTGAAAATAACTGGACCTTCGGAAAAATCCAAGACACTTCCGGATTCAGGCGAAACGCTTGTGCCCTGAGGAGTTTGAATATCTACTGTAACAGCGCTGAGATCTGTGCCTGCAGGCAGGGTCATGGAAATGGTTGCCGAGGTATGGTCTATATCGGCAAATTCACCATTTACTTCGAAAGACCGAATTATGGCCTGAGAAAAATCTGGCACTACATCGGTAAAATTATCATCATCGCTACAGGAATGCAGCACTACAAAGGGTAATATCAGGAATAACCCAATTGTAATCTTAAGTAATTTTTGGAATGATTTCATTTGATCAGTTTTATATTTTGATTTGTTTTATTAGTAACCGGGTCTTTGAGTGTAAACTCCGCCGCTGGCATCTATTTCTATTTGAGGAATAGGTAGGTAATATTCATGGGGCTCCAAATTAGCTCCCGACAAGTATGACCTTCGTGCCTGTTCTGTAGCTATATATTCACTTAGATAGCTATCGGCAATTCCCCATCGCACCAGGTCAAAAAACCGGTGACCCTCATTAGCTAATTCCAATCTTCTCTCAAAACGCAGTGCTTCAATAGCCTGTTCCTGAGATAAAGAAGTAGGATAGGTACTTATTAAATAATTTGCGGCATCCTCGGCAGGGTTTTCGAAATCCTTCACATAAGGAGAGTTTTTCGCCCGCAAACGAATCTCATTAATAATTTCAATCCCCTGAGAAACATCTCCTGTTTCAATGAGGGCTTCAGCTTTCCATAAAAGAAGATCTGAATACTTGATTAAAGGAAAGTCTAGATTTCCTAAAGCCCAGGGAAAACCATTGGGATTAGAGGCCATTCCATCGGAAGTCGGATAGATCATATTTTTTTTGCGTACCAAAAGGCCGTAGGTTCCGGCATCCCTGCTCCAATTGGGTTGCTGAGACATGGCGGTCCAGTCTTTCCAGGTAATTCCAGGTCTGCCTATGGTATGGTCTAATCTCGGATCTACTAAATCTTCCTCATCAATATTCTCTGAGTTAAAAGTATTGAACATAGGGAGACCCTGGTTATTTACTTTATAAGCATTGGCCAAATTCTGCGAGGGCTTGTGAAAATCATCTCCATTCAGGTAAGGATGATTTGGATCATCATTAGGGCTGTCTGGTGAATTTAAAAGGTCTCCGAAATTCACATTCCCGTATTGCGAACCATCATTAATGGAAAATTGAATGGCAAAAATATTCTCAGGATTTCCGTAACCAGGTTCAGAATATAATCTTTCGATATCCTCAACCAATCTATACTGACCAGAGTTTATTACCATATTGGTATGAGAAATCACTCCCTGCCAGTTTTCCTGGAATAAGTGTGCTTTTGCCAAATACGCGTGAGCTACGAGTGCATTGGCCCGGCCAAGATCAGGTTGACTTTCAGGAAGCAATGAAATGGCATTATTAAGATCTCCCTCGATTTTATCCCATATAAAATTCTCATCAAAGGTATTAGGAATAGACTTCAGTTCGGTTACCGGCGTATTTTCATCGTACCAAACAATGGAACCAAAGTTTTTCATTGCTTCGAAATAGAAATGAGCCCTAAGAACATATAATTCTCCAAGCCTGATATCACGCTTGTCGAATTCTCCTTCTTCCAGTTCAGTCAAAAATCTTAAAGCGGTATCTACTCTTTTTATTCCAAAGTAGATCGATCTCCAAAGGTTATATACATTATCACTGGAAGGAAAAAGGTCATGAGTTTCTAATTGGTGCATGCCGCCACCCGGATTATCTCCGGTACCACCTCCACCTTTATAGGCATCTCCAGAACGTATGTCTGAAGTTCCCCAATTGGAAGGCGCGTGGTCAAATGGCCAGAGATCTCTAAAATCTCCGGTATTATATCGGTAATCCAAAGCACTATATGCAGCGATTACCAGTGCTTCGGGTTCAAGGTTCTCTTCAGAAATCGTATTTTCTTCCAGAACATTCAGATCATCCTCTGAAACACATCCGATGATCAACATTAACCCTAATACGGTTAAAATGTGCTTTAATTTATTTTTCATTGTTTTCATAAGATGGAATTAAAAATTTGTAGATATGCCAAAACTTATAGTTTTGGTATGCGGGATTCCATAACCGGCTATCCCAATTCCCCCGGCACCTAAACCTGATACTTCATAATCAAATCCTGAAAAAGAAGTAAAATCAACCAGGTTTTGGCCCGATAAATAAAATCTCAGGTTTGATAAGCCTAACTGCCCTATAATATCTTCTGAAAAAGTATAGCCTACAGTTATATTTTTTAATCTGAAATAGGAACCGTCTTCAACAAAATAACTTGATGGCTGAATTTCATTATTCGAGTTATTTGTACTCAAAGCAGGAATATTGGAATTCGCTCTTTCTGGTGTCCATGCATCAAGGGTATTCTTCCCAAAATTAAAACTGAAGTAGGTGAAATCACCAAGGTTTCTTTGGGTATTGTAAATATCATGACCGTGTTTTCCGTCAAAATAAGCGCTAAAGTCAAAACCTTTGTAGGCAGCATTTAGGTTTAGTCCGTATATAAAATCGGGATGTGGATTTCCAATTATGGTCCGGTCGTCATTATTGATCACCCCATCATTATTGAGATCTTTGTACCTTATCCTTCCCAGGTCTTTTCCTGACTGGCGTGCATGTACAGCAACTTCTTCAGGGGTTCTAAATATCCCATCGGCAACAAGGCCGTAAAAAGAAGCAATTGGTGAACCTTGTTGGGTAATAGCTACCGCATTGTTCAGCAAAAAGTTATTATCGGTATCTAAAGACTCCACATTGTTCTTGTAATGAGAAAAGTTAAGATCAGCTCCAAAGGTGAAATCATTATCGCGCTTACTTTGATAGCTCAAAACACTTTCAAAACCAATATTAGAAACCTCTCCCGCGTTAATTGTCGGCGGATCAGATTCTCCGGTTATCGCCTGGGCAATTGGCTGCAGGATCAACTTTTTGGTTCGTTTGTCGAAGAAATCAGCGCTAAGGGAAAGCCTGTTTGCAAAAAATCCGATATCAAACCCAGCATTATACTGGGTGGTTTCTTCCCATTGAATATCGGGATTGGCCTGTCTCGCCTGAAGAATTCCTCCTACGGTACCAAAACCGTCTCCATCGATATCATAATCTGAAAACTCGATCACGTTTCCAACATTGTTATTCAGAAAAGCACTTAAGAAAAGGTAATTCCCGATAAGGTCATTACCATTTACACCCCAGGAACCTCTTAATTTAAGGTTAGAAACAGTTTCAGAATCTATAAGGAATTCTTCATTCGACATATTCCAGGCAACTGATGCTGCCGGAAAAACTCCGAATTTATTGTTGGGGCCAAACCTTGAAGAACCATCACGGCGAATACTCCCGGAAATAATATAGCGATCATCAAAAATATATTTTAATGATCCAAACTGGGATTGCTTACGGTATTCAACAGCACCTTCTATGGTTTGGAATTCAGCATCAGTTCTTACGATATATTCCGGGTAATTGGTGATATCCACACCTCTGATGCGATCATTGAGAAAATCTTCGTCTTCTTTGGTAAACTCAATACCCCCTAAAATGTTAAATCGGTGTTTATCGAGTTCGAAATCATAAGAAAGTAAACTTGTGAAAATAGTTTTGAAAAATTCATTCTCTATCTGGTCTACATCTATGTTTCGAAAAACACTCGGGATCTGATTCATCTGCACAAAAGGCTGAGTGCGGGTATCGAAATTATGTCGAACATAATCGAAGTTCAGGGAAGTATTGAAATTTAATCCTTCCAGAATCTCAAAATTGGCAAAAACATTCCCTAAAAATCTATTATTACGTTGTTGATTTTTACGGTTAGCCCAAAGATTGGCCAGGGAATTAGCTTTATCCTGAATTACTGGCGCCATATAGGTGCCGTTTTCAGTGTAAACCGGTAATAAGGGATTTTGCAAAATAGCATTTTCAAATTCATTGGCCTGGACTTCATTAAAATTTGAATAGAGGAAGTTCTCACCAATGGTTATGCGATCATCCCAAAATTCAAAGGTGGTATTTAACCTGGCGTTAAACCTGTCGTAATAGGTGTATTTCTGAATCCCATTATCCTTGGTATAATTAACTCCGGTAAATAACTGTATGTTCTCATCCCCGTAGCGGTAATTTGCATCAGTATTATAGGAGAAAGAATTATCAATAATTACATCCACCCAATCGGTATCAGAAGCACGTAGGAGTTGCTCGTCATCAAGAAATTCAGGAATATCAAAGCCATTTCCGTTATCGGTAAGCATGTTATAATTTCCAGAAATTCCACTATTGGCACGTGCCTGGTAATAAACATCGGCCCACTGCCTTGCATTCAAAACGTCTATGTCATCTCTTAGCATGTTTAAAGTAGTCTCCGACTTAATTGAAAATTCAGACATTCCTTCCTTTCCTTTTTTTGTAGTAACTACAATTACTCCGTTTGCGGCAGAGGTGCCATATAAAGCAGCTGAGGCTCCGTCTTTTAGGACCTGGATACTCTCAATTTCATCTGGATTCAAGGAAGAAGGATTAAAAGTTTGCACCCCATCTACTACCCAAAGAGGGCTCGAACCGGAGTTTACGGTGGTTAATCCTCGAATTAATATCTGAGAGTCATTACCTCCTGGGGTTCCTCCAGAATTTATCTGGATCCCCGGAACCCGACCCTGCAAAGAAGTTAAGATATTAGGACTGAATTCCTGAGAAAGTTCAGAAACATCAACCACCGTAATTGCTCCGGCAATATCAGATTTCCTTTCTGTGGTATATCCAGTCACAATTACTTCGTCCAACTGAGATACATCTTCCTGCAATACGATATTGTAAGTATTACGATTATCGATAATGACTTCCTGAGTGAGGTATCCAATAAAGGATATCACAAGAATTTCACCCTCATTTACGGCTAATTCAAAATTCCCATCAAAATCGGTCATTGTTCCCCGATTGGTACCTTTAATCAATACACTGGCACCTGGTACGGTTAAGCCAGTTTCATCGGTAACGGTTCCGGATATCTGCCTATTTTGGGCAAACCCGTGAAGAGAACAAAATAGAATTAATATTAAGATATAATTTTTCATATATAAGCGGGCTGATTTAATTATTTTCAATTTCGTAAATGATAACCTCGGCATTAGCAGATCCTCCTTCAACAAAAAGATCTACACCGTTGGCATCAGTACTTTCCGGGAAGAATCTTCCAGTAAAGTGTGACTTACCGTCAATAAATACTTCCAAAACAGATCCATCTACGAAGACTTGAACTTCTACGGTACTTCCCGGACTTAGATTGAAATCTCCTCTACGCACATCTCTTCTTACCAAATCAGAAGTTGAAGATTCTGAAGCATCTACTACCCATTCCTGGGTAGTGAAATCATAATACACCCTGTACTCTTCCCCACTGGTTTCAGATTTTCCTAAAACGAAACCAAACCTGCTGGCAGTACCAGTATCGAAAGTGGCGTTCATTTCAAAATATTTTCCGGCAAAGTCAATATTCCCCTCTTCACCTGGCTCAAGATTTACAGTTCCAAGATTTACCTGTTCTCCACGGTAATCGGTTAAATTAGGGTGAGGTTCAATAAGGATCGTTCCTTCATCGTCTAAAGTCCAAACCTGTGGAACGCTGAATAAGTGAGCATATCCCTGTTGCTGCTGAAATTCAGGCGAAACTTCATCGGGAATAATTCCTATTGCGGTCGTTCTGCCATCTGCATCAATAGATACTGCGGGCGAAAGGAAACCATTTACAACCTCAAGGTATTTAGGCGTTTCAAATTCAGGGATGAATTCACCGTTTTCGAAACTACCGGTCCAGTAAAAAGTGATTGCCGGAGAGGTGTTGTCTGGGGTTTTCTGAACCAGGAGAATGAATCTTCCATCAGAAACTTCATGTAATACAGGCATTTCCCAGAATTCTCCCTGGCCTTGGTTGATATCTCCCTGGAACAGGATTCCCTGATAAGTCCAGTCTTCAAAGTCCTCGCTGGTATAATAAACCACGTTTCCTCCTTCTGCAGCAATTCCGCTACCAATGATCATGTGGTATAAACCGTCTTTATGGATCACATACGGATCACGAAAATCGAGATCTACCTCTTCCGGGGCAGCGGCGATAACCGGGTTGTTAGGGTTTTTCTCTAAGGTTTGGTAATTATCTGAAGAAAACGCGGTTCCCATTCCCGCACGGTTTCCGTCTACCCCTGTATAAATCACGGCAGGAGTACCGTCCTCCAGAATTATGGCGTCACCAGACCAGATCCCGGCCTGATCCCATCCTTCAGTAGGCCATAAAACAGCATCTTGTTCTTCCCAGTCTACGAGGTCAGGACTGGTTAAGTGTCCCCAGTTCTGTTGAGCGATACCGAGGAAAACTTCATTTTTCTGAAAGAACATATGGTAAGTACCGTCAAGGTACACCAGGCCATAAGATTCATTTGTCCAGCCATAATCGGGGATAGGGTGATAGATTGGCCGGTGAGGGTCTCCGGAATAGTCGATTCCAAGGTTGTAATCTACTTCACCGGGAGTACCATACTGTTCGCCAATGAATTCGGCAACAGCAGGGGTAGCACTGCCGGAGTAAACCTGGATTTCATCAAGAGCCCCAGAATAGAAATCGATTTCAAAATCTCCCAGAGATTCACCCATAGTATTTTTTCCTATACTGAAAGGAGTATTGCCCGATGGCCATGTAATTGAACCTGATGGGGCGCTACCTGAAGTGATTTGTTGTTGATTAAGATATATATTCACCGATTGGGTAGCCGGACTAATTCCAACGATAATATGGCTCCAACGGTTTCTTGGAATACTGGTGGTGCTTACGGTTTCCGCAAAGGAACCATCTACAAAATACTGCACCACGATTTGTCCAAACTTGTTCAGCCCTACCATTATACCCGACTCAGACCCTTCTGAGGTCATAGCAAGCATAGCTGCAGTTCCTACGGGAAAAGATCTCGGCGAAGCCCAGAGTGAAATGCTTACTTCATCATCGGGAAGCAGACTGGAATCAATCTGGCCATTTATTTCATTGCTCAATCCATCAAAGAATAAGGCATTTCCCGATACTCCTTCCATTCGGTTTACCGATTTTCCTTCAACAGGAAAGGTCTCCCCGGTTGAAGTTTCTGTTACGGAATCGTCAGATGATTCATCAAAATTAAATTCCAGTAGTTTTTCGATTCTTAGGCTATCGATCTCATCTATAAATACGACATCGTCATCATAGCAGGAAGCAAACAAAGTGCTCGCTAAGAATATTTGTAAGAGAAAAATCATTTTTTTCATGGGTTTAAATGTGTAATTAATTAAAGGTCATTCGCAGTAACCTACTGGTTCTGGTACCAGGACTTACTCCTGATCATGTTTTAACTGGTTAATCTTTAAATTGTTTATTTCAAAATTTTGATCGCCTTCAGCAGAAAAGTTATTAAAGGCCTGCTGCGGAAAAAAGATCTCGGTCATCACAGTGTGACCGTCATCAAAGAAAAGCTCAATAGACATATTGTCGATTATTGCACGAACTTTAAGATTTTTTGCATCTGAAAGTCTGGGAGCAGTAGATATTTTATTAGCAAAATTTTCGTTGAAATCCACTAATCCGGAATTACTTCTATCGATAAAGAATTCTTCCTCCCCGTGGTCGTAACCAAACTTCAAGACATCTCCTTTATCGTTGCTAAGAGAGAATGTGTATTCCTGCTCCTGCAATTCTGGGATTTCAAAAAGTATTTCCGCTTTGCTTAAATCCAAATCTACTGAAGTGGCCAGGCTGGTGCTGTCCTCAATCTCAACCGAACTTTCTGAAATTCCTTCAGTACTATATTTTTCAAGTTCACGTACCGGCGTTGAAACAATTCGGTAAGTATTCTCCTGTTGGTTAAGGTTAAGATCCCGTGGAAGGGTCATGGCACTTCTCCAGGTTTCGGTAGGAACTTCATTGGCGTATTGCCAGTTAGACATCCAGCCGATAAAAAGGTGGCGACCATCGTCTTCCGGAATATTTGACCAGGTTACCCCGGCATAATTATCTTTTCCAAAGTCTAACCAATAGTCGTGCTCCGCTCCCATGTTGGCAATAGATTCATCGGGAGTAAAAGTGGAACCATCAAAATCTCCTACAAAATACTGTGTGGCAGAACCGCCGTTTGGTCCGCCGGGATTAATGCTTACCAAAAGTACCCATTTTTCTTCCCCGTTGTTATCTACTTCCATTTTGAAAAGATCGGGGCATTCCCAAACTCCGCCGTGGCCTCCAAGGTCTTGTCCGAAATCGCTTTCGTGTTCCCAGTCCAAAAGGTTAGGAGACGAATAGAAACTGATTCGATCCTGAACAGCCAAAGACATAATCCATTTCTTTTCCTCCTCATGCCATATTACTTTCGGATCTCTAAAATCCCTGATTCCCGGGTTGTCCAGGACAGGGTTTTCTTCATATTTGGTCCAGGTTTTTCCTGCATCAAGGCTATAGGCGATTCCCTGGGTCTGAAAATCATCCTCTCCCTCTTGTTCTCTTTCAGCATTGTGATAAGTGAAAATGGCAATAACCGGTGGGGTTTCCCCGTCTCCCAGGCCGGAGGTATTTTGATGGTCTACAATGGCACTACCCGAAAAAATAGTTCCGTGTTCATCGGGTTCCAGGGCAATAGGCTGCTCCTCCCAGTTTATCATATCGGTACTCGTGGCATGGCCCCAGTGCATAGGCCCCCAGACATTATCATCGGGATTATGCTGAAAAAAGAGATGATAAGTCCCGTCGAGGTAAAACATACCATTAGGATCATTCATCCATCCGGATTCTGGTGTGAAATGGAAATCGGGACGGAAATCTTCGTCGGCCTGTACTACTGTATCATTTCCTGAGTAAGACCTCTCGGTTTCACGATCTTTGCAAGACGTGAAGAGCATCCCTCCCAGAAAAAAGAAAAGTAAGCTTTGATAAATATATTTCATGATTTCTACTTTGATTATTGATTTTTATATGAAAATTCCCCGTTATCTTTTAATGCCAGTTCCTCGCTTAATTCTTCCAGGGATTTACCTTTGGTTTCTGGCATCATAAAGATTACAAAAAGAAGCTGTAGTACCATCATAAAGGCGAAAAAGGCAAATACGTAGCCCGCTCCAATAGTGGAAAACAGGAATGGGATGAGCGACGGAATTATTGCCGCCAGCACCCAATGTGTTGAAGAGCCGAAAGCTTGTCCCGATGCCCGTAAATGATTTGGAAATATTTCAGAAATAAATACCCAGATCACTGCCCCCTGACCAATAGCGTGGGCCGCAATAAAGAGGAAGAGAAATATAGGCACCCATAACCCGCCCCAATTAAGGAAAAACGCGGCTGCCACAAGTGACAGGGAAATTATATAGCCAATGGAACCGATAAACATTAATTGTTTTCTACCTAGTCTATCGATTAAGAAAACTCCCAATAAAGTAAATAGTAAATTCACTACCCCTATTCCTATGCTGCTTAGAAGAGCTGTACTTGCTACAAGACCGGCTTCCTCAAAAATTCTCGGAGCATAATACAGAAAAGCGTTTATCCCGGAAAGTTGGTTGAAAAAAGCAACTAAAAAAGCCAGTATAAGCGGAAACCGATATTTTTTCATAAAAATATTTTCCCCAGAAACCTTTGTTTCAGATTGCTGCTTTATTTCCTGCATCTTTGTCTTAAGGTCAGTTTCGGGATTTATAGACTGCAGAATATTTGCCGCTTCTGAATTTCTCGATTTGGAGATAAGCCACCTGGGGCTTTTGGGAATAAATAGTACAAAAAGGAAATAGATCAAGGCAGGAGCTGCCTCTATTCCAACCATCCATCGCCAGGGTTGTTCCCCGGTATTTCTTAGCAAATAATTAGAAAGAAAGGCGATTAAAATCCCCAAAACTATATTGAACTGGTACATAGAAACCAGCCTTCCCCGGTGTTTTGCAGGTGCTATTTCAGAAATATAAGTGGGAGCTGCAATAGTGGAAGCACCTACCCCTAAACCGCCAATAAACCGCAAAGCAGCAAAAATAACAGGATCATTCGCAAGCGCCGATCCAAGTGCCGAAATAAAATAAAGCACTCCTATTATTAAAAGCGTATTTTTTCTTCCGAATTTATTGGTGGGAATCCCACCAAAAATTGCTCCTACTACTGTTCCCCATAAGGCCATCGCCATCACTACCGAACCATGAAAGGCATCGGAGGTCCCCCAGAGTGCCTGAAGTTGTTTATCGGCCCCGGAAATCACCACCGTATCAAAACCAAAAAGAAAACCAGCAA
Source organism: Salegentibacter sp. (assembly GCF_036568425.1). Lineage (GTDB taxonomy): Bacteria > Bacteroidota > Bacteroidia > Flavobacteriales > Flavobacteriaceae > Salegentibacter. The sequence goes on along the minus strand of NZ_DATCSO010000039.1, from coordinate 21,011 downwards.
GGGCTGCACTTAAAGACCAGGCAAATATCTTGTTCATATCTCAACTTATTATCGTGATTACTAAAGTATATTTATAATAGCCCTTTGAATTCTAAGATCTATTCAAAAAGTTACGATTTTGTTAAGAGAGTACAATAACAAAGATAAATATTTAAAAATCAATGAGTTACGAATAAAAAGAAAATTTAACGATAACGTTTTAGTTATAAATATGATACATATTATCCATTTCTGTTACCTTATTTCAGCAGAATTAAAAGGCGAGAAGTAACATTTTCTTAACTTCTGAATTGTTTTGGAGAAACCCCGTATTTATTCTTGAAAGAGGTAGAAAAATATCCGGGAGAAGAATACCCCAGCTTATAGGCAATTTCAGAGATATTCAGGCTGGACTCCTGAAGCAGGCTTTTAGCCTTTGCAAGTTTCTGAGAATTGATGTATTCACTAATGCTGATTCCTAATATCGCTTTAACTTTTCGGTAAAGCTGGACCCGGGAAATATGAAGTTGCTGTGCGAGATCTTCTACGGTAAAATTGGGTTGGGCCAGATTTTTCTCGATCAAGGAATTCAAATCTTTAAGGAAATTTTGTTCAGAAGTGTTGAATTCTTCATCTTTAATTTCATCGATTTTATTAGTATAGTAATACCGCAATTTTTCCCGGTTATATAACACCGAAATGATTGATTGCTCCAGCACCTCAAAATTAAATGGCTTGGTAATATACATATCGGCACCCGATTTCAGGGCATTTAACCTTGATTCTTCGTCGCTAAGAGCTGTTAAAATAAGCGTTGGAATATGGGAAGTACGTAAATCGTTCTTGAGTTCCTGGCAGATTTCAAAACCGGATTTTTCAGGTAAATTCAAATCGCAAATAATCACATCGGGAATTATTTCCAGGGCTTGTTCAATTCCGTCGGTACCGTCAGAGAGAAATACCCTGTAGAAGGGATGGAATTTTTTATAAAGAAGCTGGGAAAGATCATGATTATCTTCAATAATCAAGAGGCATTCCTTGTTTTCATCAGCTGAGGGGCGCGGGAACTCCGGTTTTTCTACTTCCTCAATAGGAATCGCATCTGAATGATCTGTTTTTAATGCTAAATCCTCTTCAGAAATCTGATATTCGGCCAGGTGTTCTTTACCTTTCTGCAGGGACACCTTGAATTCAGCCCCTTGACGTGAAGTAACACCAATATGCCCTTTATGTAATTCAACAAACTGCTTAGTAATATAGAGCCCCAAACCTGAGCTCACTTTCGCATTATTTGTAGCCTGTGTAAATGGATCAAAGATGCGCTGATATTCTTCTTTCGGGATCCCCATGCCTGAATCTTTAATGCTGATCTCAATAAGTTTTTCGGTTTCAGAAATATTTATAGCTATACTTCCGTTTTTGGGTGTAAACCTAAAGGCATTAGAAAGTAGGTTAAAAAAGACCTTATCCATCATATCTCTGTCTATATAAGCAATTGGAGATTTGGCACTGGAAGTAAGCTCCAGGTTAATCGATTTCCGCAAGGCCTCACTTTTAAAATCGGAATAAATATTTTCAATAAAATCGTAGAGATTTGTCTTTACCGGTTTTAACCTGAAAGAATTTCCTTCCAGTTTTCTGAAATCAAGTAATTCATTTATAAGACGTAATAAGCGTTTGGAGTTATTGATTATCAATTTGGTTTCATAATCAAAGGCTTTCAAGCTCCCTGAAGCGTTTTTGGAGATATTCTCAATAGAACTGGTTATTAGAGTGAGTGGTGTTTTGAACTCGTGGGAAAGCGCGGTAAAGAAATTGATCTTGCTTTCATTAGACTCCTTTAGTTTCTGAGCGAAATCTTCGATCTGGTTTCTTTGCACTATAATTTTACGATTGTTGAGTTCCAGCCTTTTTTTGCTTTTTTTATTCTTATAAAGAAGGTAAATACTCCAAAGCATCAGGAAAAAGAGAACAGCAGCAAGTGCCATCATAATTTTCACCAGGTTACTCTGGGAATTATAAGTAGCGATTTGCTCCTTAATCGTATGTTGTTGTCGCGCGATATCGTTTTGTTGCTGGTTAATTTTATCAAATTGATTTTGCATTATCCCAACATTTACCGAATCGATAATCACCGTTCGCAAAATATTATTTTTGCTAACACTATCCCCGTCTAAAATATGTTGAGCGAGTTTAATAGCTTCTGCACCACCCGTGGGATAAAGAACTGTGGCGTCAAGGATACCTTCTTTCACTAACTGAATTCCGCCACTTGGCCCGAAGAGCCCATCCACCCCAATAATTTTCACCTGATCCTCAAGAGAGTAATCCCTGGCTACTTCCCAGGCTCCAAGTGCCATCCTATCATTATGAGCGAAGATTATATCAGGAACCACTTCATCTTCAAAAAGGGAATCTAAGGCATTTGTGATTGAAGTTTTTTCCCAGTCTCCCTTGATACTATGGGTGACTTTAAAATTATTTACGGAATCTATAATACTTCTAAATCCCCTGCTTCTTTCATGAGCCGGAGAAGAACCCTCTGCTCCGGTGAGTTCAAATATTTCAGCACCGGTTTCCTCACCAGAAAGTATATAACGTGCAGCATTGGACCCAATTTCAAAATTATCGGCCCCCAGGTATGCAGTATAATTACTGCCCTCGATTTTACGGTCTATAATAATAGTTGAAATCCCCGCATCCATGGCCTTATCTATAGCCGGAGTAATTGGTATCGATTGGATAGGAGAAACAATAAGAATATCTACACCTTCTTCAATAAACCTTTCAATTTGTTCTATTTGCTTCTGAACTTCATTTCCAGCATCCCTTATTTCCAGTTGTAGTTCTGGATGCATGGACGCTTCCACCTGCATTGCCCTATTCATTTGTTTACGCCAGTTATCGGTAGTCATGGCTTGAGAGAAGCCTATTTTAAAGTTGGCAGTTTCTTTTTCAGGCTTACAGGAAAAAAGTGCCAGTATTATAAAAAAGAGAGATATTTTTCTTAATTGGGCCATCGGTAAGGACTTGGAAAAAATTGTTCTTTACGCTATCTATTTTATGAGTCGGTAAGATATAAATTTAAATTCTTGTTTTTAAAAAACTGCAAGTCTTTAAAAAGGGCTTATGTATTATCACGATTTTCCCCAAATTTAAATGCCGGTGACACTTTAGAAATGTTCATGGCTTTCGTTTCCGAAGATGGAAGCAAAGTTTCCAACAATGTCTACCTCGGTTCAGGAACCGCCAGTTAGATTGGTAATTTTGTGGGTATGAGAACCGTCTTTTCAGAAATGGAAAGGCGGTTTTTTAGTGAATTAAGTTGATAATAAATGAAGTAAATTTTCTCTTCGTCGGCTAAATATCGGCTAAAACTCATTTTTTATTTTTCTTAAAAAACAAAACCCCTTGATTTCTCAAGGGGTTCCAGCGTTTTGGAAGCTATCCAGTGTGACCCCGGCAGGATTAACTTTGTTTTTCCTTACGGCTCTCGCGTGAAAATAGAAAGTTGTCCTGCCCTACGGTCAGTGTTTTTTTTTATTTCCCATAAAAGCTTTGAGCAAACTCAGCTTTTTCTGGGAAATAAAAAAGTCTACACTCTCGTGTAGACTTTCTGCTTTAGTGACCCCGGCAGGATTCAAACCTGCAACCCTCAGAGCCGAAATCTGATGCGCTATTCAGTTGCGCCACGGGGCCATTTTATTTATTTACTCAATTTACTTTTTACAATTGTTGAGATCGTTCTACCATCGGCCTTACCGGCTAATTCATTGCTCGCCATCCCCATTACTTTCCCCATATCCTGCATTCCGCTGGCACCGGTTTTCGTAATAATCTCGTCTACTTTGGCTTCAATTTCAGCCTCGCTTAATTGCTCAGGTAAAAAAGACTCGATTACAGCCGCCTGTTTTTCCTCAGGCTCGGCTAAATCTGCCCTATTTTGTTCCCTGTAAATTGCAGCACTCTCTTTGCGCTGTTTTACAAGTTTTTGCAAAAGTTTCAGTTCCTCATCTTCAGTCAAACCATCTTTTGAAGAGCTTTCAGTATTGGCCAGTAAAATCGCACTTTTAACCGATCGTAAAGCCTCCAGCTTTTCGCTGTCTTTTGCTTTCATAGCAGTTTTCATCTCTGCCATTACCTTATCCTGTAAACTCATAGCTTTTAAGTGTCATTTCTGCGCAGGCAGAAATCTAATTTCAGCAGCGAAGATAAAATATTAAAATTAATTCCCCACTTATTCTCCCTGCAAAATTAAGTATATTGAGGCTGTATAAAATATCTTTCCTATGAAAAATTTCATTTTATTCAGCTTGTTTTTGCTAAGTTTTTCAATTTCAGCGCAACAGCGATTTATCGATAATTCTTTTGATCTAAAAAAGACTGAAACCAATATTTACGCTACAAAAAACGGAGAAGAATTAAAATTAGACATTTACCAGCCTGGAAATGACACTTTGCATCAAAGACCACTTATTATCTTCATGCATGGCGGTGGATTTGCAGGCGGCACCCGAACCAATCAGGCTGAAGTAAAATTCGCCGAAACCGCAGCGAAAAAAGGTTATGTAGCTGTACAGATCTCGTATAGGTTAACCAGAAAAGGGCAGTCCTTTGGTTGCGATTATGAAGCTTCCGGAAAGATAAAAACCTTTAAACTGGCTGCTGAAGACTTCATGGATGCCGTTAGTTTCATGGTTCAAAATAAAGAGAAATTCCGCATAGATCCTTCAAAAATAATTGTAGGCGGAAGCAGTGCCGGAGCTGAAGCTGTTCTTAACGCGGTCTATAACGACAGGCTAATGTTTCCAGATGCTACTAAATACAAAAAAATAGATTTTTCAGGTGTTTTCTCCCTTGCCGGGGCCGTGGTTGACGCCAGGTATATTGTTGAAGAAAATGCAATCCCCGGAGTATTTTTTCATGGAACAGAAGACAACCTCGTGCCTTATGGAACCGCACCGCACCATTGGTGTGATGCAAATCAGCCGGGTTACATAATGTTAGACGGTTCAAAAACAATCACTGAAAAACTGGCAAAATTAAATACCTCTTATATGCTTTATAGTTTTGAAGGTGGGAAACACGAACATTCAGGCATGCCTTTCAAGTATTTCCCCGAAGTTTTCAAATTCTTTAATTCGGTGTTTCTAAATAATGAGAAACAGCAAATTGAGATTTGGAAATAAGATTTGTTAGCCTCAAAAATTTATTCCTATGAAATTCTACTACCTATACCTATTTGCCATAGCATCTATTTGGAACTTTAACCTAACGGCACAGCGTAATATTCAAAGTATAAATTCTGCCTGGGAATTTTCTTCGGAAAAAAATAATAAAACTCAAATCATTAGTATTCCGCATACCTGGAATGCCGAAGATGCTTTTCGCGATGGGAAAGAATATTTCCGCGGAAAAGGAACCTATAAAAAAACAATTTTTGCACCTCAGGGATGGAAACAAAAAAGAATCTTTTTAAAATTTGAAGGTAGTAATCAAATCACTAGTGTTTTTGTGAATGATGATAAGATTGGGGAACATCGCGGCGGATACACCGGATTTGTTTTTGATATTTCTGAGGCCTTAAAGCTCTCAAAGGAAAATGAGATTAGAATTCAAGTAGATAATACCCATCATACCGATATTCCTCCCTTGGACGCCGATTTCAATTTCTATGGTGGGATATACCGTGATCTTCAACTCATAATTACTGATGAAATTCATTTTGAACTCGAAAATGAAGCTACCGGGAATATGCTTATTAAAACTCCTGAAGTGTCGGCAGACAAGGCCCTGGTATCTTTTAAAACTAAAATTGTAAATCATTCTAATGCAACAAAAAACCTCCAGGTGAGTGTTGATATTTTCAATCCTGGAAAGCAAAAAATTGAAACTTTAATCAAAAAAATCAAGCTTTCTAAGGGAGAAACTAAAACGGTAGACTTTAGCAGTAAGATCAATAAGCCAGAACTATGGTCTCCCAATTTCCCCAATTTATATGAAGCGATAGCAAAAATTTCCGAAGAAAGCTCTAAAAAAGTTTTAGACGAGATAGATTCAAGATTCGGCTTACGTTGGTTTGAAGTGAGCACCGAAAAGGGTTTTGTTCTTAATGGAGAACCCATAAAATTAATTGGTGTCAACCGGCACCAGGATTTTGAAAATTTAGGCAATGCTTTACCCAACAAACTTCATAGATCAGATTATAAGGCCATCAAAGAAATGGGTGCCAACGTGATTCGCACCGCTCATTATCCCCAAGATCCCGAAGTTTACAAAATTTGTGACGAACTTGGTTTATTGGTATGGACAGAAGTGCCTGTTATTAACGATGTAACTGATACCGATGCCTACCACGAGGTTTCCCTTAAAATGCAGCGCGAGCAGATTCTGCAGTTCTATAACCATCCATCTATTGTAATGTGGGGCTTAATGAATGAAATTTTTATCAGGCTGGTTTTTAATAATAAAATGACCGATGAAGAAAAAGAAGCTAAGATCCAAACCTCAGTAGAATTAGCAAAAAAACTGGAACAAGAAACCAAAAAACTGGATCCCGCGAGGTTAAGTGTTATGGCTTTGCACGAAAATGAATTGTACAACGAATCCGGCATTGCCGATATTCCTGATGTCATTGGCTGGAATCTTTATTTTGGTTGGTATTCCCCTGGGCTGGAAAATTTTGGAGCATTTTTGGATGAACAATACCGGCGCTATCCGGATCGCCCATTGTTTATTTCGGAGTACGGTCCCGGTGCCGACTCAAGAATTCAAACCGACGATCCAAAAGCCTGGGATTATTCTGAGGCATACCAGTTAAAACTGCATAAGAGCTACCTCAACCAGGTGCAGAAACGAAATTTTGTTTTTGGAATGACCGCCTGGAATTTTGCTGATTTCGGCTCGTCTTTCAGGCAGGATTCAAGGCCGTATATCAACCAAAAAGGCCTGGTGAATATAGATCGCACCAAAAAAGATATATACCATTATTACCAGGCGAGATTGCTTGAAGAACCTTTTATTTATATCGCCGGAAAAAATCACCAAAAACGATATCCAAAGGATGAAAATGATAATTTGATAATAACCGTATTTTCTAATGCAAACGAGGTAATCCTGAATGTAAATGATACTGAATTTACATCGGGAGTTGAAGACGGGATTGCTATTTTTAAGCTTTCGCTTCCGGAAGGAAATCATCAATTGGTCGCTACAGATGGGTGGGTTTCTCATACCCGTGAAATTCAGGTGAAATTCAGAAAAAATCTTGTCCCTGAAATTGATGATAATGGGCTACTGGTAAATGTAGGCACTCACGTAAATTTTACCGATGAAATTACCGGCGAAATCTGGATTAGTGACCAGAAATATAAAGAAGGAAGTTTTGGGTTTATGGGTGGAAGCGTTTACCAGAAAAGCAGCAGCAAATTCCAGGGAACTGCTTCAGATATTCAGGGTACAGAGAACGATCCGCTATATCAAACAATGCGTGAAGGTATTAAGGCTTATAATTTTGACGTAGAGAAGGGAAAATACCGTATTACATTGCTTTTTGCCGAACCTGATTTTAATGCTTCTGAAGAAAATATTTATAACCTCAGTGAGGCAAAAAAGAAAAAAACTACTGGATTAAGAAGTTTTGATGTAAAGATTAATGGAGAAACACTTTCTAAAGACCTCAACCTTGCCAGGGATTATGGAAGAATCCAAGCCGTGGAAATTTCATATGAAGTCAAAACAGAAAATAAGATATCAGTAGAATTTGGGGAAAATTCGGGAAAAGCATTATTATCAGGAATCAAAATAGAAAAATTGTAGCAGAAATGATTTCATTACGGTTAGTTTTTATTTAAGGATGTTCATCTTCGATCCAAAATATCATTTAGCTCCTCCGATATAAACAAAGCCCTATCCTAAAAACAGGAAAATCCCGCCAATAGCGGGATTATAACCTGGAGACCGTAGGGTGCCTCCAAATATGACATTAATAAAAAACCTATTCCACTAGTTTAAAAGTTCCAGCATTAACAAATTCAAATTCCATCTGATTTACCTTTTTCTAATGATTCCGCTTTTGTTAGAAATGTCATTTTCATTAAAAGTTTCTACTTGAAATAATATGCCCGATCAATATTTAAAGCTCTTAAACCGTAGTTTTAATCATCAAAGGCTTACAGTAAGTTTTCCTGCGAAAAGACGGGTAGGGCCGTCAACAAAAACCAGGCTGAGGGCATTTTTTAAATTTTGATGTTTTATTTCACTGTAAATGTTCCTGCAGGTTCAAGATTTGAAGTTCCTCCAACGAAAAACTCAAATTCACCAGGTTCTACTACATACTCCAGATCAGCATTATAAAATTTCAGGTTTTCCCGACTAATTTCAAATTCTACGGTTTTGCTTTCACCTTTCTTAAGGTAGATTTTTTTAAACATCTTCAACTCCTTACCGGGAGGAGTAATGCTTCTCACCTTATCATGAGTATAGAGCTGCACTACTTCTTCCCCGTCAAAATCACCATTATTGGCAACTTTCACAGAGATAGTCAGACTTTCATCTCCAGAGATTTCCTTTTTATCAATACTGGTTTGAGCATATTCGAAATCAGTATAGCTAAGTCCGTATCCAAATGGCAGGAGTGCTGAATTTGGCGCATCCAAATAATTTGACTTAAACTTTTGAAATTCAGTATCCGAAGGTCCCGGTCTTCCAGTGATTTTCCTACTGTAATAAACCGGTATCTGTCCCACATTATGTGGCCAGCTCATAGTAAGTTTTCCTGAAGGGTTATAGTTTCCAAAAAGCAAATCGGCAATAGCATTCCCTGCTTCTACTCCAGGATGCCAAACCTGCAGAATATCTACCGGTAATTGCATCTCTTCTGAAATATCCAGTGGTCGACCACTCATAAGCACCAACACTACAGGTTTCCCGGTTGCAGCAAGTTGACGAATTAGCTTCTTCTGGCTTTCAGGAATTCTTATATCGGTTCTGTTGGAAGACTCACCACTCATTTCACTGGCTTCACCTACCACTGCCACAACCACATCGGCAGCATTGGCAACTTCCAGAGCTTCATCCAGCAACTCTTCAGGAGATTCTTCAGAAACAATAATCTTTGGACCCAAAGCGTTCACGTTTTCAATAAACTGAGCATCATCACTTATGTTAGCTCCTTTAGCGTAAGAAACATTAACCTTTGGCATTACATTTTTAATCCCTTCCAAAACCGGTACCGAAAGTTTAAAATCTCCGGTTGGCGCCCAGGTTCCCAGCATATTATACTGATCATTGGCTAAAGGGCCAATTAAGGCAATATTAGCATCTTTTTTAAGCGGAAGTACTTCAGCATCTTTTTTCAACAAGACTGCTGCTCTGGTAGCAGCCTTTCTTGCGAGAGCGCGGTTTTCATCCGAAAGTATATCCTTTTCAGGCCTGCTCTCATCGGAATAACGATAAGGATCATCCAAAAGGCCTAACTTGTGCTTAGCTTCCAGGATTCGTCTTGCCGCCGTCGTTATTGTTTCTTCGGAAACTTTTCCTTCTTCAACCGATTTCTTTAAGGTGGTTAAAAATCCCTCACCCACCATATCCATATCGAGCCCGGCGTTTATTGCCAATGCTGAAACTGCCTGCAGGTCTCCCATTCCGTGGGCGATCATTTCATTTACCGAGGTGTAATCAGAAACCACAAAGCCTTCAAAGCCCCACTCTTCCCGAAGCAGATCGGTAAGTAACCATTTATTTCCGGAAGCCGGCACCCCGTGAATATCGTTAAAGGAGCTCATCACACTGGAAACTCCAGCATCTACGGCAGCTTTGTAGGGAGGCAGATATTCATTATACATTCTTATTTTACTCATATCTACGCTATTGTAGTCACGACCGCCTTCAGCAGCACCATATAATGCCATATGTTTTACTGTAGACAACATTGTGTTGGTTTGGGTAAGATCGTCTCCCTGATAGCCTTCAACCATAGCCTTGGCAACCTGCGATCCCAGATAAGGGTCTTCCCCAGCTCCTTCGGCTACGCGACCCCAGCGAGGGTCGCGGGCAATATCAACCATAGGAGAAAAATTCCAGTTAATCCCATCGGCGGTAGCTTCTTTAGCGGCTACCTCGGCGGTTTTCTTAATCAATTCCATATCCCAGCTGGACGAAAGACCTAGTGGGATAGGAAAAGTTGTTTTATAACCGTGAATAACATCAGATCCTATAAGCAATGGAATACCTAAACGGGAGTTCTCTACGGCAAGCTTTTGTGCCTGTCTAACTTTTTTAGGACTGGAAACACCAAAAACGCCTCCAACATTACCTTCCCTTATTTTGGCTTCTACACCTTCACTCACCACTGATCCCGTGGCTACTCCCCCACCGGGGGTTAGTAAGTTTAGCTGACCGATCTTTTCTTCGAGGGTCATTTTCGTAAGTAATTCCTCCACCTGTGGGATCTTCTCCTGTGCTTGTAGTGAGGAGAGTCCTATAAAAAACAGGATAACGACTGACAGATTAATTTTTTTCATATTAGTTATGCTTTAATAATTGATAATTAGCTTTTCTTTATTTCACTTCCTGAACCTCAGTTCTCTCTGAAATTCCATTTTCATTAAAGGCTTCAATACAGAAGTAATACTTTGTATTACGATCCAGGTTGCGCATAAAATGTTCATTTTCGTCATAAATTAACCAGGAGTGATATAATTTATCCGGAGCAATACCCCAGCGAATATTATAACCCTGGGCTCCTTTCACAGGATTCCAACTGAAAGATGCATCTCTGCGGTCTTCCTGTCTGGAAATTTCAAAGTTTTTTACCTTAGCCGGCTTTTTGCCGAAACCTTTACCAAATACCCGTATCTCAGATAATGCCAGGTTATTTCCGGGCACCTGAACATTCTTATACCTCACATATTTTGCCTTTTTCGGTTGGTTCAGGGTGAGGTAAGCATTAGGGGCATCTTCAAAACTATTACTTCGGTCTACCACAGGTTCCCAATCTGTTCCATTCACTGAAACTTCCAGGGTAAACCTGTGATGCAAGCCTTCGGTGCGGGTATAAATGCTTGCTTCTTCGTCATGAAAATTCAACTGAAACGCATAGATATTTCCGGGTGCAAGCATTTCGATCTCCACCCATTGTGTATCATCATTAGCTTCAGCAACCCAGAAAGATTTCGGACTTTCATCGGTTAATAATTTCGAAATAATCTCTCCTTCACTGTTTTTTTCCAAAGGCATTTTGGTGATATCGAAATCTCCATCGGTAGAAGTACTTTTTCTTACCTGTTTCTTTGAAGATGAAACGGTAGCTTTTCCTTTATAAGAAAGCAACATCCAGCCGCTATGTTGTCCGGCTTTTGTTGGATGCTCCGGACCAAATAACGGGTAATCCCCGTAGCTGGTATTGGTATACATTAAACCTTCATCATCAAAATAAGTGGGAAACATAGATAGCCTTCGTTCCCAATGAGAATTGGAGGCCAGGGCCATAGTAGCAAAATGCCAGTATTGTCCGTTGGTTTGTTTCATAGTCACTCCGTGTCCCGCACCATTAGCAAAACCGCCCGGCTTGAAACTCATAGGGTTATTTTTCATATACTCAAAGGGCCCCAGCGGACTATCGCCTACGTAGGCAGCATCGGCATAGACATTAAACTGGGTCCCGGGTGCCGCATACTGTAGATAATATTTACCGTTGTGTTTGGTCATAGAGGCACCTTCCATATAACCTTCTTTTAAGGTTGGATGAAAATTGTTTTCTCCAAAACGCTCCCAGCCGTGTTCTTCTTCAACGAGGTTAATAAGTTCTTTTTCCACTCCGGTTTCAAGAAATCGATCGTCTTTATCCAGCATTTTAACCTTAAGAGGATGCACATTTGATGAGCCCCAATACAAATAGGTTTTCCCATCCTCATCGATAAACAATTCTGAATCCTGAATGTTTGTGGAAATAGATGCGGTTGGTGTCCACTCCCCACTTTTTGGATCATCGGAGTAAAGAATGCTTCCATAACCTGCCGGATCTCCTGCAAAGTATACCAATGAATCTTTATAATTAAAAGCCGTAGGAGCATTGGAACCTTCGAAATACCATTGCTTAGGTTTTATAAATTCCCAATTAATCAAATCCGTGGAGTGCCAATAACCAAAAGAGCGTGTAACAAACATGTAGTATTCGCCACGAAATTCAATAACCGCCGGATCTGCACCCGAACGGTAGGAAATATTATTGCTGGAGTTATAAACCATATAGGTATAGTCTATATCCAGCGGATTGATATAGGTTTCGGGAACTATCTCCTCCTGCGCATTTAAGAATGCACTCAGGAGCAAGGCTGTTATGGCAATTATTTTTTTGAAATTTTTCATTTCTTTTATTTTAATCATTCCTTATTCTTCCTTTTTATGAGAGAATAACCAGGGTAATAAATTAGGTTCAGCAAAAGCCGAATCCCAGCTGTTATGATTATCATCCGGATATAAAGAAAGCTTGGCATTTCCTCCATAATGGTTGATAGCGCGAGCCATTGCTTCAGAGTATTCTGGAAGTACTACATCATCTTTTTTTCCGTGGAAAAGCCAAATATTAAAACCTTGCCGATATTCTCTAGCTATTTCGGGATTGGCACCGCCACATATTGCAAATGCTGCAGCGAACATTTGAGGCTTTTTATAAATGAGTTCGAAGGTTCCCATTCCTCCCATGGAAAGTCCGCCCACGTAAATTTGGTCTCTGTTTACGTAATCTTTAGAGGTCATTTCTTCCATTAAATCCATCACTAGTTGTAAGGATTTGGTAGCCGGTTTGTCATTCATAAAATCAAATTGAAAAGGAACGGTATCACGGTTCACCTCAACCTTCGCCCAATAATCGTCTTTTGGCGCCTGTGGAAATATAACTATGGCCGGAAACTTCTCCTGATTATTCAGAAATAGTTCGCTTCCGTGAGTTAATTGAGATTGATTATCGGCACCTCTTTCTCCTGCACCATGTAGAAATAAAACCACGGGATATTCTTTCTTTTCTGAAAAATCCTTCGGAAATAAAATGCGATAATTTAAGGTATCGGCATTCTTTATAAAATGTTCTTTTTTAAAGGCTTCCCGCTTTTGTGCATTAACCGTAAAAGGTATTAACATCAGGATTAATATAAATATCGCTAAAATGTATAAAAATCTTTTTTTCATTTTTTATTTTATAAAACCTTACAGGTTTGTTATTAATAAGAAAAACCCAGTTTATCCAATCCTTGCTGTACTTCCGGAGCTCCCATAAATAGGTCCCAGATAAGTCCGGAGCGATAATTTTCTATCATTACCACCGTTGGCCCCTGATCTATTGCCAAATATTTTTTAGCTGCCCAATCTTCACCTTCAAGGCTAAAAGCGTCGTAAAAACCGGCCGGGCCCCATAGCAATTCGTTTTGATCTTCAAAAAAATACCTCATCGCCCCCAAAGAAAGTTCAGGAGTATACGGTATAGAGCTAATTGCTGCAGTAGGAGAAACCACTCCCTTGTCATCATCTGGGGAATGGGCGGCATATCCAATTCCATCGTCATCCTTACGCGTATAACTTGCGGTTAGACCCCAGGAATTTTCGGTATAGGTTTCAAAATCTTTAGGATTTTCCCGGGAGTATTCATAATTGATTTTGGTATGATTTACATTCAAATCCCAGTAATTTGCATATTTATCTTCAAGTCCTTTTGGGTTCAAGCCTAAGTAGGAGTAATGTGCCCAAAAAAGCGGACCAGCCTTATCACCACGGGTATTGTGTTTAAGGATTAAAGGCATTCCATAGGCTTCTTTATCGGTTACAATATCACCTCCGCGGGCCCAGCCTTCGTGATAGACCTCGGACTCTATTGCGTGATTGGGGGACGAAGCGGCCATAACATAGGTGATCAAACATTCGTTATAACCTTCGATCATAAAGTCCATTTCCCACTGATAATCTGGTGACCAGTGCCAGTAAAGTCCGTCTTTATTATTCGTGTACCATTCCCAGTCAATTCCTTTCCAAAGCTCATCGTATTTTGCAGCAACCGCTTTTTCTTCTTCATTTCCATTTTTTAAATATTCCCGAACTACAATAAAGCCCTGGGCTAAAAATGAAGTTTCCACAAGGTCGCCTCCATTATCTTTATCACTAAAAGCCTGAACTTCACCGGTTTCTCCATTTAGCCAATGTGGCCAAACCCCGTGAAATCTTGGAGCATTATCTAAAAAATCAGCGATTTTATCCAGACGAGCTACTGCCGAATCACGCTGAATCCATTCCCGATCCATTCCAGATACGATAGCCATAAGTCCAAAACCTGAGCCGCCGGTGGTCACCACGTGGGCATCGTTTTTTGGATATTCGCCGTCGGGGTGCCAGCGCTCGCGAGCCATTCCTGAATTTGGTTCGGCATAATCCCAAAAATATTTAAGGCTTTGCTTCTGAACCGTGTCCAGCAAGGCTTCTTCGGAAAGTGTTTCAGTTTCAGTTTTTTCTATTCTGTCCTTATCAGATTTGTTTTTGCAACTAACAAACAACATACTGAATATGATAAAACTTAAGATTGATTTATAATTAGTTATCATTGTATAATTCTAAATTTTCGGTATTAATAATTAAACCCTAGTTTAATTAAGCCGGCTTGAACTTCTTCATCTTGCATAAAAAGATCCCAAAGCAAACCAGTTCTGTAATTTTCTATCATTGAAATTATTGGCCCCTGGTCTATAGCTAAATAACCATCGGCAACCCAGTTCTCTTCTTCAGAAAAAGCATCATAAAAACCATAGGGTCCCCAGAGCTCATCTCCTTTTTCCTCATAGAAATAGCGCAGTGCCTTCATAGATTCTTCAGGAGTATAAGGGAAAGAGGATATGGCCGCAGTAGGCGTAATTACCCCCAAATCGTTCGCAGGACTATGTGCTGAGTAGCCTTCATAATTATCACTGGCCGTTAAACCCCAGCTGTTCTCGCCATAGCCCTCATAATTCTTAGGGTTATCTATGGCATAATTATAATGAATAAGACTATGTGCGGTGTTTTGATCCCAGTAATTTGCATACTGATCGCTAAGATTTCTGGGATTCAGCCCCATAAACGAATAATGTGCAAAAAAGAGTGGTCCACCGTACGCAGGACCTAATGGGAGGGTTACACCATAATACTGCCTATTATTTACCATATTTCCATTAGATGCCCAACCCTGATGATAGACTTCAGGCTCAATAGAATAAGTTGGTGAAGCCGAAGCAAGCACATAGACAATAAGAGATTCATTCCATCCCCGTATCATAAGATCTTTCTGAAAATTATAAGTTGGGGACCAGTGCCAGTAAAGCACATTTTCTCCCTGGGTGTACCAATCCCACTCTACAGCTTCCCACAGTGCGGTAATTCGTTCTGAAATACTTGTTTCTTCGGAAAAATACTGTCGGTTTATAAGCAAACCCTGCATAAGGAAAGCAGTTTCTACAAGGTCACCACCATCATCCATATCTCCAAAGGGACGTGTTTGGGCAGCATCGTCTAAATACCAATGGGAAAAAGCGCCGTGATAGGTAGGAACTTCTTCCAAAAAGTCAAGAATTTTTTCAAGCCTTTCAACTGCTTCTTCTCTGCTTATCCATCCTCGTTCTACAGCGACAGGAAAGGCCGCCAGGCCAAAACCGGAGCCTCCAATGGTAACAATATTTCTTGCTTCACCTCCATAAGCTTCTTCCTGGGAGCGTTCACGCGCTAATCCGGAATTTATGCCGGCAAAATCCCAAAAATATTTAAAAGTAGTTTTCTGTACTTTTTCCAGTAGTTCCTTATCGCTAAGACTTTCTTCCTTGTCTTCATCCTTTCCTGCATCTGGATTATATGGTTCCTGAAATCCTGGGCCAGAGTCGTTAGAACAAGCCGTAAAAATCAAAAACAATCCTAATACATACATAGTCCGCAGCATAATTTGATTTTTTAAGTATTATTGAATTACCCAAAAAATTTCAGGTTAAAAAGCTAATAAAAGGGTTATTTAAATTTAAGATTAGGTCTTTCTGACAGAATTATCCTCAAAAAAACCATTAGAAAAAACCCGGCACCGGATAAGGGTGCCGGAAATTTTTATTTACTGGCCCATTGCGGCCTGAATCTCTTCCTGAGTAAGCGCTTTGTTGTAAAAACGCAGCTCATCCATATAACTCTGGTCTGAAAGGTGGTTCCATTCGGTAAACCTTGGCGCACCCGACATGATTGAAACTATATCGGTTCCTGTCCAGTCTACCCCACCAGATACTGCTCCGGTGTTCACCAATTCCCCGTCCAGGTAAATCTGGCTTTCTGAATCGGTAATCACAAAAGCTACATGTACCCAATCTCCATCTGCAACGGTGATTATACCACCATCGTTCCAGCTGTCTGCAGAACCATTTCCAACATTGGCTTTAATTCGCTGTTCCTCGGAATCTCCTTCTCTGAATAATCTGAACCCGCTGGTACGATTATTTTGAGCGTCCGGATTGTCTTCATCTTCAGGACCAATGGTGATAATTCCTGCACGATCTGGGCTGGCGTTTACTTTATACCAGAAAGTCGTACTGAATTCGTCGCTCAATAACCCATCTGAGGGCATCATTAAGTAAGCTCCTTCTGCACCGGCATAGGCATTACTTCCTGAAACACTCTCCCCGGCAAAGCCTGGAGAACCAACTTCGGTTACCTCACGATTTGCTACCAAATCATTGTAATTTCCATCAAATGGCATATCGAGAGTAATAGAAGAAGCATTGATCAAATCCTGGATTTCAGCCTGGGTTAACTCACGGTTAAATAGCCTTAATTCATCAATAACACTATTTATATCCGATCTATGATCCCAGTAACTAAAGGTTTCTCCACCTGCGCCAATTGTTAATTGCTCAACTCCGGTCCAATCTACCGCACCAGTCATCACACCGGTATTTACTGGCATTCCATTGAAATAAAGTACTGTTTCTGATTCCGTAATGCTAAAGGCAATATGCACCCATTCTCCTTCGGTGACATCAATCACTCCACCATCGTTCCAGCTTTCTCCCGATCCGGTTCCCACGTTCAGTTTAAGCCTTTGCTCTTCGGCCGATCCTTCTCTAAACAATCTGAAACCTTGCTGACGGTTTTCGCTGGCACCAGCCCCCTCAGCGCCGGCTACAAGAATTCCTGCACGGTCTGATTCAGCACTAACCTTATACCAGAAAGCACCACTGAGTTCACTACCCAGATCTTCTTCATTCAATTCAACATCAACATAGGAATCTGCAACTCCTAGATAGGCACCTGTACCTAAATAAGAATTAGAGGTAATCCCGGGATTTCCGGTTTCTTCCCCCATGTATATATTTACCAGCTCAGTAAAATCTGCATCAAAAGGCATATAGAAGAATTCTCCGGCATATCTGGGAGTATAAGGCGGTTCTTTACTAAAGTTCACAGTTTTGCTGGTAGTATTACCAGCGATATCAGTGGCTTTTATGGTGAGGGTATGCTCTCCATTGGTTACCTGATCAAAAGGAACTTCCTCTTTTACAATCCGGTAATCAAGAAAATCATTATATGTTGCGATCTGATTTCCATTTACCAGCACTTCAATATTATCTACTTCAATATCGTCTTTTACTTCGAAACGGATATCAATAGCAGCTACCGGTTCAGGAACCTTAATAGTTGTTCCTTCATTGGGATACTGAATATTAATTTCTGGTGCCCCCGCATCAGGTCCCGGATCTACCTGTGTAAGTGGATCTATATTATCATAATCACAGGAAGCAAAACCAATAACGAGGAACAAAAGTCCAATAGAAGATTTTATATAATTTTTCATACCTATCTGTTTTGCTGGTTTAGTATTGAATTCATCATGGCATTAGCTCCAAGAGGCAATGCATCTATCTGCGCCTGTGGATAAGGCAAGTATTCTTTATCGGCCGAGAAGTTTCTTCCGTCATAACTTAATTCCCCATACTTATCGTGGCGAATCATATCGAAATATCTAATACCCCATTCCATAGCGAGTTCAGCGAATTTCTCATCCAGTACCTGCTCGTGAGTTACTCCGTTTAAATCATTCAAACCGGCACGATCTCTTACTAAATTCACTGCTTCATCGGCTGAAATACTGGTTGGATTAGCCCCCAGGGTTACTGCTTCAGCATACATAAGGAGAATTTCAGCATAACGAATAACAATCATATTCTTTCCGGCGCTATAATCATTTCTACCATCGGTTAATTGGATAGAAGGCAAATAATGTTTGCCGCTGGAAAAAATCGCTCTTTCAAAATCATTGATCACATCTCCCGATGGGGTTTCATTGTTTACAAAAGATGGAAGGTCTGTATACCCATCTGCTTCCAGTTCAGCGATTCCACGGTTGGTAAATAAAACACTGGTTTGTAATCTAACATCTTCATCACGATCCAGCATAAACTCAATAAACTTAAGGCTAGGCTCATAAAAGCCCCAACCACTTTGGGCATTTTCCCTTGCAGGGGTCCAGTTTTGAGGTCCAAACGGGGCGTATAAATGATACAGGGCATCTCCAGCTGGAGTTCCGTAGTCTGAGTATTGCAACTCCAATAAGCTTTCATTGCTCAATTCACCAGGCTTTTTGAAAAGCTGATAAAAATCCGGATAAAGCTCGAATTTTCCGGAGCTGATTATTGCTCCTGCAGCATCTGCTACTTCCTGATGATTTCCCAGTTCCTGATGAGCCAGGGCCTTCATGGCATAAGCAGTATAGCTGGTGACTCCACCCTGAATATCGGTTCTTTCATTCGGTCTTAGGTCGGGAAGCTCCTGAATAGCCATATCCATCTGGTCAGAAATAAATTGCATAACCTCGACTTTAGAGGAAACACCGCGCTCCAATTCTTCTTCTGGTTGGTTGGAGGTAATGATAAATATATCTTCCCAAACCCTGGCCAGGTTAAAATGAAGCCATGCTCTCATGACCATGATTTCAGCTATATATTGGTCAGCTCTGGCTGCGTCAGCTTCATTGGCATATTCCCTGAAATTCTCAAGTTGTAAAATAGCCGTATTCATATTGATAATATCATTATAATGCACATTCCATAGTGAATTATACATCCAGTAATCCTTATCATATATATACCTATCGGTATCGGCAAAGGGTTGCTGGTCGCCTAAACCACCTGCATTAACATCATCCCCCCTAACTCCCATTAGAAGAGGTTCTTCCCATCCCCGGGTAGCAAGCTCATAATAAGCCCCAATTAATGGCTGGACCATGTTACTCGCATCGGTATAGTCAAGATCGCCAGTATTTAACTGACCTTCCCGCACATCCAGTTTATCATGGCAGGAACTAAGGCCTACTCCCATTAAAAAGAACAGAAGTAATATTTTTGTTGAATTATATCTTTTCATATTAATCTTTTTAGAATTTTAAATTAACTCCCAGGGTATATATAGCTGGAACCGGATAGGTTTGCCTGTCTACTCCGTTAGGAACTTCAGGATTAAATCCGTTATAATCAAAAATTGAAAGTGGTTTTTCCGCAGTAAAATAAATTCTAGTTTGCGGTAATCCTTCGGCTTCTATATTATATGCAACCTGAATGTTTTGTATCCGGAAGAAGTCTCCGTCTTCAACCCAGAAATCACTTAATTTCTGATTCCAGGCCTTTCTTAGTCCGGCTGAAGATGGATAAGAGTTACTGGTTCCCTCTCCATGCCATCTGTTAATGGCAAGATCTGCGTCCATGTTGGTGTCCTGGGTGAAAATAATTTCCCCTCTTTTACGGTTTAGGATCTTATTACCGGTTTGCGCATAGACATCCATAGAGAACTCGAAGGCCTTATAGTTTGCTCCAAAACTAGCTCCAAAGGTGTATTCAGGCAGGAAGGATCCAAGGATCACGCGATCGGCATCATCGATTACTCCATCTCCATTTTGGTCACGGTAAATTAAATCCCCGGGTACAAGTCCATTCTCTACAGCTATGGGATCGGCTTCAATTTGCTGTTGATTTTGATAGACGCCAATTCTTTCATACCCAAAAAAGCCTAACAAAGGTCCTCCAAGCTCAGTTCGTTGTCTGAATTCAGCCGAACCGGAATCTATATATCCTCTTTCATCTTCTATTTCGATAGCTTCATTCTTTAAGGTTGTAAAGTTGGCTCCGATTCTATAGCTAAAATCATCGTTAACCTGGTGATTCCAGTTAGCACTTAATTCGAGACCCTGGTTTCGAATTACTCCCGAGTTTCGATCAACACTTCGGTTTACAATAGGAATATAAACCGGTAAAATGGCATCCTGAGTATCTCGAATATAATAATCGGCATCTATGGATAACCTGCTGTCAAAAGTTTGCAGGTTTAAACCAAAGTTCTTTTCCTCGATCACCTCCCAGGTATTATTCGAGAATACACTCGTAGAAGTAAGCCCTGTTCGCGGCTGGTCACCAATGGGAGTGGTAATCACTTCAATGGTATTTGAACCTGCACTGGCAGCTACATTATCATTTCCTAACTTACCCCAACTTGCCCTGAATTTCAGGAAATCAAAAACCTCATTATCGGCAAGAAAATCTTCATCAGAAGCTACCCAACCAAGACCTACAGAGGGGAAATATCCCCAGGGATCTAATGTGAATTTCGAGGAACCATCGGCTCTGAGGGTTGCATATAATAAATACCTGTCTTTATAGTCATAAGCTACTCTCCCAAAGTAGGATACCCCATAAAACCTGGTACCTATTTCTTCTACATTATTACTAAAGGAATCCTGATCTGCAAAATCAAGGTACCAGCTGGTTTCAAGCCCTATTCCAGCAATATCATATCCCGTAGCTTCAAATTTATTACTGGCTTCATCTCTAAAGGAGGTACCTAGCATTACCGTGAGGTCGTGATCTCCAAAGTTGTCATTATAGGTAAGCACATTATCCCAATACTGATTGGAAAAGTTATTATTTTCTCTTTTAATACTGGACCTTCTTTCAAAATTATTTCCTAAGGTATACGGTAAGTCCACTTCCCTGTTT
>NZ_DATCSO010000038.1:0-12355 GCF_036568425.1 Salegentibacter sp. | reverse complement strand
GGGATGTATATAACCGTTACAGTTTTTGAATCCAGACAGGAGTTGTCTGAGTCAGTAATGGTAACCCAGTAATCTCCTGGTTCCGAAACTTCGATAGTAGCAGTAGTTGCTCCTGTGCTCCACTCATAAGAGGCAGTGCCCTGTACGGTGGAAGAGGAAGCATCTAAAGTTATGGAAGTCATCTCACAAGTGAGTTCTTCGTTTCCAGTGATCTGAGCAACCACAGGAGTTACATCTTCAGTAACGCTTACTTCGGTTTCATCAGAACATTTGTTATCGCTATCGGTTACGATCACCCAGTAATCTCCTGGTTCCGAAACCTCGATAGTAGCAGTAGTTGCTCCGGTACTCCACTCATAAGAGGCAGTGCCCTGCACGGTGGAAGAGGAAGCGTCTAATGTTATAGAAGTCATCTCACAGGTTAGCTCCTGGTTTCCTGAGATTTCAGCAACCACAGGAGTTACATCTTCGGTTACGCTTACTTCGGTTTCATCGGAACATCCATTATCGCTGTCGGTTACGATCACCCAGTAGTCACCAGGTTCCGAAACTTCGATAGTAGCAGTAGTTGCTCCTGTACTCCACTGGTAAGTTGCTCCGGTACTCTGGTAATTTGCATCGCTCTGCACGGTGGAAGAAGAGGCATCTAAAGTTATGGAAGTCACCTCACAGGTGAGTTCTTCGTTTCCGGTGATTTGAGCATTTACAGGTTCAAAAATTGTAATACTTTCAGAGTAGGTGCTTTGAACACTTCCGTCATTTGAGGTGAGTACAACTTCATACAGATATTGACCAGGACCCGGGAATGTATAGCTGGGATTAGGATCTGTACTGGAATCTAATCCGCCAAAATCCCAGTGGTAAGAATAATTATCTACGTCTCCCCCGGTTGTTAGATTAGTGAAGTTAACGGTATAATCTTCACAGGATTGGGTATAATCGAAATTAGCTACTAAAGGTGTGCTAATTAACAGATCTACCGGGGAATTATAACATTGTGAATTGCGATTTTGTGGTTCACAAATTCTTGTCTTTGAATTGGTGTACCAATCCATATAAAGATTTTGTAATTCCAATTCTTTTCCCCATTCCCAGGTAAATGAACTTATTTGATGATAACCAGAAGGCGGGATAGGTTGGCCATTATACAAACATTGTTTTACCAAAGGTTGTGAGACCCCATCAACACTAATGTTATATTCCAAATAAAGAGAATAACCATTCCCTGAACTTCCTCCAAATTGAGCATATAAATATGCATCTACAGGTTGTCCTATTTGATAATTGGAATTAGGTTGTAACGGAACTCCGTTTTCATCTCCAAGATAAAAATCGTTTACGGTTACGTTATTACTATTACATTGAGCCTGCATCTGTAAAGAGCTGACTATAGTAAAAATTACAGTAAAAATGCTAAATAAGTTAAAACCCAACTTATTTGCCAGAGTAGTTTTCCAAATCATATTAGACATGTTTAGAATTAAGTTTATTCAATCATTTGTAGTGTTCTATTTACAGAACAACTCAATTATTAAGTAGGTGTAGGTCTAAAATGATTTGTAGGGGAAAAATCATTCATGTTCTCTTTGGGGAAAAACAATATTTAAATCTTGGGGATTTAATCAGAAAAGATAAACGATAAAATTAGGGGATTTTACCTATTGATTAATTGGGGTTAATCTTTTTTATTCATCATTTCTATGGTAAAATTATGGTAAATTCTACTTTAAAAAAGGAATTTCGTTTTTTTTAGATGTAAGGCAGAATTTAGTCGGTAAACAACTTATTTTCAATCCAAGATATACAAGAAAACAGGTATTTGTTTTAAAAAAACTTGATTATACTTTTATAACTTTTGGAAAATACAATAACTAGAAACCCGTAAAATTAACCAATAGCAGGAAGAAATAATTCAGACTAAAATTGAAGTTTAAAAAGCCTGAACTTCCAGTCAAATATAATAGCTGAAATTGTAAAATCGGAAAAAAAAAGCCATCCGGGAGATGGCTTTATAATAGAATTTCGGGTTTAGTTATTTGCGTTCATACATCAATAACCTGTGATCTTCGGTATTTACCAGAGGATGCTTTTTAAGGTTAATCTCGTAGATCCAACCTTCCTCTACGGTTTCAAAAATATCATATGCGTCGTTTTGATCGTAGCCTAATTCTTCCCTTGCATAATCTAACCAGGTCTTATAGGTTGGTACGTCCATTGGATTTTTATTGGTGGTTACTATTAAATAGTCTCCTTTAATTTCTACATTATAACGCGCACTTGGACTGTTTTTAAAGCTTCCAACCTCTTTCCAGGTTCCTTCATCCATTTTTGCAATACTTAACTTGCTTAGATCTTCAGGGTTAAAATCTACAGCATAGACTTCATGAGCCCGCCCATAGTTATCGGCATTTGTGAGTGCAGGAACAGTACAGCTACCTAAACTTAAAAAGATTACAAGGAGGAAAATATTTGTGAGAAAACTTCTTTTAATTGACGACGCAGAGCTAAGAAATGTCATTTTTGGAGGGGTTTTTAATATATTTTTGCCAGTTATACTTATTTGTAATTTTGCACAAAAATACGTGAAAGCTTCATTTGCTTGAATAAAAATCAAATATTTTGGATGTAATCGATATTTATTAGATAAAATGCAATGAAATATTAGGATAAGTGTTTTTTGTCGTAGTAATTTGCGTTTTGTGGATTATGTAATTTCCTAAAGCTGCAATTTGCTATAAAAACGGAGTGATTTTCATCAGATTACTATAAGTTCAGCGAAATTATCTTTCCGGCTTCTTGCTAAAACTTGTAAATTGCAGAAAAGCCCATATTATGCAAAAAGACCTTAAGCATTATCGCCAGTCTTATGAAAAGAGTGAACTGGCTCATGACAATTTACCATCTCAACCTTTAGCTTTATTTTCTGCCTGGTTTAAAGATGCTGAAGATCACCCTGAAATCGCAGAGCCCAATGCAATGAGCCTGGCCACAGTAGGGGAGGATATGACTCCCACATCCCGTGTAGTTCTTCTGAAATCATTTAGTTCGGACGGCTTCACCTTCTATACCAATTATAATTCTGAAAAAGGAAAAGATCTGGCCGAAAACCCCAAATTATGTATTAGCTTTTTTTGGCCGGCTCTTGAGCGGCAAGTGATTATTCAGGGCATAGCGGTTAAAACATCGGCTAAAGATTCGGATGAATATTTTAGAGTGCGACCTCGTGGAAGCCAATTGGGAGCCTGGGCTTCTCAACAGAGTCAGGAAATCCCCTCTCACCAGTATCTAATCGATGAAATGAAAAAATTGGAAGAAAAATTTAAGGCAGGTGAAATCCCCAGGCCTGGGCATTGGGGCGGATATTTGATAGAACCGTTTCATTTTGAATTCTGGCAGGGAAGAAGAAATCGCCTGCATGATCGGGTGCAGTATGAGAAAAATACAAATGGAGATTGGAAAATTAAACGTGTAGCACCATAATTATGAAAAGACTAACCTTAGTTCGGCATGGAAAATCATCCTGGAAGCACGATCTTCCGGATGATAAGAGACCTTTGAAAAAGCGCGCCTATCGTGATGGTGATGTTGTGAGTAGCATTTATAAAGAATTCTATTCCCCGGATGCTATGTTTTGGAGCAGCCATGCAGTAAGAGCTTTGGAAACCGCCAAGATGTTTAAAGACCAACTGGAGGTACCTGATGAAAATTTTAAGATAAAAGAATCTCTGTATACCTTTGATGAAGAGGATTTGCTGGAGATTATTAAATCCTGTGATAACAGCATAGAAAAATTGGTTGTCTTTGGTCACAATCCGGCAATGACCGGTCTTGTAAACCGACTTGGGGATAAAGGTCTGGATAATTTGCCTACTACGGGCCTTTGCGTTATAGATTTTGAAGTTGATTCCTGGAAGGATATTAAAAAAGGTAAAACCTTATTAACTTTAATTCCCAAGGAACTTCGATAATCTATGCCACAATACAAATATATAAACCGGGAACTTAGCTGGCTTCAGTTTAATGCAAGGGTTCTTCAAGAAGCTGAAGATGAAACTGTTCCTTTGATCGAGCGCTTGCGTTTCCTTGGGATTTTTTCTAATAATCTGGACGAATTTTTCAAGGTACGTTATGCTACAGTGAAGAGAATTGATCTTGCCGGAAAAGCAGGAAAAAGAGTTCTGGGAGGAATTAAGGCCAGTAAACTTCTGGAAAAAATAACTCAAATTGTTATTAAACAACAAGCTGAAAGTCTGGAAATCCTGGCTGATATTCAGGATCAATTAAAAGCCCATGATATTTACATTATTAATGAGAAACAGGTGTCTCAGTCTCAGCAGAAATTTCTCAAAGATTTTTTTCTCTCCAAAGTAAGTCCGGCCCTGGTTACAATTATCCTTAATGATCTTCCGGAAATTCCAAGCCTTAAAGATAGTGCAGCCTATCTTGCAGTGAAGATGGTGATGAAGGAGGAGAAATCCAGTCAAAAAATATCACAATTGCTGGATCAACAGGTTCAGGAGAAAAAATATGTGCTTATCGAAATTCCAAGGAGTATCGAAAGATTTGTCGTACTGCCGGAAGAAAATGGTAAACAATATATTATTTTGCTGGATGACCTTATAAGGTTTAATTTAGATACTATCTTCAATATTTTTGATTATGAAAGTATCTCAGCTCATATGATCAAGATTACCCGGGATGCCGAGCTTGATATTGATAGCGACCTTAGTAAGAGTTTTATTGAAAAGATTTCAAATAGTGTTAAGGATCGTATTAAAGGAGAACCTGTGCGCTTTGTTTATGATATGAATATTGCTGAAGATACACTCACCTATCTTCTTAATAAGATGGGTATTGATGCTTCAGATAGTATAATTCCTGGCGGCCGTTATCACAACCGGCGGGATTATATGAATTTCCCCAGCCTTGGAAGAAATGATCTTTTATATGAAGTAATCGAGCCTTTGCCTATCCCTGGTCTCTTCCTGCAAACCAGTCTCTTTAGTGGAATCGCGAAAAAAGATTTTCTGCTCTACACCCCTTACCAAAGTTTTGCTTATACCGTAAAATTTCTCCGTGAAGCAGCCCTGGATCCCAAGGTAAGGACAATTAAAATCACTATTTATCGGCTTGCGAAGATCTCCCATATAGCCAGTTCCCTTATTAATGCAGTTAAAAACGGCAAAAAGGTTACGGTACAGATTGAACTCCGGGCCAGGTTTGATGAAGTTGCCAATATTCGTTATGCGGAACAAATGCAGCAGGAAGGTGTTAACTTAATCTTTGGTGTTCCGGGATTAAAGGTACATTGTAAAACCTGTGTAATAGAGCGGGAAGAAGAAGGAAAATTGAAAAGATATGGATTTATAAGCACCGGGAATTTCAACGAATCTACTTCCAGATTATACACCGATTACACTCTGTTCACAGCCCATCCCGAAATTCTAAAGGAAGTTAATAAGGTCTTTGGTTTCTTTGAGATCAACTATAAGGTAAGCAAATATAAACATCTGATTATTTCCCCTCATTATACCCGGACTGCATTGGTAAAATTGATTCATACAGAAATCGAAAATGCAGAAAAGGGTAAAAAGGCAGAGATTAAGTTGAAGCTAAACAGCCTTTCAGATTATCCTATGATTAATAAACTCTACGAAGCCAGCCAGGCAGGAGTAAGGGTTAAATTAATAGTAAGGGGAATTTGTTGTCTTATTCCAGGAGTAAAAGGTTTGAGTGAAAATATTGAAGCTATTAGTATTGTAGATAAATTCCTGGAGCATCCGCGTGTCTTTATATTTGAAAATAATGGAGATCCCAGGGTTTACCTCTCTTCCGCGGATCTAATGACCCGAAACCTGGACAACCGGGTTGAGATTTCGTGTCCGGTTTATGATCAGGATATCAAGAGGGAAATTATGGAGACCTTTGATATTAGTTGGCAGGATAATGTTAAGGCGCGGGAACATTCCGAAAATCAGGATAATGCCTATCGCAAAAACGATAAACCACTTCTTAGATCTCAGTTTGCCTTATATGATTATTATTTAAAGAAAACACAAAACCCAGATTCATGATAACTCAGAAAAATTATGCTGCAATAGATATCGGTTCGAATGCTGTGAGATTATTGGTTTCAACGATCACTGAAAAGGAAGGAAAGGAAACCAGTTTTAGGAAAACTTCGTTGGTAAGGGTGCCCATTCGTCTTGGTGGCGATGTATTTGTTACTCAAAAAATCTCTGATTCCAATATCAACAGAATGGAGGATACCATGCAGGCCTTTAATTTATTGATGAAATCCCATGGGGTGGAGAAGTATAAGGCCTTTGCAACTTCGGCGATGAGAGAAGCCCGGAATGGAAAGGAAGTGGTAGAAAAAATAAAAGAGAGATCGGGGCTGGAGATTGAGATCATTGATGGTAATCATGAAGCGGCAATAATTGCAGCAACCGATCTTCATAATCTTATTCAAAACAATAAGAATTACCTCTATGTAGATGTGGGTGGGGGAAGTACAGAATATACTTTATATAGTAATGGGAAAAGTATCACTGCCAAGTCTTTTAAAGTAGGGACGGTTCGTTTGCTCAAAGACCTTGTGGAACATCAAACCTGGAATGAAATGGAAAACTGGGTAAAGGAAATCACTGCTAATTATAATGATATAGACCTTATTGGCTCCGGGGGAAACATCAATAATATCTTTAAGACAAGTGGAAAGAAAGAAGGTAAACCTCTTAGTCTTTCTTATTTGAAGAAGTATAATGATTTGCTTAATTCTTATACTTACGAGGAACGCATCACCGAACTGGAGCTTAAAAATGACAGGGCCGATGTGATTATTCCTGCTGCCAGGATATATTTAAACGCTATGAAGTGGGCTCGGGCAAACCAAATATATGTGCCAAAAATAGGTCTGGCCGATGGAATTATTAAATCTCTTTATAGGGAAGATAAGCGCAATTAACCATGAATAGTCTCGTCTTTGCCCAGGTCTTTCATTATTTGTGCTTCGTATTCAAGTAATTCCTGCCATTTTCGATCTACTTCATTTCTGTCTTCTCCATATTGTCGGGCGAATTTGAGAAACATAGTATAATGATTGGCTTCGCTTACCATTAAATTACGGTAAAATTCTGCAAGTTCTTTATCTTTTAGTTTTTCTGAAAGTAATCTGAACCGCTCGCAACTTCGAGCTTCTATAAGTCCGGCGATGAGTAGACGGTGAACCAGTTGAGTGCTTCGGCTACCGCCTTTCGGAAAAAAACCACGCAATTTAATTACATATTCATCTTTGCGCTCCCAACCAAGTTTCAGGCCGCGTTGCTGAAGTTTGTCATGCACCATCTTAAAATGTCCCATTTCTTCGCGGGCAAGCGCCGTCATTTCATTAACCAGCTCTGGGTATTCAGGGAAAGTTACAATAAGAGAAATTGCTGTAGAAGCCGCTTTTTGTTCGCAATAAGCATGGTCTACAAGAATCTCTTCGATATTCTTTTCTGCTATATTTGCCCATCGCGGGTCTGTGGGTAGTTTTAGTCCTAACATAATTATACGTCTAAATCAAAGGTGCTTCTTAATTTATCGAGCAGTGGATTTTTTTCTTTCAATTTGTTATATTTCTCAATCGGGGTAAAGGCAAAAGATTTGGCCTTTGTTTCATTCACCTTGACAACCAGGCTAATTTCAGTGTTTTGAAGTTTCTTTTTCAAAAAACCCATCAATTTGTTTTTCTCTTTCTCTAGGTCAATCTTCATACCTTCATTAGGCATTTCCAATACAATTTCTAGTCCGTCTAAACTCGGAAGGTCTGTTTCAAGAATGGAAGCCAGTATTTTTTCTCCCCGCTGTTTTAATCGATGTACATACTCGTCCCAGGCGGCATGTAACTGCGTCTCATTGAATTCCTGGGTTAACTTTTCGGATTTTTTAGGGGCATTTTCCTGTTGCTTGGCTTCCAGCTCTTTTTTCTTCCGGATACTTTTTAGGGAAAGTCCGGATACTTTTTCCTTCTGTAAACCATTATTATTTAAACCGGATTTAGGTTGAGCGGCAGATTCAACAGAGGTATCAGGTTTCTTGTCATTATCTTCTTCCGGGGAAGCTTCTTCAGAATTATTCAAATCTAGATTTTCTTCTGAAACCTCTGCTGCAGGAACATCTTCAGAATAATACTTTTTATTATTGTCGCTCACACAATGCCCATCTATCCCATCGGTGTTTGCCTGGGGAGAGGGGAGCTGGGATTCCTGCGGGGCGGCCGGAGCTTCTTCCTGGTGTTCATTTTCTCTAACCAACGCTTTTTCTTCCGTAGAAAGCTCTACAGAGGCTTTTTCATAGTAAGTTGCAGGGATTATTGGCTGTTCAAACTTTTTTTTTTCTCCATTAAAAGTGATGGAGGCGAGTTGCATAAGACAAAGTTCTATCAGCAGTCGCTGGTTCTGACTGTTCTTGTACTTTAAATCACAATCATTGGCAAGATCAATGGCCTTAATAAGAAAGGGATGACTGGTTTTATTAGCCTGCTCAAAGTAACGGGTTTTGGTTTGTTCGCCTACTTCCAGCAATTGTATAGTTTTTTGATCTTTACAAACCAATAGATTTCTAAAATGAGAAGCGAGGCCCATGATAAAATGATGACCGTCAAAACCGCTGGACAAGATCTCGTTGTATGTGACCAACAGGCCTGGAATATCATTTTCCAGAATAAGATCGGTAACCTTCATGTAGGTGTCGTAATCTAAAACGTTAAGGTTTTCGGTTACAGCCTGCCGGGTAAGGTCTTTTCCACTAAAACTTACTACACGATCATAGATGGAGAGTGCATCCCGCATTGCACCATCAGCTTTCTGAGCGATGATGTGCAGCGCATCTTCTTCGGCATTTACTCCTTCCTGTTCTGCAATATAGGCCAGGTAATTTTTAGCATCGGTAACGGTGATGCGTTTAAAATCGAAGATCTGGCAACGTGAAAGAATGGTGGGTATTATTTTATGCTTTTCGGTAGTGGCAAGAATAAAAATGGCGTGCTTCGGCGGTTCTTCCAGGGTTTTCAAAAAAGCATTGAAAGCCGATTGGGATAGCATATGCACCTCATCAATAATATACACCTTATAATTTCCAACCTGTGGTGGAATACGAACCTGGTCGATAAGGTTCCTAATATCGTCTACAGAGTTATTAGAGGCGGCATCGAGTTCAAAAATATTGAATGCAAAATCTTCATCGGGACTTTGGGTGCCATCCTGATTGATCATCTTAGAAAGAATACGGGCACAGGTGGTTTTACCCACCCCACGAGGTCCTGTAAATAATAAGGCTTGTGCAAGATGATTGTTTTCAATAGCATTTTTTAAAGTATTGGTAATAGCCTGTTGGCCCACCACATCTCTGAAGCTTTGTGGTCTGTATTTTCTTGCCGATACTATAAAATGTTCCATCGAAATTATTTGAACAACAAATATAAAAATAGCCGGCTTAAGTCCTAGAATCATAAGCTATATTTTTAATTTTCCGGCATAAAAAATGAATTGGATTAACAGAATTATAAAAGCAAGGAATTTAGATTATCTTTGCAGCTTAAAGTAGGCCGCCTTATCGCTGTTCCTTTAGAGGGATGGAGGAAAGTCCGGACACCACAGGGCAGCATAGTGGGTAACGCCCACCGGTCCCTTTCCGATAGCTATCGGGTTAGGGATTAGGACAAGTGCAGCAGAAAGGATGTACAGGTAATGCTGTAGTGAAATCAGGTAAACTCTATGCGGTGCAATGCCATGTATACCGGTGCTTGCAGACGGCCCGTCTGCTACCGGAGGGTAGGCAGCTCAAGGTTTTTGGTAACAAAAACTTCAGATAAATGATAAGGGAATCGTGGTTTTTCCACGGTTAACAGAATCCGGCTTACAGGCCTGCTTTATTTTTTATTAAACTTTTTGACCAGGTTATGGCCTCTTCCATATTGTTAAAAATATCAAAAGGGACGGGTGAAAATTGTTTTTCGAAATGAGCGGTTTTTTGCCCCATTAGGTCCTTGCATATAATGGCGATGCCGGCTAGTTCTTTGAAGTCTTTTAACCCGAAATAAATAATGGGGTTTACATTGTAGGCCAACTTGCGGTTAGAAATATATACAAATGGCCGAAAATCAAAAACTACCTTACATATCCTTAAAATTTGTTCCACGTGGTAATCTTCAAAGATTACATCTTCCTTTACATTTGAGATCACATGATTGCTATAAAACTGAAGGCTGGTGTCCTTAAGCTCTATAGTTTTTAACAAAGATTCCATAGAATTTTGAATTTACTCAAAGAAGCTAAAGACCGAACTTCCGTATTTTCTGGATTCTTTAAAATGCTCCAAATCTGAAAGGTCTGTATGCTTTGAGTGTTCTAATATAAGAAACCCGCCTTCCTGGAGGAGCTCTTTTTCGAAAATAAGATGAGTAATTTTCTGAAAAGCTTCCGGTTCAAAATCGTAAGGAGGATCAGCAAAGATAATATCTGCCTTTATTGGGGCTTTTTCAAGATACTTATAAACATCGCTTTTTATCACATGAATGTTCATATCGAGTTCGGTAGAAGTCTTTTTTATAAACTTTACGCAATCAAAATTCTCGTCCACCGCAGTGATGGCAGAAGCACCACGGGAGGCAAACTCATAGGCGATATTTCCAGTCCCGGAAAACAGGTCCAGGATCTGAAGCCCATTCATATTAAAGCGATTATTCAGAATATTGAATAAAGCCTCCTTGGCCATATCTGTAGTGGGCCGCACGGGTAATTTTTTGGGAGCGATTAATCTTTTTCCTTTGTTTTTTCCTGAAATGATTCGCATTAGAATGAATTTAAAAGAACAAATTCAGCTTCAGCTTGCTGCTTTTCTTCAGGTTTGCTGAAAGTGTTTTTTGTGCTTTGTTCTGAAAGGCTTATATTCTTAATATAGTTGTAAGCAAGTTGATAGAGCTCTGATTCTTCAGAAATATTTCCGAGAATTTGAAGATCAAGTTTTTCGGGGTCAAGCTTTAGTTGTTCCGCAGTAAAAAGGAGATAATAAAGAAAGTCTTCCGGGGTTTCATACTGGAAGCTGTTGCAGAAGATTAACTTAGCTTCTTCAATAACGACCAGGTCGTAGTTGCCAGATTTATTATAAAGGTAAACCCGCGTGGAATTGCTTTTTTCTCTTTTTAGTAAATTTTCCAGTAAAACTGAAATGCTGTGTTTATATTCAAATTCGCCATACTTGTCAAAGAAATAATTGATAATATTGGCGTAGGGAATATAAACACAAACAGCCCCGGCACTGTGTATGGCATCGTGAGCTATAAAATCTGTTTTGAGTATCCTTGTATTGAATTTAAGATAATTTGAAGCCTGTTCTTCATTAAATAGTTTAATAGGAACAAGGGTGTAGAGATGATTGTCAAAGATCAGGCTTATTTCCCTTACGTTTTGCTGAAGCGCCTTTTCATTTTCATATTCCTTATCTATTTTCTGAAGAATCTTTACCGGATCGAGTTGGCGATCAAAACTTAGTTTCTTAAAAAAAACGAATTCCTTCGTTGTGGTATCCTGGATACAAAAAGAAAGTCCATCCAGGCTAACCTGGATGGACAGTTTTAAGTTTGATTGAAATTCTTTATTCGTCACCATAAATTTTTGGCCAGTTTCCAGTGGTTTTGATCTCTTCCATAGAGCCCACCCTTATGTAACGGCCGTTCACATCGTCTACCGACTGAATTTCGTTTTCCTGAAGAATAAGATCTCTATCCTGATCGGCAAGGATTACGCTTTTAGCAACCTTTGCTTCAAACACGGGAATGTCTCTGTCACCTTTTTTCATGGTCCCTGCTTCAAGTTCAAATTTTGCGTCTACACCTTCTACGGGTACATTCATCATGTTGGTATATCGCTCGCGGTCTCCTTTAAATAGAGAGTCTTTTACAGACACGAAGCCCAGAGTATCAATAATTACTTTTTCAAGGTATTGATCTACTCCATAGGTTCTTTTGTACTCCTCATCTAGAATGGTTGTATCCCTCCTTTGAGTAATTGCGAATTCAGCGGTGTCTAAAAATTGTACCAGCTTATCGAAATCTCCTTCAAATTGTCCGGTAACTTCCTTGTAGGCAAGTTCTGCCTCTCGGATATCCTTTAGGTTTTCAATTACTTTGGCGTAGCGTTTTTGTTTAACCTTGTTGAACTGAATTGGTTGATAAACCGCATCAAAAGTAAGGTAGGCCAGACCAATGATCACCACCCAAAGAAGTAATTGAATTGCAAGTCTCATGCTTTCGTATTTTTTAAGATAATATTAGTGTTTCACGACAAATCTACAATTTTTTTTTATTCGTAAA
>NZ_DATCSO010000037.1:0-20642 GCF_036568425.1 Salegentibacter sp. | reverse complement strand
AACAAAGGTTATATCAACATAAAAATCAAAGTTTAAAAAGCTTCAGTTCCCGATATCGGCTCAATAAATTAGTATACTATGAAGAATTTGAATATCCATCTCTAGCAATAAAAAGAGAAAAGCAATTAAAAAAATGGAATCGACTCTGGAAAATCAATCTCATAAATGATTTCAACCCCGATTGGGAAGATTTGACAGAACGATTTAAATAGAAAAAATTATATATAAGACTCCCGCCTTCGCGGGAGTGACAAGAGACAATATTATGTTCGAATTAAAAACCACCCATAAAAAACTGCTGGCCGATACCATCACCCCGGTGAGCGTGTACCTGAAACTACGGGACAAATACCCGAATTCACTATTGCTGGAAAGTAGTGATTACCACGCCAGTGATAATTCTTTTTCTTATATCTGCTGCAATCCTATTGCATCTATCAAGCTTCAGAATGAAGTGATCACCGAAATTTTTCCCGATGGCAGCAAGCAGACTACTCCCATTTCCGAAGAAATAAATATCCCAGAAAAGATTCAGGAATTCTCTAAGAGATTCAAAACCACAAACGGTAAATTCAAGTTTATCAACAACGGACTCTTCGGCTATATCGCCTACGACGGGGTTAGATATTTCGAGGATATTAAAATTTCCAAAAAAGAGGGTGACCTGGAGATTCCCGATATATATTACGCTGTTTATCAGAATATCATCGCGATCAACCACTTCAACAACGAAGCTTACATCTTCGATCATCGCTACGATACCGAAAGCAGGATCGCCGAAATTGAACAGCAGATCAAAGTGCGCAATTTTGCGACCTATAATTTCACGCGTCAGAATGCCCCGGTTTCCAACCTTACCGATGAAGAATTCAAAGAAAACGTGAAACTAGGTAAGAAACACTGTTTCCGCGGAGACGTTTTCCAAATGGTGCTTTCCCGAAGGTTTTCCCAAAGATTTAAAGGAGATGAGTTTAATGTTTACCGTGCGCTTCGCAGCGTGAACCCCTCGCCTTACCTTTTCTATTTTGACTACGGAAGTTTTAAGATCTTCGGAAGTTCTCCCGAAGCCCAACTGGTGGTGAATGATGGCCGGGCTGAAATTCATCCCATTGCCGGAACTTTTAAAAGAACCGGAAATGATGAGGAAGACGCTGAACTGGCCAAGAAACTCGCCGCCGACGAAAAGGAAAACGCAGAACACGTCATGCTGGTTGACCTGGCACGAAACGACCTCAGCCGTCACGGCAACGATGTGAAAGTCGAAAGATATCGGGAAATTCAGTTTTTCTCCCACGTGATTCACCTGGTAAGCAAGGTCACCGGAAAAATTGCAGCTAATACCAACACTATGCAGGTAGTGGCCGATACCTTTCCGGCGGGAACCCTAAGCGGTGCACCCAAACACAGTGCGATGAAACTCATCGAAAAATATGAAACCGTGAACCGGGATGCCTACGGTGGCGCCATCGGATTTATGGATTTTGAAGGTAACTTCAATCATGCCATCATTATCCGCTCCTTTGTGAGCAAAAACCATCAACTGCATTATCAGGCCGGTGCCGGCGTGGTTTCAGAATCGGTGGAAGAGAATGAATTACAGGAAGTATATAACAAACTTGGAGCTCTTACAAAAGCCCTGGAAATAGCAGAGGAGATATGAAAAAAATATTAGTTATAGATAATTATGATTCTTTTGTGTACAATTTGGTACATTATCTTGAAGAATTGGATTGCAAAGTTACGGTGAGAAGAAACGATCAATTAAATCTGGAAGATGTAGAGGAGTTCGATAAGATCCTGCTTTCCCCCGGTCCGGGAATTCCTGATGAAGCCGGATTATTAAAACCCATCATCGAAAAATATGCGGCCACCAAAAGCATACTAGGAGTTTGCCTGGGGCAACAAGCCATAGGAGAAGTTTTCGGCGGAAAACTTGGCAACCTGGAAAGCGTATACCATGGCGTGGCTACCGATATAGAAATTTGTGTAGACGACGAACCCCTTTTTAAAGAGCTTCCGAAGAAATTAAAAGTCGGTCGCTACCACTCCTGGGTAGTTTTAAAAGAACTGCCTGATTCCCTTATCGCGACTTCCTACGACGAAAACGGACAGGTGATGTCCCTTCGCCACCAGGATTACGATGTGCGCGGGGTGCAATTCCACCCCGAATCGGTGTTGACACCAGAGGGAA
The DNA here is from genome assembly GCF_036568425.1 of Salegentibacter sp. GTDB lineage: Bacteria > Bacteroidota > Bacteroidia > Flavobacteriales > Flavobacteriaceae > Salegentibacter. The sequence goes on along the minus strand of NZ_DATCSO010000037.1, from coordinate 18,451 downwards.
AGAAAATGATTGAAAATTGGGTTAATTCTTAGGCCATTTCCGCAACCTAAGTAAACCTAATAAATGATTTTAATCCTGATTGGGAGGACCTAAGTTCAAGATTCAAAAATTAATAATTATCGTAAAGGCGGAAATCCAAATAACAATTTAGACGCCCGCCTTCGCGGGAGTGACCAAGAAATAAGTATGAAAGCACTACTAAACAGGTTAATAAACCACGAGACCATCTCCAAAGAAGAAGCCAAGCAGGCGCTTTTCAGCATTTCTACTGGAGCATATACCGAGAGCCAGATCGCGGCATTTCTCACGGTGTATATGATGCGTAGCATCACCATCGAGGAATTGGAAGGCTTCCGGGACGGACTCCTGGAGTTATGTCTGGCCGTAGACTTCAGCGCCTACAACCCCATAGATCTCTGCGGAACCGGCGGCGATGGAAAAGATACTTTCAATATTTCCACCACGGCTTCCTTTGTAACCGCCGGAGCGGGAATTAAGGTGACCAAACATGGAAATTACGGAGTTTCCTCGGTGAGCGGAAGCTCTAACGTAATGGAACAACTGGGCATAAAATTCACTAACGATGCCGGTTTCCTGGAAAAGAGTCTGGACGAAACGGGAATATGTATTTTACACGCCCCGCTTTTCCATCCCGCGATGAAGAATGTTGCGCCCATCAGAAAATCCCTGGCGGTAAAGACCTTCTTCAATATGCTGGGACCTATGGTGAATCCGGCTTTCCCCAAGCATCAGCTGGTTGGGGTCTTCGATCTGGAGCTGGCAAGGATGTACGCCTATTTATATCAGAATACCGATAAAAATTTCAGCATCCTGCACGCCCTGGATGGTTATGACGAGATCTCGCTAACAGGCAGCACTAAAATCATTTCAAATTCTTCGGAAATGATGCTGACCCCCGAAGACCTCGGACTGGAAACACTTAAACAGGAAGAGATCGCCGGGGGAGGCAGCATTGAAAGTTCAGCAAAAATTTTTACTGATATTTTAAACGGAAAAGGCACAGCCGCTCAAAACAATGTGGTTTGCGCCAATGCAGGCATGGCCATCGCCACCGCAAAAAGTCTAAGCCCCCAGGAAGGTTTCGCCGAAGCCAAAGAATCCCTGGAATCAGGAAGAGCACTGGAAGTATTAAAAAAATTGCAGGCACTTAGTAGATAGGCTTTAGTCTGTAGCATGGGTTTAACAAAAAACTACAAATAGTAGAAACCAACAATAGATTGCCACGAGCTTTGCCCTCGCAATGACGAAGTAAAAATAACAGACAACTGCAAAATGAACATACTGGACAAAATAATAGCCGACAAGCATAAGGAAATAGCTTTAAAAAAACAGCTTATTCCGGTTTCACAGCTGGAGAATTCAGCGCTTTTTGAACGGGAGACGCTTTCTTTGGTGAAGCGCTTGAGAAATTCAGAAAGCGGGATCATCGCCGAACATAAGCGGAGATCTCCCTCAAAATCGGTGATCAATCAAGACCTGAATATCGCCGAGATTGCTGGTGGCTATAAATCAGCCGGAGTTTGCGGGATGTCGGTTTTAACAGACGGCAAGTATTTTGGCGGCTCGCTCGAAGATCTGCTTTATGCCAGGGCCTCAGCCAATTTACCCTTATTGCGCAAGGAATTCATCATCGACGAATATCAGCTGCTGGAAGCCAGGGCTCACGGTGCCGATGTGATTTTGCTTATCGCAGCAGTTTTAGAGCGGGAGCAGATAAAACAGCTATCAGAATTTGCTAAAAGCCTGAACCTGGAAGTCCTGCTGGAAGTCCATAACGAAGAGGAACTTCAGAAATCGATTATGCCCAGCCTGGATATGCTGGGAGTAAATAACCGGAATTTAAAGAACTTTGAAGTGAGCACCGATATCAGCAAGGAATTATCAGAAAAGATTCCTTCGGAATTTGTTAAGGTTTCAGAAAGCGGAATTAGCTCGGTTGAAGCGATAAAAGATTTGAAGAACTATGGCTACCAGGGATTTTTAATCGGGGAAAATTTCATGAAAACCGATAATCCCGGAAAGGCAGCTGGAGAATTTATAAAGAAATTGGAAAAAATCAGTTTATAAAAATGAATACTAAGTTTTACGAGCTTGTCGAGTTTTTTGACCATTTGTGAGTGTAGCAAATCAGTAGCGTTAAAAATTATTGAAGCCTTGGAAAAAATTTAGCTACTGATTTGCGGTTTTTTGGCCTTGTTGCCAAAAAAACACCTCCACAAAGGGCGCCCTTTTTTGTTTCTTTTTTTGGGCGAGCAAAAAATGAAAAGACAATATATAAAAGTAATAACTGAGGTTAAAATGTGTGAATTAGCAATGCAAGTACGGTTAAATGTAACAGCAAAGTTTAGATGATAAAAGCAAAACCTTTTTAAATGAAAAATAAAAATCTTAAACTAAAAATCTGCGGGATGAAGCACCCGACTAACATCAGCGAAGTTGCCGCGCTTCGGCCCGATTATATGGGGTTCATTTTCTATGAAAAAACCCCGCGCTTTTTTGAGGATGAAATTCCGAAGCTTGATCCGGCAATAAAGAAAACCGGGGTTTTTTTGAATGCCAGCGTCAATGATATCCTGGAAATAGTCAAAAAAAATAAACTTCAGGCGGTACAGTTGCACGGCGGGGAGTCGGCGGAATTTTGCCGGGAATTACAAATCATCTTCTCCGGCATGGACAAAATGGAAATCATAAAGGTATTTTCGGTTAAAGAGGAATTCGATTTTTCAATAGTGAAGGAATTTGAAGGAAATGTGGATTATTTCCTCTTTGATACTAAAGGAAAAACCAGAGGCGGTACAGGAGAAAGATTCAATTGGGAGGTTTTAAAAGACTACCCTTCCTCCACTCCGTTTTTCCTAAGCGGCGGAATTGGCCTCGATGAAGTGGAAGCCATTAAACAGCTGCAGCAAGATCTTGAGCAACAAGGAAAACCGGATGTTTTTTACGCCATAGATGTAAACAGTAAATTTGAAAAGCAACCGGGGATTAAAGATTTGGAAAAACTGTCTGCATTTAGATCGCAGTTCAAAGGATGAACTCTTAAAACCCGTCATTGCGAAGCTGAAAGCTGAAGCAATCTTTTGATAGGTGAGATTGCCGCGGGCGATGCCCTCGCAATGACAAGAAGAATATTCGTGCATTAGTGGTGAAAAGTCACCTTGTAAAAAATAAGAATGTAAAATTTATGGTTTGAAGATCATAGTTACACAAGTGACTCTGAACCGACAATCCACAATAATTGAAAAAAATGAGTTATCAGGTAAACGAAAAAGGATATTACGGCGATTTTGGTGGGGCCTATATTCCCGAAATGCTGTACCCAAATGTTGAGGAGCTGCGTAGGCAGTACCTGGACATTATGAAAGAGGAATCTTTCCAAAACGAATTTAAAGCCCTGCTGCGCGATTATGTGGGCCGACCTACTCCCTTGTATTATGCGGAGCGGTTCAGCAAAAAATACAACACCAAAGTCTACCTCAAACGCGAAGATCTTTGCCATACCGGGGCCCATAAGGTGAACAATACGGTAGGGCAAATCCTTATGGCTAAGCGCCTGGGCAAGAACCGCATCATCGCCGAAACCGGCGCGGGTCAGCACGGCGTGGCCACGGCTACGGTTTGTGCCTTAATGGGTATTGAGTGCATCGTATATATGGGTGAGATAGACATCGCCCGGCAGGCACCCAACGTGGCTCGGATGAAAATGCTTGGGGCAACGGTTATCCCTGCCAAATCTGGCAGCCGAACCCTGAAAGACGCCACTAACGAGGCGATAAGAGATTGGATCAACAATCCGGTAGATACCCATTACATCATCGGCTCAGTGGTAGGCCCACATCCCTATCCTGATATGGTGGCCAGGTTTCAGGCGGTGATTTCTGAAGAGATCAAAGTGCAGCTGAAGGAAAAAGAGAACCGGGAAAACCCCGATTATGTAGTGGCTTGTGTAGGAGGTGGAAGTAATGCCGCCGGAACCTATTACCACTACCTCGATACACCCGAAGTGGGCATCATCGCGGTGGAAGCTGCCGGAAAAGGCATAGACAGCGGCCAGAGTGCGGCAACATCAGCTTTGGGAAAAGAAGGTATCATTCATGGCAGCAAAACCCTGTTGATGCAGAGCGAAGACGGACAGATCACTGAGCCTTATTCCATTTCCGCCGGACTTGATTATCCCGGGGTTGGGCCTATGCACGCGAATTTATTTAAAAGCGGTCGCGGGGAATTCATCTCCATCACCGATGAAGCCGCGATGAAAGCCGGACTCCAATTGGCAAAACTGGAAGGCATCATTCCCGCCATTGAAAGCTCCCATGCCCTGGCCATTTTTGAAGACCGCAAGTTTAAGGAAGATGATATTGTGGTGGTTAACCTTTCCGGCCGGGGAGATAAGGATTTGAGTACATATATTGATTACTTTCAGTTGTGAGTCCCGATGAAGATCGGGATCGGTTGTGGGTTTTCAGTCCCATTTTTTGAGAATCGCTATAAAGGTTTAATGTTCGGGGTTTGTGCTTTGTTGTTTATAGTTGAGAACGGATTCACGAATGTTTAATTTAACCGAATGGGTATCGAGAACCTGCGAGCTATGAAAAAAGCAACAGACGCTGCCCTCGCAATGACGGAAAAATAATGAATTAACGGAGCAGGAGAAAAAGGAAAAGAATGCTGCAGTTAATACCCTCGCAATGACGGAGAAAAATGAATTAACGAATTAACAGATTAGAATGAAAAGATTACAAAAAACATTAGCTCAGGACAAAAAACTGCTTTCCATATATTTCACCGCCGGGTACCCGGAACCGGAGGATACAATCTCCATTATCAAAGACCTGGAAAAAAGCGGGGTCGATTTTATTGAAATTGGACTTCCGTTTAGCGATCCGCTGGCTGATGGCCCTACCATCCAGGAGAGTTCGGGCGTGGCTTTGAAGAATGGGATGACCACCAAAAGACTTTTTAAACAGTTGGAAGGAATAAGAGAGGAAGTTGAAATCCCGCTAATAATTATGGGCTATTTCAACCCTATCCTTCAGTTTGGCGTGGAGGAATTCTGCAAAAAATGTGCTGCAGTAGGTATAGACGGACTCATAATCCCTGATCTTCCGGTGGAAGAATACAATGAGAAATACAGGCCGATCTTTGAAAAGTTTGGTTTGAGCAACATCTTTTTGATCACTCCGCAGACTTCAGATGAGCGCATTCGCTTTATAGATTCGGTTTCCGAAGGTTTCATCTATATGGTGAGTACAGCCAGCGTTACGGGATCTACCAAAGGATTCACCCAGGAAACCCGGGATTACTTCCGGAGAATTTCAGCAATGAAACTTAAAAACCCGCAGATTGTTGGGTTTGGGATAAGCGACGAAGAAACCTACCAACAAGCCACCAGCTTCGCCAAAGGAGCTATAATCGGTTCGGCTTTTATAAAACACCTCAACCAAGGTGGAAAACAGGATATTACTGGTTTTGTTAAAAGCATCCGCCCGGTTTAACCTTATTCTAACATCCCATTTGGAGGTTTTAAGACTCTTGTTTTGTATCTTAGAATTGAACTTAAAAACAGAGAATTATGCCAGGTCCAATTGAAAAGAATAAAAAGAAAAGAAAGGAAGAACAAAAAAATCCTGTCAATCCTTCCGGAAACAAGGAGGAAACCAATGAGTTTGATATTGACGAAAAAACCATAAAAGACCAACAAAACAAAAAATAATTTATGGGTAGAGGAGATAGAAAAACCAAACGCGGTAAAATTGCAATTGGCACTTATGGACGACTTCGCCCAAGACGTAAAAAGTTTAAGGTGAAGCCCACCACCGTAGCCGAACAGAGCAAGAAAGAACTTCAGTAAAACTGAAGAATCGCGAATACAAATAGCCGGTGCCGGTAACAAATATTATTATATCAGAAAAACTGGAGTGGTCGTAAAAAACTACTTTACAGTTGACCCCAACTTCAGAGGTTTACTTTGAGGCTGGGGTTTTTTTGTGTTTAGTCTTAATCTGGAGTCATTAGACGTTTGCATTAATATCTTTGCGGCCTCTGCCCTTCTCCACGGGTTTTGCGTGAAATAATTCGTCGGTCTTAATGAAGAAGACGATAGATTTTTACGTCATGCCGGGCCTGATTCGGCATCTCATCAAATTCGTGGTATCTCCAATTCTCACTCTTATGAGACCCTGAAGCAAGTTCAGGGTGACGCTCTGTAAGTTGGGGGCATTCCAGACTTGACCTGGTATCTCCTCCTGGTAAAATCAAACCCACGTTAAACGTTGGCGGGCAAGGCCCGAAACTCAAAACTGACAACCGAGAACCGATCACAGCCACTCCCTATACTGCATCACCCTGAAATCTATTGTATTGAAATCAGCATTTTTTTGTTTCAGGTATTTATAGAGTTCCATACTTCCAATTGCGCGATTGGCAGAACCCGAGGGCGCGGTGAGAGAAACTGTGTTGATGAGCCTCCCGTCAAGGACAAACTGATGCACCCTGGGCACCTCATTGGAAATCACTTTCAGCCTGATATCCTCCCCTATCTCTTTTAAATGTTTTCTAAAAAAATATTCCGGGCCGTTTTTGGAATTACCACCGGTAAAGAGCAATCGCTCAATCTTTGGATGTTTCCGCAGGATCCCAATCATATCCCGAAGCTCCACCTTTTGCATCCCCATATCGCTGGCGTCTATCTTTTCGCGATGGCTACTCTCCACCATATCACAGATCCCAATTCCCCGTTCTTTTAGAAAATCAATCCGCTGCCGGATAGCTTCTTCGGTGGTCTCGAACTTCAGATCCAGTTCGAAGATCTTATCCAGCACCTTCCACAGTAAGCCATCCCGACTCCCATAACAGAAATCCACATCGCCTTCCTTCAACTCTCTTTTAGTAAACCGCGGCGGCGGCAAAGTACCCACGATGAGTTTAGTTGCATTTTCAGGAATAAAAGGTCGGTATGGATGGGTGTGATGAAAAATAGCTACTTATTTAAGTTTTACTACCAGATCATCAGCGAAGACCATGGTGCCTTCCTTGTGAATGATCTCTGCGATCTCCCCTTCGGCAGTAGCGGTGATGGTGGTTTCCATCTTCATCGCTTCTATCACGAACAGGGGCTGATTCTTTTTAACCTTTTCGCCTTCTTTTACCAGTACAGATGATAATGAGCCCTGCAGGGGTGCGCCCACTTGTTTTGGATCATTCTTATCCACTTTGGTGTGCACCACTTTCTCCACTTTAACCGATTTATCCTGAACCTTCACCGTACGGGTTTGTCCGTTCACTTTGAAGAAAGCGTCAACCAGTCCATCTTCATCTGCTGTTCCCACCGAAAGAAACTCGATGAGCAGGGTTTTTCCTTTATCCATTTCCACGGTGATCTCCTCACCGGGAGTCATTCCATAGAAGAAATCGGGGGTTGGGATATTCATCACTTCCCCGTAGCGCTTGTAATGGTTAAAGAAATCGGTGAATACTTTTGGGTAAAGTTTATAGGAAAGGAAATCGGTCATTTCCAGTTTACGGCCCATTCCCTCTTTGAAGGTGTTTTCAAATTCTTTAAACTCCTTCTCGAAATCTATGGGCTCCAGATGTGCATTCGGCCTGTCGGTATATGGTTTTTCTCCTTTCAGAATAATTTTTTGAAGGTCTTCTGGGAAGCCACCCACGGGCTGCCCAAGATCTCCTTTAAAGAAATTCACTACCGACTGCGGGAAGTTGAGATTCTCCCCTTTCTCCATCACGTCGTCTATACTCAGGTTATTGCTCACCAGGTACTGCGCCATATCGCCCACCACCTTACTGCTGGGTGTCACCTTAATGATATCGCCAAAAAGCTTGTTCACTTTAGAATACATCGCCGTGATCTCGTGAAAACGATGCGCCAGCCCTAGAGATTCGGCCTGGGGTTTCAGGTTGGAATATTGCCCTCCCGGAATCTCGTGCTTGTAAACATCGGCGGTTCCGGCTTTCAGGCCACTCTCGAAGGGAAAATAATACTTCCGAACCTCTTCCCAGTAATGCGAATATTCATTGAGCTTCTCCATATTGAAATCGGCCTGTCGCTCACTGGAACCTGTCATTTCCACCAGGGAATTGAAGTTAGGCTGCGAGGTAAGGCCCGAGAGTCCGCCCAGGGCCACATCTACCACATCCACTCCGGCTTCTATCGCCCTGAGGTAAGTTGCCGATTGAACCGACGAGGTATCGTGCGTATGCAGGTGCACCGGAATGTTGATCTCTGATTTCAATGCGGAAATGAGTTCTCCGGCAGCGTATGGTTTAAGCAGGCCGGCCATATCTTTTATCGCCAGGATATGCGCCCCGGCATTCTCGATGTCTTTTGCCAGCTGAAGGTAATAATCCAGGTTATATTTGGTGTTTTTGGTATCAAGGATATCGCCGGTATAACAAATAGAAGCTTCGGCAAGTCCATCGGTGTTCTTTCGCACATAATCAATACAGGGCGCGATAGACTCCATCCAGTTCAGGGAATCGAAGATACGGAAGATATCCACCCCATTTTCCCAGGCTTCAGCAACGAATTTCTCCACCAGGTTATCAGGGTAAGCGGTATAGCCAACCCCATTGGAACCTCTTATCAGCATCTGAAGCAGGATATTAGGCATCGCTTTCCGAAGCAATTGTAAACGCTCCCAGGGATTCTCTTTCAAAAAACGCAAACAAACATCAAAAGTAGCTCCGCCCCAGACTTCCATACTAAAAGTTTCCGGGTGGTTTTTGGCGTAACCTTCAGCCACTTTCAGCATATCTATACTACGCATACGGGTTGCCAACAGACTCTGATGCGCATCCCGCATAGTGGTATCGGTAAAATGTATTTTTTTCTCATCCTTCAGCCATTGGGCAAATTTTTCAGGACCCAGTTCGGTCAGCAGGTCTTTGGTTCCCCTGGGGTAAGCGGCATTCGCATCAAAAGCAGGGATTGCAGGCTTGATAAAATCGGGTTTTTTCGTTACCTCCTTCACATCTGGATTTCCGTTCACCACTACATCCCCAAGGAACTCCACCATTCGGGTAGCACGGTTCCGGGTTTCCTTCAGCTTAAAGAGTTCAGGGTGGCTGGCGATGAAATTCACCGTAGCACTTCCATCCCTAAATCCGGGGTGATTCAGAATATTATCCAAAAATGAGATATTGGTCTTCACGCCCCTAATCCTGAACTCAGCCAGGGCACGTCGCATTTTCCGGCAGGCGCCATCGAGGGTACGGCCACTGGCAGAAATCTTCACCAGCATAGAATCGAAAAACGGAGAGATGGTCACGCCCTGGTAAAGGCTACCCGCGTCCAGCCTGATCCCGAAGCCGGAAGCGCTTCTATAAGTAGTGATCGTTCCGTAATCGGGTTTGAAGTCGTTGGCTGGATCTTCCGTAGTAATTCGGCATTGCAGGGCAAACCCGTTGATCTTCAGCGATTCCTGGTCTTTTATCTTGATCTGTTTATCGCTTAGGTGGTAGCCCCCGGCGATAAAAAGCTGTGCTTTCACCAGGTCTATATTGGTCACCACCTCGGTTACGGTGTGCTCCACCTGAATACGCGGATTCACCTCGATAAAATAAATACTGCCGTCTTCATCCACCAGGAATTCCACGGTTCCGATATTGTTGTAGTTCACCGCTCCGCAAATATCCAGGGCATACTGGTAAAGTTTCTCCTTGGTTTCCTGTTTCAGGTTGTGGGAGGGCGCATATTCTATCACCTTCTGATAACGACGTTGCACCGAGCAATCGCGCTCAAAGAGGTGCACCATATTCCCATGGGTATCAGCCACGATCTGTATTTCTATATGTTTCGGATTTTCGATGAACTTCTCAATAAACACCGTATCGTCGCCAAAGGCATTCAGCGCTTCCCGCTTAGATTCGGTAAAAGCCTTTTTCAGCTCCTCTTCATTGCGAAGCACCCGCATTCCGCGGCCTCCACCTCCACTGGCCGCTTTCAGCATTAAAGGAAAACCAATGCGGCGGGCTTCCACCAGGGCTGTGGCCTCATCTTTAAGTTCTTTGGTGTTGCTTTCAATAACCGGCACTTTGTTTTCTATAGCCACCTTTTTAGCAGTGACCTTATCGCCCAGACTCTTAAGCACAGATACATCGGGCCCTACGAAGATGATATCATTATCGGCGCAGGCCTGCGCAAAATCGGCGTTTTCAGAAAGAAATCCGTAACCGGGATGAATCGCATCGGCGCCAATCTCTTTGGCCAGTTTGATAATGGCCTGGATATCGAGGTAAGGTTTAAGCGGTTCCTTATCGCTGCCAATCTGGTAAGACTCATCGGCCTTATAGCGGTGCAGCGAATAGCGATCTTCAAAGGTGTAGATCCCCACGGTTCTTAATCCTATCTCTGTGCAGGAACGAAAAATCCTTATCGCGATCTCTCCCCTGTTGGCTACCAATACTTTTTGAATTTTCATCTGAAGTTTTTAAAATATAGTTATTTCGGTTACTCCCGAAAACTACTTAAAGATGAAGAGCTACGCAGGGTTTGAAGTGCTAAAATTTCTATAAATCTTCTTAGTCGGCAGTCTTTTGTCTTTAGACGGGAGAATTTTGAATTGTTTATCGTTTAGGGTTTGTTGTTTAGCGCCCTCGGGAGCCCGACGCGGCAATCTTTTGTTCAATGTTCAAGGTTTGGCGATCTTTACGTGCTTTGCGTGAAAGAAAAACCAAACACCCGAATCACGAACCAACCAACTCCATTACAGGATCACATGGTCACTGCGTGACAAGAATAACCCGTCATTGCGAGAAAGGCGATAGCCCAACGCGGCAATTTTTTCGTACTCTACCCGAAAGAAACCAGGCTCAATAGATCACGAACCCCGAATTAACGAATTAACGAATTAACCAATCTCCAATCAACCAACATCCTCACAGCATCTCTCCGTCACAGGTTCACAACAAAGCCAACAACAATTCCCTATATTTGCGACCTATCAAAAACTAAGACCATGACAGAGACTAAAGTGCTGAATTATATCGAAGACGTATTGGAAAACATGCCAACAGACTGGCTGAAACTAACCACCCATCGCCTGGATATTTATAATGAAGACCTGGCTAAGACTCAATTCCTGGAGCAGTTTGAAAGCTTGTTTACAGAAAATAATTCTTCATCCACAGCACTCAGTCAATTACCTACCGCTTATGATTATATTCGCTTAGGTCATCCTTTATCATCTGTGCTGGAATGGGCAATTGCCAAATTAAATAACCTCCAGGCTGAAAATGTAATAAGCTTTTCATCCCGGACAATTCCCGTTTTAGCCGTTCTAAGAAAAAATCTGTTCGATCAGAAGAAAACCCAAATCTGCTATACCGGAGAATTACCCGAATTTTTTGATGCGGATGTTCTCAGCACTGTGTATGGCTATAATTTTGAATTAAAACAACTTGCGGAGGCCGAAGAGATTCCTGAGTTCAACGGCAGTACTGTATTTATTTCACAGCAGGGAGAAATCGGTGAGTTTGATCTCAACCCAAACCTTGACTTTTTTGTGAGCCTTCAGCCGGAGCTGGGAAGCATTTTACTGGTAAATGGAGAACATAATAAAAGTTATATCCCGGAAATTCAGCATGTGCGAAGAAGAGAGACCATTGCCATGACCCCGGCCGATTGCTATTCGGCGCTGCAGCAGCTAACAGGGAAGTCTGCTTCAGATAGAGAAAAAAACAATGCAAAGACAAGCAAAGCCCTTGTCCTTGATTCGATTAAAGAGATTACCGGCACCACTACAAAAGCCTTACTTGCTTCCAGCGGATTGTCTATGCAGTATGCCATTATGATGGGACTTATTGACGATGCCCTGGAAAAGCATCCCGGCAAGGCTATCAAAATCATTGTTCCTCCAAACTGTTATGGCGGAACGAACGACCAGGCAAGACGGGTAGCGGCCTGTCTTGATAATGTTGAGGTAGCCGATCTACTTGTTGATGGGGATAATAATATGGTTCAAAGCATTGATCTGGTACTGAATAAAGTTGCCAGGGAAGATGCCGTGCCTTACATTATCGCTGAAATCCCGACCAACCCGAGAGTGGAAGTTCCCGATCTCAAAAAATTAAAGGAAGTTTTAAGCAAGGAACGTAAAACTGAAGGCGGGGAAACCGCTATCGATCCTGTCTTTATTTTAGATCAAACCTTTTGTCCGAATGTGCAGTTCCTGGCTAATGATGGCATACTCTCCGGAATAAGGAGCATTTCCTATGTAAGCGGCTCGAAATTTCCAAGTGGCGGAAAATGTACTGCAGGCTATTGTGTAGCAAACAATAAAGCTGAAGCTTTGTTGGACAAAATAGAAAAGCATCTCATACTTTGTGATAACGAGGCCACAGCGCTTCAGGTTGAAATATTAGCCAGGCAATTACCATCCATGAATCAAAGGATTCTTGAGGCGTATAAAAACACCCGGGAATTTGTAGACTTTATCAGGGAGACTTTACCCGGGGCGAAGATCAATTTTGTTTCAGAAGAATTGGCCCGGGAAGGATTCACTCCGTCTGTATTTTCATTAGATCTCCCCACCAAAGGAGATACTGATGAAGAAAGAGAAGCCTATAAACGAGCCTTGAATCAGAAACTGATCGATATGATGATCACCGAAATCCCCGATGAAAGCAAATACTGTGTGAGCTACGGGCAGTTAAAAGGATGCTATTGGACTATCCCCGCCACATCTACTCAGGGAACCACCAAAGAAGATGATAAAGACTATATCGCCAGGGTTTCAGTTTCTCCCGACCTGGATCTTGAACATCATAAAAAAGTTTTTTTAGATTTCGTTTCAGAAAATCGATAACTCAAAACCGAGAATTTAATTTTCAGCATCACTGCATCACAGCATCACAGTAAATCCCGTCAATGCGAGGAGGTCCCAAGCCAGACGTTTTAATCTTTCGAACGTTCAAAGTTCAAAGTTCAAAGTTTAACGTAAAGCATCTTTGTGATCTCTGCGGAATTCTTTGTGGACTTAGCGTGAAACCAGCGAATCTCGAATCACGAACCAACCAACTCCATCACAGGATCACATGCGCACTGCGTCACAAGAACAACCCGTCATTGCGAGGAAGGCGATAGCCGGACGCGGCAGGCTTTTGGTTATTTTAATGTTCAACAAATTTTACGGACTTTGCGTGAAAAAAACATACGAATCCTCAATTAACGAATCACGATCTAACGAACTAACGAATCACGAATTAACGAATCACGATCTAACGACTTCATCACAACGTCACTGAGTCACATGATCACAAAAAAAACAACAAACAAAAAACCCCAAACAGCCCGAAGGGCTAAGTCTAATTAAGCGATCGATCACAATTAGTCATCATTTTAAACCGGCATTTAAAACTCTGTTTACGTTTACGGCGGCGATGGCTGTTGAAGCTGATCCTGATGAACTTCCCCTCCCCGTTTTTATCATCATCGGAGAGCATAAACCCGTTGTAATCCAGCAAAAAATCGCAGGACTCCCTGAAGCTGAACCGGGCGGTGCAGGCCTTCACTAAATTGGGTTTTTTCTCAGGACCTTCCATAATTTTAGAAAATTTGGAAAGTATAAGATACGAAAAAATAATATTAATCAACTGAGAAGATATTTAAAAAACAAAAATGCCAACCTATAATAAGAATGTCTCTTTATTATGCCAGTTCAAAGATTCCTGAGACGGATACCATTTCTCATTTTCGGGGAGTAGAATTTGTTTTCCCTCAAATTTAGTTAGTGAATAATTGGTGTTTTCATTTTGTATAGATGGAGAAACCCTCACTACATAATTTGAATTAATAGTAATTAAACCCCGGTCAAAGGCCCGGTGTAATGTAGGTGAAAGCGCAATGCCGTTTGAAACGGTGTCATCGTTTGAGAGACTAAAAGGATAAATATGACAAGCATCTACCATTTGTACATTATGAGTTGACGTGATTTTCAAACCTGAAATACAACAGGTAAAATCATATATTTTTGGAACTGTTTTTTTAAATAAACTTCCACGGATAAATATTTCCTCTTCAAACTGATTGTCCTCCAGTTTACTCTTTAAGTCTATTAAATGGGCCTGATATTTTTCTTTAGGTTCATTTAAAATCTCATTTTCAATTTCAATTTCTTCTGAATATTTCTCAGGTCTTTTATAGTAGGAACGAACATTAGGAAAATAAAAATCGATCAAAAGTTGTTCAAACCACAGCTGATTTTCCGGAAGTAATAATAAATAAAATAAATCCTTATCAATTTCAGCAAAAGCAACCGACTCATTTAAACTATTAAAACTTTTGATGCTTTTCGAACTCGTTAGACTTAATTTACTTCCCGGCTTGGTAACTAAACGCCAAAATGGTTCGGACCGTAAATGAAAAAATGGTAAAGCAAAATTGCTGGTATGTCTCGTATCTACTAATAATTTCCAGTTATTTTGAAAGGCAAGGATTAAATCGGAGTCAATAAATATCTTATTTGTGGTAATAATTCCCTTTGCAATTAATTGAATAACGGAAAGAAGTAGAACAGGCTTATGAGGTGCCCTCCCTAGATTTTTGGAGTAGCCCCGGTTAAGTTTCTTGAAATAAGTCAAGTATTTAAAAATTACCTCTTCTGACATATTTTATCCCACAGCTAATTTCTGACTTTCTTTTAAAATATAAGATGGCATTGCTTCGTGCAATTTCCATTCAACATTCATTGGCTTAGCCCCTTTTGATTTAACGAAATCTGCTTCCCCTAAAAAGGTATAAGACATTGTAAATCCAAATTCATCAACATTTTGCTCCCTCACAAATAAGAGTATTTTTTTTCCTTTTTCTCTATGTTTAATATAGGATTCGCCTTTTGGAGAGTCTGGTGCAGTACTGTTTTGGGATTGCCAGTGAAATAGTTTTTTATTTAATGCGTAATCCTCATACATCGTAGTAGGGGAATATTCTTTTTCAGTTTTTTTAAGAGTTACAAAGAGTGCTTCAATATTAAGCTCTTTATTTTGAGCTATACCTTCGCGATTGGAAGATTTTTTCTGAAAATCACTCAATCCTAAAGCAGCTAATATTTCTTCTCGATTATATCTGCTGTGTAATTTTAATGCGAATGGAAATTCTAAATCAATATCTTTTTCAATGAATTCTATTTTCTCAATTAAATGTTCAAGATATTCATTCATTTCCTCTAGCATAATTTTATTCTTGCTCAAAATTTCGAAACTAGTCGAAAGATCTCTGAAATTTAGTTTTTCCCCACTTTCTTGCCACACATCGTAATGAAACATTAGAAGCATCACCTTCTGTGTTTCTGAGAGCAAGCTTAAATTCAATTTATTATTAATTAAATCTTTGATAAACCTGAAGTAACTTAAAGAATTACCATTGATTAATTTTCTTTGCAGACACGCGGTAAATTCCTTTTCCTGTGGCTCATTAAAGTCAGGGATTACTCCAGCATCTGCACATAATCGTTTCCAACTTCCTTTTTTATAAACTTGCCTAATATCTAAATGGTGGAACTCTAAGAAATTGTTTAGAGTAAGGGGAAGGGTAGAATAATGTTTGAAATTATGAATTTTTTGAAGAAGCTGTGGTCTCCTAAATTCTGTTGCTTCTCTAATATTTTTAAGAATAACCTCTTTTGCCTTTTCCTCTAAAACTATAGAGCATCCAAGGGGTAAATGTGGAAACTCGTCTTCAATCTCTTTAATTATTGAAGTGTGAGTTTTACCTACGAGGGCTCTAAATTTATGCTCAAAATCGTATTCCGGTCTTGCATTTCCCACAAAATCAAGAACTGTTAGGCAGTCTTTATTCTCAGCAAGCCGAAGGCCACGACCTAATTGTTGCAAGAAAATGGTTAAACTTTCCGTTGGTCTTAAAAAGAGAACGGTGTCAATATTTGGAATATCTACTCCTTCATTGAAGATATCGACTACAAATAAATAATTAATTTCCTTTTTGAGAAGTCTATTTCGAATTAGATCACGCGATCCGCTGTTACCGCTAACGAGATAATCGGCTTTTAACCCGGCAAGTATAAATTTCTCTGCCATATACTTTGCATGCTCTTGACTGACACAAAATCCCAAAGCCTGCACATCGTGTATGTCGGTTAAATACTCTTCACAATTTTTGATTATATCTGCAACTCGGTGGTCATCTTCAGTGTAGAGCTTGGTAAGTTCTCTAATTTCATATTTTCCATTCCATTTTACATTACTTAAATCCACTGTATCAGAAAGTGCAAAATATTGGAATGGGCTAAGCAATTTTCTATTTAATGCTTCCGGTAATCTTATTTCTGCCGCTATTTTGTTATGAAAATCCTCGGCGATGTCTCCACCATCCATTCTCTCTGGAGTCGCAGTAAGACCAAGTAAAATTTTAGGTCTAAATCGATGAAGAATGGGACGGTAGCTGTTTGCCTTTATATGGTGCACCTCATCAACAATTATGTAATCGAAAAAGTTTTCAGCTAAGTCAAGGTCTTTCAAACGGCTATGCAAAGTTTGGACTGAAGCAAAAAGCTGGCTATATCTTCCAGGTTCGTTTCCCTCGACCCACAATTCACCAAAATTGGCATCTTTTAGCACATGCTGAAATGTTGTTTGCGCTTGTAATAGGATCTCTTTCCGATGCGCTACGAATAAAAAATTAGCATTTGGTTGAAGATCATTAAATCTTTTAAAATCGAAAGCAGAAATAACTGTTTTACCTGTACCTGTTGCGGCAACTAATAAGTTTTTATTACGGTTATGAATTTCTCTTTCTGCCTGTAATTTTGATAAAATTTCTTCCTGATATGGATAAGGCTTAAGATCGAAGAAAGCACTAATTTGATTCGTTTTATACGTACTTTCTTTTTTAAGAGCTTTGCTTAGTTTTGCTCGATCATTTTGATATTTATACTTTTCAAACTCTGGATCTTGCCAATACGTTTCAAATGTCTTTTGAAATTTATCAATGATATGTCCAATTTCCTGTGTGGTAACTTTAAGATTCCATTCCAAACCATTCGTTAGTGCCGAACGAGATAGATTAGAAGAACCTATGTATCCAGTATGAAATCCTGAATTTCGCAGGAATAAATAAGCTTTGGCGTGTAACCTTTCGTGCTGTGAATTATAAGATACTTTTATTTCCGTATTTGGTAAGGATGAGAGGTATTCAACTGCTTTCACATCTGTGGCACCCATATAAGAGGTTGTAATTATATTTAGTTTTTTGCCACTTCTGGTAAATTCTTCCAGTTCCTTTTTAAAAATTCTAATCCCGGAAAACTTTATAAAAGAGACCAACCAGCAAATTTCATCGGCAGAAAGAATCTCTTTTTTAATCTCGCTTTCCAGAGAAATTCCAACATTATTTCCAGTAAAAAGTTCACTCTGACTTAACCGCGTGTATGGTGTAATTTCTTTTAACCTGGCTTCCAAATTTGAATATGGGAAATCTAGTTTTGAAAATACCGCTTGTAAAATCCTTCCTTCGCTTTCTATTAAATTATCAGAAAACTCAATATGTCTTAATTCCTTTACTAAGAGTTTTATAATCTTATTTGATAATTCAATTTGCTTAAAAGGTCGGTCTTTGTCTTTAATTTCATTAAGCGCAAATTTGATAGTTTCAGCTAAATATGTGCTTAAATATTCGGAAGCTTCTTCTTTATCCAAGAGTGTTTCACTAACGTGGAATTTTTTTAAATCTACATCTTCGAGTTTGTTGGAAACTAATTTAGTAATCAATTGCTCGTAAAGGCCGGTTTCAAAACTCATTTATAATTTTTGATATAATAATTAACAATAGGAATGTCTGCTTCTGCCCAATCCAAAGTTTTCAACTCTTCAATAGGTAACCATTCCACCTTTGAATGTTCAAGCAGCACAATTTCAAAAGTTTGCAATGCACAGCGAAAAGGTATTAACTCGATTACCTTAGACTTAGAATAATTATGTTGATTTGAGGGCAACTGTTCGAGGACTATAATTTCAACTCCTAGTTCTTCTTTAATTTCTCGTCTTAAACATTCCTCCAGAGTTTCATTTTTAACTTTCCCGCCTGGAAATTCCCATTTATTAGGTAAATTCATTATGCTGCTTCTTTGAGCACATAGAATTTCACCTTTATTTTCAATTATTGCACAGGCAACTTTCATTATTAATAGAAGCTCTTTAAAATGATTGCAGGAAAATAACCGATTGAAATTTTGGTTTATAGGCCATAACCTGGCTCAATTTAACATTATTTTCACAACCTAAAAAACCTTTCTTTGTGGCTTGGGGGTAGTTGGTTTCTTTTCAGGAAAAAACCATAACTTTAACCTGGAAATTAGATCATGCACTCTTCTCAGAATTAACAACCTGGATTATGCTCACATTACTTCTTTTTGATTTCAGTAAAACGGAAGACTGGTCGGGTTGGGAAACAGTGAACGAC
>NZ_DATCSO010000036.1:0-14821 GCF_036568425.1 Salegentibacter sp. | reverse complement strand
TTTTTACCGAAATTATTGTTTTTTAAAAAATAAATAGATAGGTTTACTGCCGTAAAAGCAATATGTCTTAACCTTAAGAGAAATTATGAAGAAGTTTATTTCGCTAATTGCTGTTCTAGCCTTGCTTTTTAGTTGTGGTCGTGGAGACCGTGGGCAGCTGGTGGGTGCGAAAGGGAAAAAGTGGAATCCGGAGAAACCTTACGGTATGACATTAATTCCAGGTGGAGCTTTTATCATGGGAAAGTCTGATGATGATCTTGCCGACCAGAAGAATGCACCTCCAAAAACGGTGACCGTGCGCTCGTTTTATATGGACGAGACTGAGATCACTAATGCGGAATACCGTCAATTTGTAGATTACGTAAAAGACTCTATCGTTAGGGTGCGTCTGGCTATTATGGCTGAAGAAATGGGGGAAACTCCAGGCACTGGCGGAATTGGAGAGTTTGCTTTTGCAGACGCAGATACCGATAATCTTACGCCTTATGAGGAATACATGCTTAATTCCTATGGTACCGGTGGTCCCACCGATAACTATGAAAATAGAAAATTAAATAAAGACGTGGATATAATATGGGATACTGAAGATTATCCCGATGTCTATTATGCCGAAGTTATGGATACTATGTATATCCCTATGGAGGAAGTGTATAATGGGCAGCGAACTATTGATGTCAAAAAACTGAAGTTCACATATTCTTACATGGATATCCAAAATGCGGCAAAAACGCAAGGGAAAAGAAGTGATTTTATCCAAAAGGAAGAAATTGCTATCTATCCTGATACTACTGTCTGGATTAAGGATTTCAACTATTCCTATAATGAGCCTATGCACAACGATTATTTCTGGCATAGTGCTTTTGATGATTATCCCGTGGTAGGAGTTTCATGGAAACAGGCGAAAGCCTTTACTCAGTGGAGAACTTTTTACCATAATGCCTACAGGCGATCTAAAGGCGATCACAATGTGCCATTATATCGATTGCCCACCGAAGCAGAATGGGAATACGCGGCCCGGGGTGGTCTTGAAGGAGCAACTTACCCCTGGGGTGGTCCCTATGCCAAAAATGACCGGGGTTGTTTTATGGCTAATTTCAAGCCATTACGTGGTGACTATGCTGTAGATCAGGCACTTTACACGGTTGAAGCCAAGTCTTACGACCCTAATGATTATGGGCTTTATAACATGGCCGGTAACGTTTCAGAATGGGTCAACTCTTCTTATGATCCGGCATCATATCAATATATGTCTTCTATGAACCCTACCGTTAATAATGAAGATGATATGCGTAAAGTTGTTCGTGGAGGATCCTGGAAAGATGTTGCGTATTTCCTTCAGGTTAGCTCCAGAGATTATGAATATGCTGATTCTGCCAGAAGTTATATTGGCTTCAGAACCGTGCAGGATTACCTGGGTACCGATGTTACCCTTAACCAGAGCAACCGTTAGTATACTATACCCTGAACTATAACCTATTTATAAAATAAAGAAAATCTAAATCTCTCTTAATTATGGCAAATTCAAGATCCTCAAAGAAAATAACCAATATGGTGTACGGTTTAGGTGCATCAATTGTAATATTGGGAGCGCTTTTTAAATTGATGCACTGGCCCGGTGGTAACCCTATGCTTATTGCAGGTCTTATTGTTGAAGCCCTGGTATTCGCATATTCAGCCTTTGAACCGGTAGATGATGATCTTGACTGGTCTTTGGTATATCCGGAACTGGCCGGAGGTACCGGAGCCGATAACAGGAAACAATCTATGGTTGTGGAAGAAGAGAAGAAAGCAGAAGGGCTATTGTCTAAGAAACTGGATGAAATGCTACGCGATGCCAAAGTAGACGTAAACCTTATGAATAGCCTTGGAGAAAGCATTCGTAATTTTGAAGGAGCTGCTAAAGGAATTGCCCCTACGGTAGATTCTATGGCCTCTCAGAAGAAATACAGTGAAGAGCTTACTATGGCAGCCGCTCAAATGGAAACTTTAAATAATATATATAAAGTGCAGGTTGAGTCAGCTTCACGTCAGGCTGAGATCAACGAGGAAGTTGCAGAAAACGCTGGGAGGTTAAAAGACCAAATGGATTCGCTTGCAAATAACCTGTCTTCTCTTAACGGAGTTTACGGCGGAATGCTTACCGCGATGAATGGTACCAGGGTGACCACTAATTAGTTTAATTAAAACCCGAGAAGTTATCCGAAATTTTAAACAACAAAACTAATTAGCACATGGCGTCTGGAAAACAAACACCAAGACAGAAGATGATTAACCTGATGTATCTGGTTTTCATTGCGATGATGGCATTAAATATGTCTAAAGAGGTTCTTACGGCCTTTGGACTTATGAATGAAAAACTAAATGCATCAAACGTATCTACCACTGAACGTAATAATGCTTTTATGGCTGGCCTTGAAGCCAAAGCAAATGAGCAACCCGAAAAATACGTTAGTATAATGGAAGATGCTGAAAGAGTTCACGAACTCTCACAGAATCTTAACGATTATATTGAGGGCATAAAGAATGAATTACTCGCAGAATACGATGAAGAGGAGGAACGGGACTACGAAGCAATGGACCGGTCAGATAAACTGGATAATATGTTCTTTTCAAGTGGGAGAGTTAGTCCTAAGGGAGAGGAATTTATTGAACAAATTAGGATTTATCGCGAAGGAGTAATCGATATTATAGGAGGAGATTACCCAAAAATTGCGGAAGAAGTTTCTGAAGAATTTTCAACAGAAGAAGTTACCAATAGAGAGAATGTTACTCAGCCATGGCTAATGTATCATTATCAGGGTTATCCTTTGATCGCTTCTCTAACTAAGATGACTCAAACACAGTCTGATATTAAAACTACCGAAAATGATATTCTTTCGGCTATGTTATCAGGGCAGTTACAGAGTGAGGTTGCGATGACCAACTATACTACGCTGCTTGAAACTCCGCGGTCTGCATATTACCAGGGAGAGACTTTTAATGGTTCTATTGTTCTTGGAAGAAAAGATGCGACCACCAAACCTAATAGGGTTGAATTGAGTCTTGATGGACAAAAATTAAGCGAATCTGATTATTCTATCGAAGACGGTCGGGTGGTTTTGAATGTGAATGCCGGAAATGCGGGGCAACATAAGCTTGAAGGTAGTCTTATCTTTGTTGAGGATGGAAAAGAAACCGTTGTTCCCGTAAATCAGGAGTTTTCTGTAATTCCAAAACCTAATGCGGCGACTATTTCTGCTGATAAGATGAATGTGCTTTATCGTGGGGTTCAGAATCCACTTACTATTTCTATGGCAGGAGTACCCGATAACAATGTTAGCGCATCAGCACCTGGGTTAAGAAAAACTTCAGGTAGTAGCTATATGATGAATGTTACTAATATTCAAGCCCGCGAGGTGAAGATAAATGTTACGGGAACCATAGATGGCCAGAGCTATCCTTCAAGTTCCACTTTCAGAATTAAAGATATTCCCCGGCCTGTTGGCACGGTGCGTGGAGAAGACGGGTCAGTTAAAATGCAACGTAACAGCTTGGAAGTTTCTACTATTGGAGCCGCATTACCTGATTTCGATTTTGACATTAACCTTGCCGTTTCAGGCTTTAGCTTTAAAGTTCCGGGACAACCAACTATCCAGGTTAGTGGAAGTCGTCTTGATGATAGAGCAAAAGCTGCCTTGAGGCGTGCAGGAAGAGGAGAGAATGTTACAATATTTGACATCAATGCGCGTTTATCTAATAATTCTGGATATATGCTGAAAAAAGTAGCTCCCGTAGTAATTGAGCTTACTAATTAATAAAATTTATGACCATGAGCTGGAGAGGATTATTTGCTATAACACTGCTGTTAGTTACCACAGTTTCCTTTGGGCAGACAAATATTTTGAACGCCAAAAGCCCTGAAGATATCGGTAAACAAACCGAAGCTCAGCGCTTAAGTGATCTTAATGATGAACCCCTGGAATATGGTTACATTGAAGACAGAGATGTGCTTTGGTCTAAAAATGTTTGGGAAATAATAGACCTGGACGAAAGAGTGAATTTCCCGTTGTTTTACCCTATTGATACTAATAATATTGGTGGCAATCGACGTTCGCTTTACGACATCCTTATGAAAGGTATCAAGGATGGAACAATTGAGAATATTTATGCCGATTCGTATTTTACTGAAAAACGTTCCCTTAAAGATATTCAGGCAACCCTTTCTAAAGTTGATACCACTGACCTTGGAATTGAGCAATACAACGCCGGAGAACAGGTAGACGAACAGTTTATTGATAGACGTGACCTTAGCGCTGCCGATATTGCTGAATATCATATCCGCGGGATGTGGTATTTTGACAAAAGACAGGCAGAATTGAAATACCGTTTACTCGGGATTGCGCCCGTTGCTCCCGATGTTAACTTTATTGATTCTGGTCAAACCGATCTGGTAGAACTTTTTTGGATTTGGTTTCCCGATGCCCGGGAATTGTTGCATAAGAATAAAGCTTTTAGCGGAGGCAATACCTCACAAAGTATAAGCTTTGACCATTTGCTTAATGCCAGACGGTTTAATGGAGTAATCTATCAGGAAGAAAATGTACAGGGCGATCGCCAGATAAACGATTATATTGTTGATAATGCATTTATGCAATTGTTGGAGTCTGAACGCATAAAAGAGCAAATTCGAAATTTTGAGCAGGATATGTGGAACTATTAATTAGTTCCTTCTTGAAAATAAAAAACTAAAGCGTCCCTTCCGGACGCTTTTTTAGTGAATTAAATCGGGGAGTTTTTTTATTTCCTACAGAAACTTTATTTTTAAATTATGTTAGACTATATAGTAGTTGGTTTAGGCCTAAGCGGGATTTCTGTTTGTGAACGTCTTGAAGAAAACGGGCGCAGTTATAAGGTGTTTGAAGGTGGAATCCAAAAAGCTTCTGTTGCGGCAGCCGGCCTTATCAATCCCGTGATTTTAAAACGCTTCACCCTGGCCTGGAAAGCCGATGAACAATTGGCGCTGGCAATACCTTTTTATAAGAATATAGAAGAGAAGCTTCGGGTGAAATTGTTTTATCCCCGTAATATCTATAGAAGATTTAATTCTGTTGAAGAACAAAACAACTGGTTTTCTGCTGCCGATAAACCTGGACTTTCTAAATTTCTAAATACAGATCTTAAAAAGCAACTCAATCCCTGTGTAAAATCAGATTATTCCTTCGGGGAACTTCTGCATACGGGTACCGTAAACACAGAGCTTATGATCTCTGAATACGGAAGCTATTTAAGGAAACAAGATAAAATTACTTTTGAGAGTTTTGAATATGATGCTCTTGAAATTCAGGAAGAACATCTGGAATACAAAGGCCTTAGAGCTAAAAAAATAATATTTTGTGAAGGCTTTGGGCTTAAAAATAATCCCTTTTTTAATTATTTACCTATGTCGGGGAATAAAGGAGAATATATTACAGTATATTCTGAAGAACTTCAGATGAATGAGATCATAAAATCTTCGGTATTCATAATTCCTATAGGCAATAATCTGTATCGCGTGGGCGCTACTTATAACAATCGGGATAATTCTCCTGAACCTACCCCCGAAGCACGTGAAGAATTAATTCGAAAGCTTTCGGCGGTAATAAGCTGTAAATTTGATGTGGTAGACCAGGTAGCCGGAATCAGGCCTGCCAGCAAGGATAGAAGGCCCTTGGCCGGCCAGCACCCTGAATATAAAAACCTATATTGTTGCAATGGCTTTGGAAGTAGGGGAATGTTGGTTTCGCCGGTGCTTTCAGAAGAACTTCTTAAACTAACTGAAACCGGGGAAGCTTTACCACCAGAAGTGGATTTGGCCCGCTATACCAAAAAACATTATTCAGCTTGATGAGTGTTGCCCGCTTCTTTTCTGTAATTCATAAAGAAATTGATCCAGATATTTCTGGAAAGCCGCATAATCACCGGCATAAAAACAATTAATGTCCCTATAATTGCCCAAAAGGAAATCATTAAACCGGCGCCAAAAAATAAATGCGCAATAATAAAAGCGGCTACGGCAAAGGCCACACCTACAGCATAACTCACATACATAGCGCCGTAAAAAAAAGAAGGCTCTATCTTATATTTTGTTCCGCAATTAGAGCATCGCTCGTGCATATCAAAAATGCGATTTAATTTATAGGGGTTGTTTTCCTTGTACATACTTTCCTCGTGACAAACGGGACAGACACCGAATAAAATACTATATATCTTTTTGCCTTTTAGGAACTTCATCTCATTTTTTTTGCAAGGTAAATTTAGGCATATTTGCAAAAATAAAAACCATAAATGCTTAATATTCATAATCTGTCCGTTTCCTTTGGTGGGGAATACCTTTTTGAAAAAGTGACCTTTAGATTAAACGGTGGTGACCGGGTTGGCCTTATTGGAAAAAACGGTGCCGGGAAATCGACAATGCTTAAAATTCTGGCGGGAGAACAGGAATATGACGAGGGACAGATAGCTAAGGAGAAAGAGCTTAAGATAGGCTTTTTAAAACAGGATATAGATTTTGTTCAGGGACGAACGGTGGTGGAAGAAGCCCAACAGGCCTTTGAAGAGATCAAAATGCTGGAAAAAAAGATTGATCACATCAATACCCAGCTTGCTACAAGAACAGATTATGAGACTGAATCTTATTCAGACCTGATTCAGGAATTGAGCGAAGTTACTCATCAATATGAAATAATAGGTGGGTATAATTATCAGGGTGATACCGAAAAAGTGCTTTTAGGGCTTGGTTTTACCCGGGATCAATTTGATAAGGTCACCGACACCTTTTCCGGGGGTTGGAGAATGAGGATTGAATTGGCTAAGATCCTGCTTCAGAATAATGATATTTTACTGCTTGATGAGCCTACTAACCACCTCGATATTGAAAGTATTATATGGCTGGAAAGCTTTCTTACCAATTATCCGGGATGCGTGGTTATTGTCTCACACGATAAAATGTTTCTTGATAATGTAACAAACCGAACCATTGAAATTTCTCTCGGAAAGATTTACGATTTTAAAAAATCTTATTCAGAATACCTGGAACTTCGCCATGAACTTCGTGAGCAACAACTGGCAGCCCAAAAGAATCAGCAAAAAGAAATAGAGCGAAATGAAAAACTCATAGAGAAATTTAAAGCAAAGGCTTCAAAAGCTTCTATGGCTCAATCCCTCGTGAAAAAGCTGGATAAAATAGACCGTATTGAAGTAGACGAAGATGATAATAGTGTAATGAGCATCCATTTTCCTGTTTCGGTGCAACCGGGAAAAGTGGTTATTGAGGCTGAAAATGTAGGAAAAGCTTACGGCGAGAACCAGGTGCTGGAAAATATTAATCTGCTTATTGAACGTGGCAGTAAAATAGCTTTTGTAGGACAAAACGGACAAGGAAAAACCACTCTGGCTAAGATAATTGTTGATGAAATATCACATACCGGAAAGTTAAAACTGGGGCATAATGTCCAGATAGGGTATTTTGCGCAAAATCAGGCAGAATATCTTGATGGCGAAAAAACGGTACATGATACAATGATTGATGCTGCCAATGAAAAGAACCGGAGCAAGGTAAGGGACATTCTGGGTTCATTTTTATTTAGGGGAGAAGAGGTAGATAAAAAGGTGAAAGTCCTCTCAGGAGGGGAGCGTAACCGACTGGCACTGGCAAAATTGATGCTTCAACCCTTTAATGTTCTGGTAATGGATGAGCCTACCAACCATCTTGATATCAAATCTAAAAATGTACTAAAACAGGCCCTTAAAAATTTTGAGGGCACCTTAATTCTAGTCTCTCACGACAGGGATTTTCTTCAGGGGCTTACAAAAACTGTATATGAATTCAAAAACAGGAAGATAAAGGAGTATCTTGGTGATATCGATTTTTACCTGGAACAACGCCAGGCTGAAAATATGCGTGCCATAGAAAAGAAAGATGAAGTTGCACAGGCAGTGAAGAGCAACCGGACAGACGAAGGGAAACAATCTTACAAAGATCAGAAAAAGATAAAATCCCTTAAGAATAAACTTAGCAATACCGAATCCAGGATTGGGAAACTGGAAAAAGAGATCAAAAATAAGGATGTCGAACTCGCTACAAACTATGAAGAAGCTATGGCGAGACCAGATTTTCTTGAAAAATATAATAAAACGAAAAAGGACCTGGAGGAATTAATGCAAAAATGGGAAGAGCTGCAGGAAGACCTTGACCGTTATGCTTAATTTATATATTGTTTATTAAACTATTTCAGGCTTTGTTAGTCTAACCGCCGTATGGATTTAAGAAAAATTATTCTTTCGATTTTAGGAATATTGCTGATTGTATTGGCAATATTCGGAGCTAAAGCAATTATAGATAGTAATGTGCAAGAGGTTCCTGAGGCAAGGAAAACCGTTAAAAATGTATTTGTTGATACCGTCAGAAATCGTACGGTTCCCATTGTAATTCCCGCCAACGGAAATGTAACTGCTCTAAAAAAGCTGGAATTGTTTTCTGAAGTTCAGGGAATCTTCCAGTCCAGTAGCAAAAATTTCAGGCCCGGGCAGGAATACTCCCGTGGACAGGTGCTTCTTAATATCAATGCTCAGGAATATTATGCAGGCGTACTTTCGGCAAAAAGCGGGTTATATAATACGATTACCTCTGTTATGCCTGATTTGCGAATGGATTACCCTGAAGCTTTTGAGAAATGGCAAGCCTATTTAACTAATTTTGATGTAAATAAAACCACTCCACCCTTACCCGAAATGAATACTGAAAAAGAAAAGTACTTCATTACAGGTCGGGGAATTATCTCTGCATATTATGAAATAAAAAATCTGGAAGAACGGCTGAGTAAATTTACCATACGTGCTCCATTTAATGGGGTACTAACTGAAGCCGCCGTAAATCCCGGAACTCTGGTTCGTCCGGGGCAAAAACTTGGAGAATTTATAGATCCAACTGTTTATGAATTGGAAGTAGCGGTCCCTAAAAGATTTACAGATCTCTTGAAAGTTGGAGAAGAGGTTTCTCTTCAGAATCTTGAGAAAACCAAAACCTATACCGGCACAGTGATACGAATAAATGCAAGGGTAGATCGGCAATCCCAAACTATTCAAGTGTTTATAAAAGTTGAAGATCCTGATATTCGTGAGGGAATGTATCTGGAGGCAAAACTCGATGCCCGCGATGAGGAAAATGCCATTGAGATTGCCAGGGAGCTATTAATAGATCGCTCTAAGGTGTATGTGGTTCGGGATAGTATTCTCGCCCTCCAGGAAGTTGATCCCGTATATTTTACTTCGAAAAGTGTGGTGATTAAGGGATTGGAAGACGGGACTAAACTGATTTCAGCACCTGTTCCCGGGGCTTATCCCGGTCAGGTAGTGCAGATTCAGCAGGAAGACACTACTAAAACCCTTTAGTTGTGAGAAAATTAATAAGTTACTTTATTAAATATGAGGTTGCCGTAAACGTGGTCATCCTCGCATTTGCAATTTTTGGTCTGGTAGGAATCTTTAGCCTGAATTCCTCCTTTTTTCCGCTTACAGATTCCAAGATTATAAATATAAGTGTGAATTACCCCGGTTCAGCTCCTGAAGAGATCGAAGAGGGAATAATTCTCAAGATTGAAGACAACCTTAAAGGTCTTGTGGGAATAGACAGGGTGACCTCTGTAGCACGTGAGAGTGGCGGTTCTATTACAGTAGAGATAGAACAGGGTGAAAATATTGATGTAATGCTCACCGAAGTGAAGAATGCGGTGGATCGTGTTCCCACTTTTCCAGGGGGAATGGAACCCCTGGTAGTTTCAAAACAAGAAAGGATTCGTCCTTCTATAAGTTTTGCAATAAGCGGGGAAGGAGTTCCACTTGTTACTTTAAAACGAATTAGTGAGCAGATCGAGAATGACCTGAGAAGAATAGATGGAATCTCCCAGATAGAAATCTCTGGCTTTCCACAGGAAGAGATTGAAATTGCGGTTAGTCAAAACGATTTACTTGCCTATAACCTCACCTTTGAGGAGGTTGCTCGCACTGTAGGATCATCCAATATTTTGAGTACCGGTGGGACTATTAAAACCGATGCTGAAGACTATTTAATTAGAGCAAACAGCCGTTCCTACTATGCCGATGCCCTTAATGACCTGGTTGTGCGTTCTTCAGAAAGTGGGCAAATCACACGACTTAGCGATATAGCCACAGTACGGGATCAATTTAGCGAGACGCCCAATGCCTCTTATTTCAATGGAAATATTGCCGTTAATGTTTCTATTAGCAACACGAACAATGAGGATTTGTTATCTGCTGCTTCCTCAGTAAAAAAATATATTGCCGATTATAATTCCAAAAGCAGTAATATACGATTAGATGTTGTTTCAGATTCTTCTATTACTCTAGGCCAACGTACCCGACTTCTTATGGAAAACGGAGCTATAGGAATTCTTTTGGTAATATTCTTTCTTGCGCTTTTTCTGAATATTCGTTTGGCATTTTGGGTGGCTTTCGGCCTGCCAGTCGCTTTTCTGGGGATGTTTATTTTTGCTGGTCAGTTTGGTGTAACTATTAATGTGTTATCCCTCTTTGGGATGATTATCGTGATTGGGATCCTGGTTGATGATGGTATTGTGATTGGTGAAAATATCTATCAGCATTACGAGATGGGGAAATCACCCGTTCAGGCTGCTCTCGATGGAACGATGGAGGTAGTGCCCCCAATCATTTCAGCAATAATCACAACCGTTCTCGCCTTTTCAGCCTTTTTGTTTTTGGATAGTCGCATAGGAGAGTTCTTCAGTGAGGTATCAACTGTAGTCATCCTGACTCTGAGCGTTTCTTTAGTAGAAGCCCTTATTATTCTTCCTGCCCACATTGCTCATTCTAAAGCTTTACGGCAAAAGAAAAATGAGGTGCCAGAAAAGAAAAAGACCGGCTTTTTCAGTAAAATGAGGGAGATAAATAAGCTTGGAGATCGTATTATGCGCTATAACAGGGATAAATTTTATAGTCCTATCTTAAAATTTGTATTGCGACAGCAAATTCTCTCTTTGGGAATCCTGGCCTCAATTTTAATACTTACCATTGGAGCGATTGGTGGTAACTGGATTAGAGTTAGTTTTTTTCCCAGTGTAGCCAGTGATAGGGTGAGTATTGATCTTTTAATGGCGGAGGGTGTTAATCCATCTCGTACCGATTCTATAATTTCTATGGTGGAAGAGGCCGCCTGGAGAGTGAACGAAGATTATACAGCAAGACAAACCGACAATGTACCGGTGATCGAGAATATTATAAAAAGAGTAGGACCGGGAAATAATAAAGCTTCTTTGCAGGTGAATTTATTACCAGGCGAGGAAAGAGATTTTGGTTCTCCGGAAATCACCAATGCTATAAGGGAAGAAGTAGGACCTGTGTTTGGGGTTGAAAGCCTCACCTTTGGCTCGGGAGGTAATTTTGGGGGAGATCCGGTTTCGGTTTCCTTATTGGGTAACAATCTTGGGGAACTCGAAGCTGCCAAGGAAGAACTGAAACAAAATTTTGAGAATAACCCTCTTCTGAAAGATGTAAAAGATAACGACCCAAAGGGGATAAAAGAAATTAATATTCAGTTAAAAGATAACGCTTATGCTCTGGGTCTTGATTTAAGTGAAGTGATGCGGCAGGTACGTAACGCCTTTTTTGGGGCTCAGGCGCAACGTTTTCAACGTGGCCAGGATGAAATTAGGGTATGGGTGCGTTACAATCGCGAAAACAGGTCTTCTATTAATGATCTGGATGATATGCGCCTTACTACTTCTTCGGGAAGCCGGGTGCCTTTTAATGAGATAGCTACTTACGAAATCATAAGAGGAAC
The DNA here is from genome assembly GCF_036568425.1 of Salegentibacter sp. Lineage (GTDB taxonomy): Bacteria > Bacteroidota > Bacteroidia > Flavobacteriales > Flavobacteriaceae > Salegentibacter. The sequence goes on along the minus strand of NZ_DATCSO010000036.1, from coordinate 2,988 downwards.
AGAATCCATAAGCCACCTGGATGGCATGCGGGAAATCAGGGTAAGTGCCGATATGGAAGATCCTAACGGAAGTCCGACAGAAATAATTTCCGATATTAAAAATAACATAATGCCCGATCTGCTTGTGAAATATCCTAGTTTAGGAGTTTCCTACGAGGGACAGAACCGCGAAGCAAAAAAATTGACTGATTCTGCCAGAGGCGTTCTTCCGGTAATATTATTTCTCATTTATGCTACTATAGCCTTTACCTTCAGGAGTTACAGTCAACCATTTTTATTAATGCTAATGATTCCTTTCAGCGTCATTGGAGTTGCCTGGGGACATTGGATTCACGATTTTCCTGTAAATATACTTTCAGCCTTGGGAATCATTGCTCTTATCGGAATTATGGTTAACGATGGGTTGGTATTGATTAGTAAATTAAATGGTAATCTACGGGCTGGAATGAAATTCGAAGAGGCATTATACGAAGCAGGAAGGGCAAGGTTTAGAGCTATTTTCCTTACCTCGGTAACCACCATTGCCGGAATGGCACCCTTGCTGCTTGAAAAAAGCAGGCAGGCTCAGTTTCTGAAACCGATGGCAATATCTATTTCCTACGGAATTGCTATCGCTACGGTTTTAACTCTTTTATTACTCCCATTGTTGCTGTCTATAAGCAATAATATTAAGGTGGGGGGTAAATGGCTGGTAACTGGAAACCGAGTGAGCAATGAGGATGTAGAGCGTGCAATTAGAGAACAAAAAGAAGAAAAAGAGCATGAAGAAAGAACTTAGACTTACGTTAGTAATCGTTCTTTTAGCCGTATTTCAGGTTTCATCTCAGGAGCAGGAGATTATTACCAAGGATGAAGCTATTGCCCGAGCCCTGGAGAATAACTTCGGAATAAAAATTGCCAGAAACCAGGTAGAGATCGCAAAGAATAATAAGGGAATACTTAATTCAGGATATTTACCGAGGCTTAGGGGGCAAGCCGGGGCTGGTTATGATCTTAATGATAGACTTACAGAGCCCGAAGGCCGTGAGAACGTAGATCAAAAAGGTATAGAAAGTAACAGGTATAATGCTTCAATTAATTTGGATTATACCTTGTTTGACGGGCTGGGAAGATTATACAATTTTAAAAGTCTTAAGGAACAATATAATCTTTCGCAACTTGAAGCCAGGGAGACTATAGAGAATACCATCCTACAGCTTATGAGCGTTTACTATGAGATCGCTCGCCTTACTCAAAATATTGAAGTTCTACAGGGTGTGCTGGAAACTTCAGAGGAGCGGGTCACAAGAGCCCAATATCAGTTTGAATATGGGCAAGCGAATAATCTAGCGGTTTTAAATGCCAGGGTAGATGTTAACAATGATAGCATTAATCTGCTGGAAACACGACAGCTACTTCATAACACCAAACGCGATTTAAATGTCTTGCTTAACCGGGAAATTACCAATAAAGGGTTTATAGTAGATACTGCGGTTGAATTTATCCCGCGACTTCAATTGGAGGCTTTTGTGGAAGAGGCAGCCCTGAATAATGTTTCTTTATTGCAGATGGAGAAAAATCTCAATATCAGCGATTATGCTATTAAGATAAGCAAAGCAGGTTACTTACCTACGGTAGACCTTACAGGCTCTTATGGTTGGAACAGGAACAGAAGCGCGGCATCAGCCTTTTTCCCCGGAAGCACCACTACCACCGATGGAATTTCGGCGGGAATCAGCCTAAACTGGAATCTTTTTGATGGAGGTCGCACCAGCGTTCAGGTGCAGAATGCTAAGATTAACAACGAGAACCAGGAACTGTTAAAAAAGCAAATAGAACTGGAAGTAAAACGAAACATTGCAAATGCCTGGGGTAATTATCAAAATAGGCTTTACATATATCGGGTTCAGGTAGAAAACGTCGCTACCAATAAGGATAATTTTGAACGCTCAGAAGAACAATTCAAGCTGGGCCGTATTACTTCTATAGAATTTCGACAGGCACAGATCAATCTTCTCGAAGCCCGAACCAGTCTGAATCTTGCCAAGTATGATGCTAAACTTGCAGAACTGGAATTGCTCCAGCTTACCGGGCAGTTACTAAATGTTGGATTATAATGTTTGAACAATTTTTTCAATGTCCCTATTGCTGGCGGGAAATTTCTGTGTTACTGGATACTTCGGTTAGCCGCCAGGCTTATATTGAAGATTGTGAAAACTGTTGTAACCCGATTGAAATAAGAGTTTCCTTTGAGCAAGGGGAATTAACTTCTTTTGAGGCGGTTAATATTGAACAGTAAGCTTTATATAAATTCTTTTATTAACTTAGAGGCTATATTTAACCTATTTGTGCCATAATGGAAGAAACCTTTGCTTTTGCAAATAACGTTGTCGGGTTCATAGTCAATGAAGAAATCGATAAAAATAAAATGGAGGATATCCTTGCTGCAATTAAGGATCGCTTAGAGGTGGTATCGCCTATTTGTTTATACCTCGAGGATACATCGGATGAAGGTATTTCAATCCCGGCATTTTTGAAGACCCTGGAATTTCATTTTTCGCATCCCCAAGATTTTGAAAAGATAGCCGTGGTTACTAACGATAAACTTTTTAAAAAATCTATGGAATTAAAAAATCATTTGGTTCTTGCGAAAGTGAAAACTTTTGAAAGAAAGGATAGGCTCAATGCTATGAATTGGGTAATATAATATTTGCAATAAAGCTTTGGAGAAATAAAAAATGACTGTATATTTGCAGTCGATATCGCGGGATAGAGCAGTAGGTAGCTCGTCGGGCTCATAACCCGAAGGTCACTGGTTCGAGTCCAGTTCCCGCTACTAGAAAAATCAAGGCTTCACAGAAATGTGAAGCCTTTTTTTATTCCCTGCTGAATTTTTCATTGATGGTGAAGCTGCTTTTAACGAAATATAAATATTTTCTTTCTTAGGAAAACCTACCTTTAAATATTGTCCAACTCAAAATATTTTATTGAAGTAGCAGTTTTAATTTT
>NZ_DATCSO010000035.1:0-25329 GCF_036568425.1 Salegentibacter sp. | reverse complement strand
GCCGGAAGAAACGAACTTGTTAAGATATTAGGAAGAGGTGAATTAAAAGCAAAGTTGAAAATATCTGTTCATAAATTTACAGCCTCAGCTAAAGAAGCTATTGAAGCTGCCGGAGGTGAAGTTGTTACTTTATAATAGATAGCCCAATGAAATTCATCAATACTATTAAGAATATTTGGAAGATCGAGGAACTAAAAAACAGAATTTTAGTAACCCTCGGTCTATTATTAGTATACCGTTTTGGAGCACAGGTGGTGCTACCAGGGATAGATGCTTCACAGCTCGCAAACCTGTCCAGCCAAACTGAAGGAGGTATATTAGGCCTCCTTAATGCATTTACCGGGGGAGCGTTTTCAAATGCATCGGTGTTTGCCTTAGGGATTATGCCTTACATCTCTGCTTCTATTGTGGTGCAGCTTATGGGAATTGCAATTCCTTATCTGCAAAAACTGCAAAAGGAAGGCGAAAGCGGTAGAAGGAAAATCAATCAGATTACCAGATGGCTAACAATTGCTATCACGCTTGTTCAGGGGCCTGGTTATATTTATAACCTCTTTTCAACCCTGCCATCAAGTGCTTTTCTTCTGGGAGATACTGTTACTTTCGTAGCAGCCTCGGTGATTATTCTTACCACCGGGTGTATTTTCGCTATGTGGTTAGGTGAGAAAATTACAGATAAGGGTATTGGTAATGGTATTTCATTATTAATTATGGTAGGTATCATTGCGACCTTGCCACTTGCTTTTATTCAGGAATTTGCTTCCAGAGTATTTGAGTCTAATGGTGGTTTAATTATGATCCTTATTGAATTAGTAATCTGGTTTGCGATAATTCTGGCTTCTGTAATGTTGGTGATGGCTGTGCGCCAGATTCCGGTTCAGTATGCCCGAAGAACCGCTTCCGGTGGTTATGAGAAAAATGTGTTTGGGTCAAGACAATACATTCCGCTTAAGCTTAATGCTTCAGGGGTAATGCCAATTATCTTCGCTCAGGCCATTATGTTTATTCCTGCAGCAGTTGCCGGTCTTTCAGATTCTGAAACTGCCCAGGGAGTAACGGCCGCTTTTAGCGATATGTTCGGTTTTTGGTATAATGTAGTATTTGCACTGTTAATTATAGTGTTTACCTACTTTTATACGGCTATTACCGTGCCTACCAATAAAATGGCTGATGATCTTAAGCGCAGCGGAGGGTTTATTCCCGGGATACGTCCTGGCAGTGAAACGGCAGACTTTTTAGACCGAATCATGTCTCAAATCACGCTCCCTGGATCTGTATTTCTGGCTATTATTGCAGTGTTCCCTGCTATAGTGCAGTCTTTATTAGGAATACAAGCCGGATGGGCATTGTTCTTTGGAGGAACCTCGTTGCTTATTATGGTAGGAGTTGCAATAGATACTATGCAACAGGTGAATTCATATTTGCTTAACAGGCATTATGACGGATTGATGAAAACAGGTAAAAACAGAAAAGCAGTAGCTTAATTATGGCAAAACAACCAGCGATAGAGCAAGACGGAACCATCATTGAAGCATTGTCTAATGCAATGTTTAGGGTGGAATTGGAAAACGGGCACGTTGTGACCGCACATATTTCGGGTAAAATGCGTATGCACTATATCAAGCTGTTGCCCGGAGATAAAGTTAAACTGGAAATGAGCCCTTACGATTTAAGTAAGGCTCGCATAACTTACAGATATTAAAAGTAATTTGAGCTATTTATAAAATTTTCAGTACTTTTGCAATCTGAAAAAATTTGATAGCTGAATATCCTGGATACGAATTTTGTATCGTTTGCCGGGAGCACAAAAACCTAAAGAGATGAAAGTTAGAGCATCAATAAAGAAGAGAAGTGCCGAGTGCAAAATTGTGCGCAGAAAAGGCAGGCTTTACGTAATTAACAAAAAGAATCCTAGATTTAAACAAAGACAAGGCTAATTATGGCAAGAATTGCAGGGGTTGATATACCAAAACAAAAGCGAGGAGTTATAGCGTTAACCTATATCTTCGGAATTGGCAAAAGCAGGGCGCAAAAAATCCTGGCCGCAGCCAAAGTAGATGAAAGTACAAAAGTTTCAGACTGGAGCGACGAAGAAATTGGTCGTATTCGGGAAGCTGTTGGTGATTATACAATCGAAGGAGAATTACGTACTGAAGTTCAAATGAGTATTAAGCGCCTTATGGATATTGGGTGCTATAGAGGAATCCGTCACAGAACTGGATTGCCTTTGAGAGGTCAGCGTACCAAAAATAACTCTAGAACGAGAAAAGGAAGAAGAAAAACAGTTGCTAACAAGAAAAAAGCAACTAAATAGTAAGTAATATGGCAAAGAAGACAACTCAAAAAAAACGTAAAGTAACTGTTGAGTCTAACGGACAAGCACATGTTACTGCTTCTTTTAATAACATTATTGTGTCTTTAACCAATAAGAACGGTGATGTTGTTAGCTGGTCATCTGCTGGTAAAATGGGCTTCAGGGGTTCTAAAAAGAACACTCCTTATGCTGCCCAATTGGCTGCAGAAGATGCATCTAAAGTGGCACACGAAGCTGGTTTACGTAAAGTGAAAGTTTATGTAAAAGGACCGGGTAATGGTAGGGAATCTGCTATCCGTTCTATTCATAACAGCGGGATTGAAGTAACCGAGATCATCGATGTTACTCCATTACCACACAACGGATGTCGTCCTCCTAAAAGACGTAGAGTTTAATACAAATATAATAATTAAGAGAGGAGTTAAGATTATCGAAGGAGAAATGCCTTAATTCATAATCCCTCTCTACCAAATTTAAATGTAATGGCAAGATATACAGGTCCACAAACTAAAATAGCCCGTAAATTCGGTGAAGCTATTTTTGGAGACGATAAATCTTTCGAGAAAAGAAATTATCCTCCTGGGCAACACGGTAACAACCGTCGTCGCGGGAAAAAATCAGAATATGCTATCCAGTTAATGGAGAAGCAAAAAGCTAAATATACCTATGGTATTTTAGAGCGTCAATTCAGTAATATGTTTAAAAAAGCGACCCGTTCTCAGGGAATTACCGGGGAAGTGCTTTTACAGTTATGTGAATCCCGTTTAGACAACGTGGTTTTTAGAATGGGTGTGGCTCCTTCAAGAAGAGCCGCGAGACAATTGGTGTCTCACAGGCATATAACCGTGAACGGTGAATTGGTAAACATTCCTTCTTACCAATTGAAAGCTGGTGATGTAGTTGGTGTTCGCGAAAAATCAAAATCTCTTCAGGCTATCCAGGAATCTCTTGCTAATTCAAGCAGTGTTTATGAATGGATTACCTGGAACAATGAAACAAAACAAGGAACTTTTGTTTCTGTACCAGGACGTATTCAGATCCCGGAAAATATAAATGAACAATTCATCGTCGAATTATATTCGAAATAATAATTCACAGAAGTCGTAATATGGCAATACTAAATTTTCAAAAGCCCGATAAAGTTATAATGATTGATTCTACAGATTTCGAGGGGAAATTCGAATTTCGCCCTTTGGAACCTGGTTATGGATTGACCGTTGGTAACGCTTTAAGAAGAGTGTTATTATCTTCACTGGAAGGATTCGCAATTACTTCGGTACGCATCGAAGGTGTAGATCACGAATTCTCTGCCATCCCTGGCGTAGTAGAAGACGTAACAGAAATTATCCTAAACCTGAAACAAGTTAGGTTTAAAAGGCAAATTGATGAAATAGATAACGAAGCCGTTACAATTTCTGTTTCAGGTGAAGAACAACTTACTGCGGGTCATTTTCAGAAATTTATCTCTGGTTTCCAGGTGTTAAATCCAGACCAGGTGATTTGTAATCTTGATAAAAAGGTTAACCTGAATATGGAGATCACTGTTGAAAAAGGCAGAGGCTATGTTCCGGCAGAAGAAAACAAAAAAGCAAACGCTCCTTTAGGGACTATTTTTACAGATTCTATCTTTACGCCAATTAAAAACGTTAAGTATAGCATCGAAAACTATCGTGTAGAGCAAAAAACCGACTACGAAAAACTTGTTTTTGAAATCGTAAGCGATGGTTCTATTCACCCTAAGGATGCACTTACCGAAGCTGCAAAAACTCTTATTCATCACTTTATGCTATTCTCTGACGAGCGTATCACGCTTGAAGCAGATGAGATAGCGCAAACTGAAACTTATGATGAAGAATCTCTTCATATGAGACAGTTGCTTAAAACAAAGCTGGTAGATATGGATCTCTCGGTTAGAGCATTGAATTGCTTGAAAGCAGCAGAGGTTGATACCCTTGGTGACCTTGTTTCTTACAACAAAAACGATCTGATGAAATTCAGAAACTTCGGAAAGAAGTCTCTTACCGAATTAGAAGAGTTGGTAAGCAATAAAGGTTTAAACTTTGGAATGGACCTTTCAAAATACAAATTAGATAAGGACTAATATATAAGTAGTTTTCCATAAAAGCCGGCGGAAGACCTGGCTTTGGGAAAATGAATAAAGAACAGAACAATGAGACACGGAAAGAAAATTAACCATTTAGGCAGAAAGACCGCTCACAGAAAGTCTATGCTTGCCAATATGGCCTGCTCTTTAATCGAGCACAAGAGAATTAACACTACCATTGCTAAGGCAAAAGCTTTGAAAGTTTTTGTAGAACCTTTGGTAACGAAGTCCAAAGAAGATACTACACACAATCGTAGAATTGTTTTTAGTAAACTTCGCCAGAAAGAAGCTGTTGCGGAATTGTTCCGTGAGGTTGCTCCAAAAGTGGGAGATCGCCCTGGAGGTTACACCAGAGTTATTAAACTTGGGAACCGACTTGGAGATAACGCCGATATGGCCCTTATCGAGTTAGTTGATTACAACGAAACTTATAACCTTACCAAACCAGAGAAGAAAAAATCTACTCGTAGAGCTGGTAGGAAGAAAGCCTCTGATTCGGCTGCTCCAAAAGCAGAAACCAAAACTGAAGATAAATCTTCAACTAAAGAGGATAAAAAAGAAGAATAGAATGATTCATTCTCTTATAAATTCAAAAAAGGATAAGCTCTCGGGTTTATCCTTTTTTTATATATTATAATGAAATTAGATATTTCCGAAAAGACGAAAGCTAAACAATAAAAGTATAATTTCCGTTAAGGCGGAGAACCCACAACACAACTCAAATAAGTAATAGTTACAATGAAGTATCAAACCCGAAAAAAAGCGATTATTCTTCTGGCCGATGGAACTGTATTTCACGGAAAGGCTATAGGAGATAAAGATGGAAGCGCCACCGGCGAGATCTGTTTTAATACCGGAATGACCGGTTATCAGGAGATCTTTACCGATCCCTCTTATTACGGGCAGTTAATGGTCACGACCAACGCCCATATTGGGAATTACGGAACCACGAAAGAAGACAATGAATCTGGTAAGGCAAAGATCGCCGGACTTATTTGCAAAAATTTCAATTATACCTATTCCCGGCCTGCAGCCGATGCTTCTCTGGAGAGCTTTCTTGAAGAAAGTGGCATCTTTGGAATCTCTGACGTGGATACCCGTGCGCTGGTAACTTACATCAGGGAAAATGGGGCTATGAATGCCATTATTTCTACAGATGTAGATAATATCGAAGAATTAAGAAAGGAACTGGAAGAAGTACCCGATATGAACGGTCTGGAACTGGCTTCAAAAGTATCAACAAAAGAGCCATATTATTTCGGTAGTGAAAACGCGACTTACCGTGTTGCTGCACTGGATATTGGGATAAAGAAGAACATCCTTCGCAACCTTGCTGATAGGGATGTGTATGTAAAAGTATTTCCTTATAACGCCACTTACGAGGAAATGAATGACTGGAACCCTGATGGTTATTTTCTATCTAATGGGCCTGGAGATCCTCAGCCATTAAGTGAGGCCATAAACCTTACAAAGAAGATACTTGATCAGGATCACCCTCTCTTCGGAATTTGTCTTGGGCACCAGGTAATTGCCATCGCAAATGGGATTAAAACCTATAAAATGCACCATGGCCACCGCGGAATCAATCACCCGGTCCTAAACCTTAAAACAAAGAAGGGAGAGATAACTTCTCAAAATCATGGATTTTCTGTAGATAAAGCAGAAACCGAAGCTCATCCCGATGTTGAAATAACCCATATGTGCATCAATGATGATACCGTTGGCGGAATAGCCTTGAAAAACAAAAACTGTTTCTCCGTACAATATCACCCTGAAGCAAGTCCGGGGCCGCACGATGCGAGCTATTTATTTGATGAATTTCTGGACAGAATAAAAAGAGCGAAAGCTTAATTAATTTCAATAAAAAACTAAAAATTGAAAATCCCAAAATCTTTAAATTTTGGGATTTTTTTATATTGAAATTTTAATTCTGAATTGAAGCCTCAAAATCATGAGGATTCGCCAATGACGGGATTACTACTACTCTGCATTTTTCATTTTCTAACATTTTTACACGAGTTCAAGGTTCAGTGGAAGAATGACGTTTGTGAATAAACATCTTACTTCCCTGTATAAGAAATGACAAAGGAATTATGCTTTCCGCCATAAATGCTTCTTTTAAAATAAACTTGATTTATGGTTTTAATGACATCAGGATCAAAGAAAGGACGGAAATTATAAGGATCAGAATCATCAAATTCTGATCTTTTTTATTTTTAATATTTTAAGCCCGAGATAAGACAAAGTTTTGCTCTTTTTATTAGCGTAAAGAAAACGATTTCGTTAATAACTAATGTTATAAATGGCTTAAAACTACCGGTTTCACTCGTATTTTAAGCCTGCTATTTGTATCTTGCATACCTCAAAAAATAACTAAAAAAAAAGACTATGAGTGCAATTATAGATATTCACGCCCGTCAGATATTTGATTCAAGAGGAAACCCTACCGTAGAGGTAGATGTAGTAACTGAAACCGGAACTATTGGAAGATTTGCTGTGCCATCTGGTGCCTCAACAGGAGAGCATGAAGCTGTAGAACTTCGTGATGGCGGTAAGGATTTTATGGGTAAAGGCGTTAGCAAAGCCGTTGAAAATGTAAATGATATCATCTCTGAAAGACTCCTTGGATTCTCTGTTTACGAACAGAGTCTTATCGACCAGGCCATGATTGAACTCGATGGCACTCCCAACAAAGGAAAGCTTGGGGCAAATGCCATTCTTGGTGTTTCTCTTGCAGTAGCCAAGGCTGCCGCTAATGAGCTTGGACTTCCATTATATCGCTATATTGGTGGCGTAAGTGCTAAAACGCTTCCTGTACCGATGATGAATATCATTAATGGTGGTTCACATAGTGATGCGCCTATCGCATTTCAGGAATTTATGGTGATGCCGGTAAAAGCCGAAAGTTTCTCAGCAGCCCTTAAAATGGGAACAGAGATCTTCCATAATCTTAAAAAAGTACTTCATGACCGTGGTCTAAGCACTGCGGTTGGAGATGAAGGTGGTTTCGCACCTACCTTGGATGGAACCGAAGATGCTTTGGATACCATCCTTAAAGCAATTGAGAAAGCTGGTTACAAGGGAGGAGACGATGTAATGATCGCCCTTGACTGTGCCGCCGCCGAATTCTACGAGAACGGAAAATATGACTATAAGAAATTCGAAGGAGAATCAGGTAAAATCAGATCCAGCCAGGAACAAGCCGAATACCTTGCAGAGCTGGCCTCTAAATATCCTATAATTTCTATTGAAGATGGGATGGATGAAAATGATTGGGAAGGCTGGAAAGCCCTTACCGATTTAATTGGAGATAAAGTTCAGCTTGTAGGAGATGACCTATTCGTAACTAACGTAGAAAGACTGGGAAGAGGAATTGAGGAAGGTATCGCCAATTCTATCCTTATCAAAGTAAACCAAATCGGTACGCTTACTGAAACCATTTCAGCCGTGAATATGGCACATAACGCAGGGTATACTTCCGTGATGTCCCACCGTTCCGGAGAAACCGAAGATAATACCATTGCCGATCTTGCTGTTGCCCTTAATACCGGCCAGATAAAGACTGGTTCAGCTTCACGAAGTGATCGTATGGCAAAATATAATCAATTGATAAGGATTGAGGAGGAACTTGGAGAAGTAGCATTTTTTCCACAGCGAAAAGCCTTTAAAATCTAATTTTTTTCTAAAAATTAAATTTCGAAAGCCTTTTGATGATATATCAAAAGGCTTTTTTTATTTAAAATAATTCTTAGAAAATTGTATTATTAGTGGTTAATCGTCAAATCTTATGCTTGCATAAGACATTTTTTAAGGCTTTAATTTGTAACTTAGCGACTATCGATAATATGTTTAATTAATATTTTATAAAAGATATGTCAAAAGTAGCGACACTTGAAATAGAGGGAAAGAAATATGAATTTCCCGTTGTAGAAGGTACCGAAAATGAACTTGGTATAAACATTAAAAGTTTGCGGGGTGAAAGTGGTGTTATAACCCTGGATCCCGGCTACAAAAACACCGGAAGCTGCGAAAGCGGAATTACGTTTCTGGATGGAGAAAAAGGTATCTTAAGATACAGAGGCTATGCAATTGAAGATTTGGCCGAAAAAGCCGATTTTCTAGAGGTAGCTTATCTGCTTATTTTTGGAGACCTTCCTTCTAAAGAGCAATTAGAGAAGTTTTACGATGATATCAAAGAGCAGTCTACCGTAGATGAGGAAATGAAGAAAATTTTGGACGGGTTTCCTAAAGCTGCACACCCCATGGGAGTGCTTTCTTCGCTTACAAGTGCTCTTGTAGCCTTTAACCCATCCTGTGTTGATGTTTCTTCTGAACAGGATATGTATAATGCTATTGTAAAGATTCTTGGTAAATTTCCGGTTCTTGCAGCCTGGACTTTAAGAAAAAAGCACAGCCTTCCGTTAAATTATGGAGACGATTCCCTTGGTTATGTAGAGAACCTTCATAAAATGATGTTCGAGAAACCTGGTAAAAAGTATGAAGTAAACCAATCGGTGATTGATGCTTTGGATAAATTACTAATCCTACACGCCGATCACGAACAAAATTGTTCTACTTCTACTGTTAGAATGGTTGGTTCTTCTCACGCCGGACTTTTCGCCTCTATTTCGGCAGGTATTTCAGCACTTTGGGGCCCACTTCATGGTGGTGCTAACCAGGCGGTTATAGAAATGCTTGAAAAAATTAAAGAGGATGGTGGAGACACTAAGAAATTTATGGCTAAGGCTAAAGATAAGGATGATCCTTTCAGACTAATGGGCTTTGGGCACCGGGTATACAAAAACTTCGATCCACGTGCTAAGATCATTAAAAAATCTGCAGATGAGGTGCTTGATCAATTAGGAGTTGAAGATCCAGTATTGGATATCGCCAAAGGTCTTGAAAAAGAAGCTCTGGAAGATCAATACTTCGTAGATAGAAAATTATATCCAAACGTAGATTTCTATTCCGGAATAATTTATCGTGCCTTAGGAATCCCTGTTGAGATGTTCACTGTAATGTTTGCTCTTGGTAGACTTCCTGGTTGGATTGCTCAATGGAGAGAGATGAGGCTAAATAAAGAACCTATAGGCCGTCCAAGACAAATCTATACCGGCCATACTCATCGTGAGTTCCAAACTGTGGACAAAAGATAATTGGTCCCTTAATATATCAGGAAAAGCCTCATCTAACAGTGAGGCTTTTTTTATATTTGCAAAAATTTGCATTATGAATTTGCATATCACGAATGAAACCTCCAGGCTACGTGCGGTAGTGTTGGGAACCGCTGAAAGTTTTGGAGGTACGCCCGATCTTTCGGAAGCTTACGACCCGAAATCTAGGGAACATATAAAAGCCGGAACTTACCCCAAAGAAGAAGATATGGTAAGGGAACTGGATGCCGTTGCCAGAGTTCTGGAAAAATATAAGGTAAAGGTATACAGGCCAAAGGTTCTAAAGGATTACAACCAAATTTTTACCAGAGATATTGCCTTTGTAATTGAAGATAAATTTATAAAATCCAATATCCTTCCCGACCGGGAAAAGGAGATTGAGGCAATCAATCACGTTATCGATCTAATTCCGGAAAGTCAGATAATAAAACTTCCGGAAGAAGCACATATCGAAGGTGGTGATGTCATGCCTTATGGAGAATACTTACTTGTAGGGACATATTACGGCGAGGATTATAAGGACTATATCACTGCGCGAACTAATATGAAAGCAGTTAAAGCACTACAGGAACTTTTTCCGAATAAAAAGGTGGTTTCCTTCAATTTAAAGAAATCTAATACCGAGCCTCGCGATAATGCCTTACATTTAGATTGTTGCTTCCAACCCGTAGGGAAAGATAAAGCAATTATCTATAAGGGTGGATTTTTGGAAGAAAAAGAATATAACTGGCTCGTAGGGCTCTTCGGGAAAGAAAATGTTTTTGAAATAACCCGTGAGGAAATGTATAATATGAATTCCAATATCTTCTCTATTGCTGAAGATGTGGTTATTTCAGAGAAGAATTTTACCCGGCTAAATACCTGGTTAAGAGAGCAGGGAATTACCGTAGAAGAAGTTCCTTATGCCGAAATTGCTAAACAGGAAGGCTTGTTGAGATGCTCAACCCTGCCTTTAATAAGAGATTAAATTATGCAACAAATCACCAATACAGTTTTAATGGTTAGACCGGTAGCCTTTCGAATGAATGAGCAAACTGCCGTGAATAATTACTTTCAGGAAGATCTAAACGCCGATAACGTGAACGAACGGGCCCAGGCCGAATTTGATGCTTTTGTAAAAAAACTTAGGGGAGTAGGAGTAAATGTTGTTGTGGTTGATGATGTAAAGGAAGAGGATACCCCAGATTCTATTTTTCCTAATAACTGGGTTTCTTTCCATGAGAATGGTGAGATCGCTCTATATCCGATGTTTGCTGAAAACCGAAGAAAGGAACGTCGATTGGAGTATTTTGCAAAATTGGAAGAGGAAGGTTTTAAAATCACCAATATAGTAGATTACACCGCTGCTGAAGAGGAAGATTACTTCCTTGAAGGTACTGGAAGCCTAATTCTCGACAGGGAAAACCAGAAAGCCTATTGTGCCATTTCGCCACGGGCCGATGAGGATCTACTTATCGAATTTTGTGAGGATTTTGAATTTACTCCTGTTATTTTCCATGCAAATCAGGATGTAGGCGGAAAACGTAAGCCTATCTATCACACGAATGTAATGATGTGTGTAGCTGAAGAATTTGCAGTGATTTGTCTTAATACCATAGATGATAAGAAAGAACGCAAAAATGTTCTGAAGCACCTAAAGAAGGATGGCAAAGAAATAATAACCATTTCTGAAGCCCAGATGCATGAATTCGCCGGTAATATGTTACAGGTAAAAGGTGCCTTCGACAAGAAGTATCTCATTATGAGTGCGAGAGCTCATGAAAGCTTGAATCCCGACCAGATTGCCAAAATTGAAAAATACTGCAAAATTTTGAGTAGTGATTTGGAGGTTATTGAAACTTGTGGAGGGGGAAGTGCCCGCTGTATGTTGGCCGAAGTGTTTTTGCCCAAAGAATAGTTTTTAGAATTTTCTAAAAAAGCAAGGTAAAAAACCTCTCCTTGAAAAAGGTGAGGTTTTTTAATGTTTTTTAAATAGTTCCCTTAAAAATAACACCATAATACCGGCAGTAAAAAAGGCAAATGGTAGGGAGCTTATAATCAGTAATTTTTGCATTGCGGTTAGGACATCGCTGTCTGGTCTTACATTTCCCAATACGATAATGGCTTCAGAAAAAATAAGGATAATCACCGCCCAAATAAGCCGGAATTTTCTCTTCGGATTTTCTTTCCCTTTATCCGAAAACATACTAAGCACAAAAATTGCTGAATCTACCGAAGTGACAAGGAAACTTACAAGCAGTAGCACTGCAACAATATTTGTTAGATCAGAAAAAGGAAGGAATTCGAAAAAACGGAATATGGAGGTGAAAACATTATCGAATTCTTCGTTAAAAGCAGTCCCTTGATTTATCAAATCGAATGAAGCTGATCCAAAAACGCTGAACCAGAAAAAACTTCCAAGGGAAGGGATAAGTAAAACGCCCAGGATCATCTCCCTAATTGTTCTTCCTTTAGAAATACGGGCGATAAATATTCCGGTAAAAGGAGCCCAGGCCAACCAAAATGCCCAATAGTAATAGGTCCAGTCAGTAAGGAATTCTTTCCCCGGATTGTAGGTTCCCATAGCCAGGCTTAAGGGAATAAAATCTATAATATATTGGTAAAGTGAAATCCCAAACCGTTCTAAGCTTACAGAGATGTCGATCTGGAAAAACACAAAGAAAAGTAATAACAGGGTGATAAAAATATTCCAGGTGGAGATTCTTTTTATACCCTTTTCTACTCCGGCATACGCAGAGAAAAACGCCAGCGCACAAATAAGTAAAACCAGTGCTATAGTAAGCCATAAGTTTCCCGGGCTTGTAGATGTGAGATGACTTAAGCCTCCTTCAATTTGAGTGGTTCCCAAACCAATTGCTGCAACCAGACCGAAGACGGTGGTTAAGATAGTAAGGAGGTCTACGCCTTGAGGAAGGAGTTTTACCGATTTTAACTGCGGAAGACTGTGGCCTAATTTAATTTTGTTTTTCGCTACAAAAAGGGAATAAGCTATTAATAATGCAAAAATCCCATAAAAAGCCCAGGCGGTAAAACCCCATTGGTAAAAGGTGTATTCCAGGGCAATGATTTCACATGGATCTGTGGTTTGCAGGGGCGGATTTATAAACATGAAAACCGGCTCTTGTACCGCTCGCAACAATATACCTGCACCCATTCCTGCGCTGTAAAGCATGGCGATCCAGCCTAGTCGTGAAAATTCGGGTTTACTTGGGCCTAGCCTAATCTTACCGAATCTGGATAAAGCAATTCCTATTAAAAAGAAAACTGAAATTAGGCCTAACCAAAGGTAGAAAGCACCAAAATATTCCCTGATCCATAAGGAACCAAAGTCAATTAGTTGGTAGAAATAATCGGTGAAAAAAAGGATAAAAAGGGAGCATAACAGTAATATTGTTATAGAAGTAGCCAGAAGTATATTTTGCCTTATCAGGCTATAAACAGTTTTCAAAAATAGTAGTGTTTAAACCTTAATCTTCTCAATTACCTAATATCCGGAATATATTTGAACCTGGAAAAGCCTGTTTGAAGGAGGAAGTGAAACCTCTGGTTTTATTTTTTTCCTTTAGCTATTTTATTCAGCATTCCTTCAAAAATAAAATAATGAAAAGGGTACATGGCATACCAGTAAAGTCGGCCCCATATTCCTTTTGGACGAAAGGTAGCGATTTGATGGAGCACATTTTCCTGGTCTATTCTAAATTCCAGCCAGGCTTCGCCAGGGACTTTCATTTCAGCAAAAAGTAACAGGCGTTTTTCTTTCTTGTCGGCCAGCAAAACGCGCCAGAAATCAAGGGAATCACCTACAGCGATCTCTGTAGGATGGGTTCTTCCTCTACGCAAACCTACTCCGCCAAAAAATTTATCAATCAGTCCGCGAACTTTCCAAAGCCAATTTCCATAATACCAGCCATTTAGTCCGCCAATAGCCCATATACGTTCCAGAACTTCTTCCGGGTTTTTTACTTTGGTAGATTGCTCATCTTTTAAACAGCCATAAGTTGGCACCTGAATAAATTGACTAAGGTCTTTTCTAAACCGTCCACTACTCAAAGAGTCTTTCCAGCTGGAGAGAACCTGGTTTTGTTCTATCTTATAAAAAGCTAGTTTTATGGCCTCCTGGTAAGTTATGGGATGAATATCAAGAATTTCCTGAAGTCTGGTGTCGCTGGTCACAACTTCAATTTTCATACTGTCTACCAGGTTTTGAGCAAGCTTAAAGGAAGTTGAGGTCACAAAATAAAGCCAATAAGCCGAAAGTTTAGGTGACATTAAGGGCACCCCAATGATCAAGATTTTAAGTCCCCTTATTTTTGCGTAGATCTCCATCATTTGCCGGTAGGTAAGAATATCGGGACCTCCTACATCAAAAGATTTATTGTAGCACTTTTCATTTCCTATAACCCCGGTCAAAAACAGGATTATATCTCTTATGGCAATAGGTTGACATTTTGTTTCCACCCAGCTGGGAGTGATCATAACCGGTAGTTTTTCACAAAGGTCTCTAATGATCTCAAAAGAAGAACTACCCGAACCCACAATAATAGCTGCTCTAATGACCGTAAGTTTGAAATTCCCGGTATATAAAATTTCCTCTACTTTTTTCCGGGACTCCAGGTGTTTGGAAAGCTTCTCTTCATTGATTATTCCGCTTAGATAGATAACCTGTTTTACCGAGGTGCCAGCCATTATTTTATTAAAATTCCCGGCTGATCTTGCTTCCTGTTCATCAAAGTCTTCGGTAGAACCACTCATGGAATGAATAAGGTAGAAGGCCACATCAATATTTTTGACGGTATCGGGAGTCACAGAATCCTTTAAGAAATCAAGCTCTACGATTTCCACTTCTTTTCTAATGTTCTTATTGGAAGTAAAGCGATTTGCGTTTCTAACTGCACAAATTACTTCGTGGCCCATTTCAAGGAGTTGTGGAAGAAGTCGCATTCCGATATAACCGTTGGCGCCGGTGAGTAGTATTCGCATTTTTTATATTATTTCAGCTTTAAATTAGGGATTAATTATTACTTTCACTTAAGTTTTGAAAAACTTTATAAAATGAATAATGTTCTCAAAGTTGTACTTCTTGTTGTGGGATTAGGTCTTATCGCTTATGGATTCTATACCCTAATCACACCTGAAGTTTCTGTTGATGCCGGACCATTCCAGTTTGAAGCTCAAGGTGATAAAACCCAGCCTATTGCTATGATCGCATTCGGGGTTTTAGCCTTAATTGGCGGCCTTGCCTATAAGAAACGCTGATACAAGAGTTAAAATTTTAGGATAAGCTTATAGATCCCCCACCTGCGTAGGGGCATTATCTGCTTTGTAATTTAGAATCTTTTTAAAGAATTTATGTATCTGAGGACTGTTTGCTCTCACTTTGATGAAATAATGATCCCGGTAGAGTGAATATTCCTCAGCCCGACCTTTATAAAGATGAAGTTTGTAATACGGGATTACCAGGGCAAAAGTTTCCAATAAAGAACGAAACATAATGATGATTCCTTTAGGTCGCATTTCAACATTACAGGTATTGGCATTATTATCTAGAACCAGAAGATTGTGAATATCTATGCTGGTAGAGGTAATGTGTAGTTTTGGGGAACCTATCCCTTTTAATTTCATTCGCTCAAAAAGCGTAAAGGGCGGTCCAACTTCGGCAAGGATCTTTTCTTTGATTTTTGCCCGATTATAGGAAACATTAAGAAGCATAGCTTTTTGCTTAAAGATAAGCATTTGCTACTAAAACCTGTAGTAAAACTCTAATTTCTATTATCTTTGCGCTCTTATTTTAAGCCAAATAATAAAACCCGGAAATATCAATGAGCATTCAGGCGAAACTTTCAGAAAAAGTAAAAGAAGCTGTTAAACAGCTATATGAGGTAGAAATAGATCACACCGAGTTTCAACCTACCCGCAAAGATTTTGAAGGCGATATCACCCTTGTAGTTTTTCCGATGTTGAAACAAGTTAAGACTAATCCCGTTAAATTGGGAGAGGATATCGGGAAATACCTTCAGGAGAATGTGGCTGAAGTTGACCGTTTTAACGTGGTTCAGGGTTTTTTAAATATTGTTTTGAGCAATACCTATTATCTGAACTTTTTTAATGAAATAAAAGATCTCCAGGATTTTGGGATCATTCCTCCTGCGCAAGATGCTAAAGGGATTATGGTAGAGTATTCTTCACCAAACACCAATAAACCTCTGCATTTAGGGCATATCAGGAATATTCTCTTGGGCTATTCTGTTGCTGAAATTTTAAAAGCCGCCGGAAACAAATCTTACAAAACCCAGATTATTAATGATCGTGGAATTCATATCTGTAAATCTATGTTGGCCTGGCAACGTTTCGGAAATGGCGAAACCCCAGAAACAAACGGCTTAAAGGGTGATAAACTGGTTGGAAATTACTATGTGAAATTCGACCAGGAATATAAAAAGCAGGTTTCAGAATTAATCGCTGAAGGCAAAACAGAGGAGGAAGCTAAGGCTGAAGCTCCAATTTTAAATGAAGCCAAGGAAATGCTTCTTAAATGGGAAGCTAACGATCCTGAAGTAGTAGCCCTATGGGAAAAAATGAACAATTGGGTTTACAACGGATTTGAAAAAACCTATGAGGCTCTTGGGGTGGATTTCGACAAGAATTATTACGAAAGCGATACGTATCTCCTGGGGAAAGATGTTGTAAACCAGGGACTGGAAAAAGGTGTTTTTTATAAAAAGGAGGATGGTAGCGTATGGATAGACCTTACCGATGAAGGTCTGGATGAAAAAATCGTGCTACGTAGTGATGGCACGGCTGTTTATATGACTCAGGATATCGGGACCGCAATACAGCGGGTGAAAGATTTTGATATTAATGGGATGGTTTATACCGTAGGGAATGAACAGGATTACCATTTTAAAGTGCTTTTCCTTATTCTTAAAAAACTCGGTTATGACTGGGCCGACTATCTTTATCACTTAAGCTATGGAATGGTAGACCTGCCCTCTGGTAAAATGAAGAGTCGGGAGGGAACGGTGGTTGATGCCGACGACCTGATCCTGGAAATGACTGAAACCGCCAGAAAAATTTCTGAAGAACTCGGGAAGCTGGATGGCTATTCAGAAGAAGAGAAAGAGGAATTATATAGAATTATTGGGCTTGGTGCGTTGAAATACTATATCCTGAAAGTAGATCCCCGCAAGCGTATTCTGTTCAATCCTGAAGAATCGGTGGATTTCCAGGGAAATACCGGGCCGTTTATTCAGTATACCTATGCGAGAATCCAATCGATAATAAGGAAAGCTAACTTTGATTACAGCCAGCCGGTGGCTCCAGATTATGAATTGCACGAAAAAGAAAAAGAATTGCTTAAGCAGCTTCAGCTTTATCCGGAAACGCTTCAATTGGCGGCCGAAAATCACAGCCCGGCGCTCATAGCCAATTATGTTTATGACCTGGTGAAGGAATTCAATTCCTTCTATCAGAACGTGATTATTCTTGGAGCTGAAGATAATTCAGAAAAAATCTTTAGGGTGCAACTTTCTAAAGCAGTGGCCAACGTGATAAAATCTGGCTTTGCTCTTCTTGGAATTCAGGTGCCGGAAAGGATGTAAAAACTGGGCCCTGTGTGCGAACGTCCAAACTGAAATAAAAAGTTTTCACTTCAGGTTCAAATCATTAAATTTGCAAAACGCCTCTTAAAAGGCGAAAAATTAAACTAGAGGAAGAGATTATGTTCGATAATTTAAGCGACAAGTTAGATAATGCCTTACACGTTTTAAAAGGTCACGGGCAAATCACCGAGGTTAACGTTGCCGAAACTCTTAAAGAGGTAAGGCGAGCCCTTGTGGATGCCGATGTAAACTATAAAATTGCTAAGGATTTCACCAATACCGTAAAGGAAAAAGCGCTTGGTCAGGATGTTTTAACAGCATTAAAGCCGGGTCAAATGATGGTGAAGCTCGTTAAGGATGAACTTACCGAACTTATGGGAGGTGAAGCTAAGGGAATTGACCTCTCGGGTGATCCATCGGTGATTCTCATGTCAGGTTTGCAGGGTAGTGGTAAAACCACTTTCTCTGGGAAACTTGCTAATTTTCTAAAAAATAAAAAGACTAAAAAACCGCTTTTGGTAGCTTGTGATGTATACCGCCCTGCAGCGATCAATCAGCTTCACGTGGTTGGAGAACAGGTTGGCGTTGAGGTATATTCCGAAGAAGGGAATATGGATCCGGTTGCAATCTCTAAAGCAGCTATTGCCTATGCTAAACAAAACGGACATAACGTAGTAATAATAGATACGGCCGGTCGACTTGCTGTAGATGAGGAAATGATGACCGAGATCGCTAATATTCATAATGCGGTTGAACCACAGGAAACCCTGTTTGTGGTAGATTCTATGACGGGTCAGGATGCTGTGAATACTGCTAAAGCTTTTAATGACAGGCTTAATTTTGATGGGGTAATTCTTACTAAATTAGATGGTGATACACGCGGTGGTGCTGCGATCTCAATTAAATCGGTAGTAAATAAGCCTATCAAATTCATTGGTACCGGTGAAAAGATGGATGCGATTGATGTGTTCTATCCTTCCCGTATGGCCGATAGGATTCTTGGGATGGGAGATGTTGTATCCCTTGTGGAACGTGCCCAGGAACAATATGATGAGGAAGAAGCTAGAAAGCTTCAGAAGAAAATTGCTAAAAATAAATTTGGGTTTGATGATTTCCTGAAACAACTTCAGCAAATCAAAAAAATGGGGTCTATGAAAGACCTGATGGGAATGATCCCTGGTGCTGGAAAGATGCTTAAAGATGTAGATATTGATGATGATGCCTTTAAAGGTATTGAAGCGATAATCCATTCAATGACTCCTGAAGAGCGCAGCAACCCAAAACTTATAAACTCCAGCCGTAAAAAACGCATTAGTAAAGGATCTGGGACAACTGTACAGGAAGTTAATCAACTGCTGAAACAATTTAACCAGATGGGGAAAATGATGAAAATGATGCAAGGCGGCGGTGGCCAGAAGATGATGCAGATGATGAAGGGGATGAAATAAGTTCAACACAAGCTATCTGGGTTCAGATAGCTTTTTTTTTATTTTGATTATTAACCCCGGTAAATTTGGAGTCGAAAATAGACTGCGAACTGCCAATTAATACACTGCTTACTACACATGATTATTTTAGACGGAAAAAAAACCAGCAACGATATTAAAAATGAGATTGCTACAGAAGTAGAAAAAATCAAGCAAAAAGGAGGAAAGGTACCGCATCTGGCAGCCATTATTGTCGGTAAAGACGGTGCGAGTCTTACCTATGTAAATGCCAAGGTGAAGTCTTGCAAACAGGTAGGTTTTGAATCTTCTCTTTATAGATTACCCCACACCATTAGTGAGTTGGAGTTGCTTGAAAAAATCGAGGAACTAAATCAGAATGATGAGATCGATGGTTTTATCGTTCAGTTACCCCTGCCGCCGCAAATTGACACCCAGAAAGTTTTAAATGCCGTTAATCCGGATAAAGATGTAGATGGTTTCCATCCTACTAATTTTGGGAAAATGGCTTTGGATATGACTTCGTTTATACCGGCAACACCATTTGGAATTCTTGAGTTATTGGAGCGTTACGATATTCCTACAAAAGGAAAACATACCGTAGTGATTGGTCGTAGCTATATTGTAGGACGTCCAATGAGTATTTTGATGGGGCGTAGTGGATTTCCTGGAAACTCTACGGTTACACTAACCCACGAATTCACTAAAAATATTACCCAGATTACTTCACAGGCAGATATTATAATTATTGCAGTGGGAATCCCCGATTTCCTTAAAGCCGAAATGATAAAAGACGATGCAGTGATTATTGATGTTGGAATTACACGGGTACCAGATGAGGATGCTCAAAAAGGATATGTGATTAAAGGTGATGTTGATTTCGAAAATTGCAGTAAGAAGGCCTCGTACATCACACCTGTGCCCGGTGGGGTTGGTCCCATGACGGTATCGATGTTACTTAAAAATACCTTGCTCGCGAGAGAGCGTCACAAACAAAGGGGAATGAAGAGATAAAAAAAGGCTTTCTGAGAAATCAGAAAGCCTTTTTTAGTTTATTCTCCTTCTTCCAGTTTCCAATCCAGATATTTGTGTAAATCGGTTTCCATAAACCTTAGAGAAAAGGTTAGAACGGCGAAATCGTCAACATAACCTACTCCTGGAATGAAATCGGGCATCATATCCAGTGGGTTTAAAACATATAACAAGGCAAAAGCTATGGCTGCAATGGTAAACCAGGGCACGTCTTTATAGATTCCTTTTCGGTAATCCTGCAGCATACCGAACATCACCTTTCCAAGTTCGGTATATTTTTTAAGGGCATTCGCATTCAGGATCTTGTCTGAAATCTCCTGTTGGTTTTTTGCTGCAAGCTCTACATCACCTTCATCAACCTTAGCAACTTTTTCTTCTACATATTTCTCATCAATATTTGAACTTTTTTTGCTAAACATCTTTTGTATTATTTAATTAGTAATTATAATTTGTCGTAAGAATTTCCATATTCTTTCCGGTATATGTTCAGAATCAGAAGGAATAATGAAATTAGTAATGGGCCAAAAATCAATCCGATAAAACCAAATAAAGGAACTCCTATGAGCACTCCAAACAAGGTGATTAAAGGATGCACATCGGCTAATCGCTCGAGAATATATAAGCGAATAAGATTGTCGGTGACCCCAATTACCGCAAAACCATAAATAAGCATAGCCACTGCCTGCCAGTTGTCTCCCTGGGCTAGGAGTAATATGGTTACCGGGATAACTCCTATAGCAGTTCCAACAAATGGGATCATAGAACCAATAGCGGTAATCACGAACCAGAATAATGGATCGGGTACACCAAGAACAATGAAACCAATAAGAGCAACAATTCCCTGAAACAGAGCAACCAAGGGAATTCCGAGCGCATTGGATTTTACAAGCTCATTGCTTTCATTGCTTATCTCATCAATATTTTCTCTTCCCATAGGTATATATAAAAAGAGTATTTCCTTCATTTTATCTCTATTGAGAAGCATATAATAAAGCATGAAATACATTACACCTATCGCAATGGTAGCATTAAATGTTCCTCCTGCCAGACTTTGAAGATTTCCCGAAATCCAGTTGGTGATTGCCGAAGTATCTATGGCATTACTAAGGCTATAGCCAATATAAGTTTCGGCTTCTGCCAATTGATCTTTTATAGCCTGAATTACTCTTTCAGAATTAGCTACAGCCTTACCAATTTTTGATGTGAGCATGATCACCACAAGGCTCACGGGCACGAGAATCCCAATGAAGGAGGCTGTCATTAGTAAACCGGCTGCTAAACTGGGATTCCATCCCCGCTCCAACAGTTTTTGCATCCACTTTCGAAGGACCACATATAAAGTTACGGCTCCAAGTACTCCTGATAAATACGGTATGATTTCTTTAAAAATTAAAACCGACAAGAATAGAATGAGCAGAAGCACAAACAGTTGTCTTACAAGAGCCGGTTTTAATCTATCCATAGAAAATTATTTAAGACTACGATGCGAAAAGCTGTTCCTGATTTTTGAATGCTTTAAATTCCAGAGCATTTCCGCTGGGATCTTTAAAAAACATAGTCGCTTGTTCGCCTACCTCACCCTCAAACCTTATATAGGGTTCAATTATAAAATCTATTCCCCGGGCTCTCATAATTTTAGAGAATTCATGGAAAACATCCCACTCCAATACCACCCCAAAATGAGGGACGGGGACATCTTTTCCGTCTACAGGATTAGAATGTGCTTTTTCGGTTTCTTGTGGGGGTTTATAATGAATGACCAGCTGGTGGCCGAAAAAATTAAAATCAACCCAGTGTTCACTGCTTCTTCCTTCCCCACATCCCAGAGTGTCCCGGTAAAATTTTCGGGCCTTCTGAAGATCGGAAACAGGAATGGCGAGATGAAAAGGTGGTATTTTCATGCTTAGATAATTACCTGATTAGTGTTGAATTTAAAATTAGGAAGTTATCTTAACATAATATCAATGAAGTTCGCTAATAATCTGTTAAGATTTATGATCAGGTCCCCGGGAAGGCCGGTTTTGTTTGGGTTTGAATTTAATGTGTTTTTTTAAATTTCGGGAAGCAGCCTTCTCAAGTTTGGAGGCCTCTTCGGTTTTTATAGAGTCGTCTACCATCCTGTTGATGGTTGCTAGTTCTTCCCTGCTAAGGTCACGCCATTTACCCACAGGTACATCCAGCGTCACATTCATGATCCTGATGCGTTTTAGTGAGGTAACCTCGTAACCTAAAAATTCGCACATTCTCCTAATCTGGCGGTTAAGACCCTGGGTTAATACAATCCTGAACTCATATTTCCCCAGTTTTTCAACTTCACATTTTTTGGTAGTGGTATTGAGAATAGGTATCCCGTTACCCATCCTTTTTATGAAGTCGTTGGTGATAGGCCGGTTTACGGTAACAATATATTCCTTCTCGTGATTGTTACGAGCTCTAAGGATCTTGTTCACGATATCGCCATCATTGGTAAGAAAGATGAGTCCTTCACTGGGTTTGTCCAGTCTTCCGATAGGAAAAATGCGCTTCGGATAATTGATAAAGTCTATAATATTATCTTTTTCCACACGGGTATCTGTGGTGCAAACAATGCCTGCGGGTTTGTTGAAGGCCAGGTAAACATTAGGTTCTTTTTTTTCTTTAGCTGAAATCAATTTTCCGTCCACCCGAACTTCGTCTCCCGTTGTGATTTTAGTGCCCATTTCGGGGACTTTGCCATTAAGGGTAATTCGGCCCTGGTCTATGAGTTTATCGGCTTCCCGGCGGGAGCAATAGCCAACTTCGCTGAGGTATTTGTTGATTCTGGTAAGTTTTTCTTCGGCCATAAAATTGATTTCTCTTGCAAAGATACAAGATTTAAAACGCTCTCTTTAATAACTAATTTTCAAAAAAAATGAAACCACAGGCAACCTTTTGTAACTTTCCTACGTCTATGTAAATAGAGGCTAACTCAATAACCACTGGTGAAAGTAATTCAACTCTTTAAAAACGAAAAATTGCTTATAAAGCGTGCTGCCAAACAGAACCGGGAAGCACAGCGGCAATTGTACGAGGAGCACTCGGGGAAAATGCTAAGCCTTTGCCGGCAATATATTAAGGATATTCACCAGGCAGAAGAAGTAATGCTAAGCGGATTTCTAAAAGTTTTTCTTCATCTGGAAAGTTTTAAACAGGAAGGTAGTTTTGAAGGTTGGATACGTAGAATTATGGTGAGGGAATGTATCTCTTTCCTGAGATCTAATAAGAAAATAGAATTTCTGGAAGATGAATATTCACAACCAGAAATTCCCGAGACGGTTTCTTCGGAATTAAGTGCCGAAGAAATTCAGGGCTTAATAGATGAGCTTCCGGAAGGCTACCGAATGGTTTTTGTAATGTATGCTATTGAAGGCTACAAACATGCTGAAATCGCAAAATTGCTGAAAATTACTGAAGGGACTTCCAAATCCCAGCTTTTTAAAGCAAGAAAAATGTTACAGGAAAAATTAATCGCACAAAACACAGCTTATGGCACTACATAGATTTGAAGAGCAAGCAGGGAAGAAGTTGAGGGAACGTCAGATAAGCCCTTCAGCAGGAAGTTGGGAGAAACTTGAGGCCAGCCTGGGCAGAGATAAAAAAAGAAATAATTTCGGGTTCTGGTGGCCATTGGTGGCAGCCGTAGTAGTTCTGGCTTTTTTGGCGGGAAGCCTATTTATTAGAACAGCAACCGAATCGCCCGCAATAGTAGAAGAGCCTATTATTAATGGTCCTGAGAATACTCCGGAAATTAAAGATTTTAAAGCCCCGGTTGAGATTGCTTCTGAAGAAAGCGATACAAGGCCGGCACAACCTGAAACAACAGGACCTTCAATACAAAATAAGCAGCAAGCTCCGCAGAATATTAAGCACAAAGAATTAGTGGTTGCTTCCGCTGAAGTTAAAAATCTCCATTTTGAGCTTGAAAATATAACTGTTGAACCACCGGTTCAGGAGGCAACTATAGAGAGAACCGAATTGGAAGAAGCTATCGCCATGGTGGTTTCTGAGCAAGCCGAAAAAGATCTCACCGATGCCGAGGTAGACGATTTACTGCTGGAAGCCGCAAGCCAGCTTACCAGTCAGCAAACTTTTGAGAACAATGGAAGTGTGAATGCTTCAGCGCTCCTGGCCGATGTTGAGACAGAACTTGATCATTCTTTTAGAAAAAAGGTTTTTGAATTATTAAAAGAAGGTTATGCCGAAGCCCGGTATACTTTTGTTAATAGGAATAATTAATTATCAATAAAATCCATCATTAGGGTGGGGTCATTCATCAAACATCAATCTATCATGAAAACACTTATTATCAGTATCACAGTATCTCTTTGTAGCATTTTATTTCAAAAGTTGGAGGCTCAGGAAAATCGGCCTTCCGAAGAAAAAAGAATAGAGTTTTTCCAGGAGAAAAAAGAGGAAATCATAAAAGAGGAAAAGGCTTTGCTTAAATATAAAGTGGAGCGAATTAATGAACGTCTTGAAAAGGATTTGATTACTGCCTGGGAAGCATCAACTCTTAAGGATGAGGCTGCAGAAATGCATGCAAAAAATATTGAAAACCGGATCGCGATTTTAGAAAATGAAACAGCACTGAATAATCGAAAGGATAATTTTCAGGGATATATCGCTTTGGGAGAAAATGGTAAAATTCTCGACATTAGGGTTAATGAAGAACGAGAGCGGTTGTATGATAAACGAACTACTACAGATTTGGTGCTTGCCGTTGGATTTAATAACGCGCTTGAAGAAGGTCAATCCCTTAACGATTCCGATTTTAAATTGGCCGGAAGCCGGTTTTTTGAAATCGGTTGGGCCTGGAAAACCCGCGTTTTTGAAAAGTCTAACTGGCTGAGGTTTAGGTATGGAGTTTCCTTTCAGTTCAATGGGTTGAAACCTGTAGATAATCAAATTTTCGAGCAGGATGGGGATGAAACTTATTTATCTGAATTCAATTATGATCTTAAAAAATCAAAATTCAGGATGGATAACCTTGTTGTTCCAGTACATTTTGAGTTTGGGCCATCTACTAAAAATGAATATGAAGACAGAATACGTTATTCTACCGTAGGTAAGCTAAAAATAGGCCTGGGAGGCTATGCCGGTTTTAATATAGGAGAGCGGCAAAAGCTCAAGTATAAAGTTGATGGCGATAAGGTAAAAGAAAAGCTGAAAAACGATTATAATACCAACGATTTGGTTTACGGTTTAAGTGCTTACCTGGGATGGGGTGGTGCCACCTTGTACGGGAAATATGATTTGAACCCGATTTTCAAAGACCCAAACCGGGAATTGCATAATTTTTCGCTTGGGCTTCGATTTGATGTGGATTAATGAATAAAATATTCAATTCTATAGAAAAGAAAGACCTCATAACCCCATTAATATGGGGCAATGAGGTCTTCGCTGTATAAAAAAAATCAATGAATAATAATTGCTTTTTCTCTGTTCTCTAGCTCTTCTCCATTATACCAAACCTTAAGATTGACAAATAGCCCAGTCTTGGCCTTCCATTCAGTTTTAATGGTGTCTGTTATACCATTGCCGAGTTCAAGATAGCTAATAGATGTTCCTCGTTTTTCACCCTCCTTTTCACTATTAACATCCTTTAAATTACGGGCTGTAAAAATCCGAAGGGAATAAGGCTCGG
>NZ_DATCSO010000034.1:0-5310 GCF_036568425.1 Salegentibacter sp. | reverse complement strand
GGCGGTTGGTAGGATACTCTTGTTGGGCATAGCTGTTAAAAACGAAGAAAACACTTAACAACCACAAGCAGGGTAGTTTTAAATTCATAAGTTTTAATAGATTTTATAAACAATTCACTCAAAAATAGGACTATATTAATGCGAAGTGGTTTAATTTTAAACTTTTTATTCCTAAAAATCCCATGAACTAAGCGGGATCTTATTTTTATATTTGCCTTCTCTTGGAAACATCAATTAGTTTTAAAAATATAAATCGTTTAGCTATTCCGGCAATTATCGCAGGAATCGCAGAACCGTTAATTTCCCTTACCGATATCGCAGTGATCGGAAATGTTGAGAATAATCCGGTAGAGGCTCTGGCAGCAGCTGGGATTGTAGGCTCCTTTCTTTCAGCGATTATCTGGATAGTTGCCCAAACCAAGACCGCTATTTCAGCCATTGTTTCTCAACATTTGGGGGCAAACAGGCTTCACGCGGTAAAAACACTAATTCCCCAGGCCATTTATTTTAATTTTGCATTTAGCCTGGTGATTTATGCCACCACCGCAATTTTTGCTGAAACAATCTTTAGCGCCTATAATGCCGAAGGGCTTATTCTCAGGTATTCCGAAGAATATTATCAAATTCGGGCATTAGGTTACCCCCTCACCCTGGTCACCTTTGCTATTTTTGGAGTTTTCCGCGGACTCCAAAACACGCTTTGGGCTATGAAATGCAGCCTCGCGGGAGCTGCTGTGAATGTAGGATTAGATTTTCTTTTGGTATATGGCATTGAAGACCTTATCCCGGCTATGCACCTTAAAGGTGCTGCATACGCCAGCCTTGCTGCTCAGGCTACAATGCTGATTATGGCTTTATGGTTTTTCTTCAAAAAAACACCTTTTCATCTAAAGTTGAGTTTTAACATCAATCCCCGACTTAAAGGACTGCTTCTTATGGCTGCGAACCTGTTTATTCGTACCGCTGCCCTTAATTTTGCGATTTACCTGGCCAATGCCTACGCCACCGACTACGGGAAAAATTATATCGCTGCCCAAAGTATCTTGATGAATATCTGGTTGTTCTTTAGTTTCTTCATCGATGGCTATGCCAATGCCGGAAACGCTATAGGTGGAAAATTACTGGGTGCCCGTGATTATAAGAATCTTTGGGAGCTCAGCAAAAAAATCAGCAAATACTCCATTTTAATCGCTCTAATCCTGATGGCCCTCTGTGCCTTATTCTATACCCAAATAGGCCTCATTTTTAATAAGGAAGCCGCTGTTCTGGCTTTGTTCTCTTCTGTATTCTGGATCGTATTGCTCATGCAGCCTGTGAACGCCATCGCTTTTATGTTCGACGGAATTTTTAAAGGTTTGGGCGAAGCAAAATACCTTAGAAATTTACTGTTGGTGGCTACCTTCCTGGGCTTCACACCTACCCTATTGATTTCAGACTACTTCGGTTTGCAACTTTATGGTATCTGGATCGCGTTTTTTGTATGGATGCTTATAAGAAGTAGTGCCCTTGTAATCAAATTCCGAAGAAAATACCTGCATAAAGAAGTGTGAAGATTTCGTTTGTTCCCGCTTAATATTTTAAATTTGAGGGAAATCAACTGAATAATTATGTCTACCACACCCGAAAACGGAAGTTTATATACTAA
Organism: Salegentibacter sp.; assembly: GCF_036568425.1. Classification (GTDB taxonomy): domain Bacteria; phylum Bacteroidota; class Bacteroidia; order Flavobacteriales; family Flavobacteriaceae; genus Salegentibacter. The sequence goes on along the minus strand of NZ_DATCSO010000034.1, from coordinate 3,665 downwards.
AATCGAAAATGGAATTGCACACTTGGAATTTGGGCATCCGGCAAGTAATTCTTTCCCTTCGGTACTTTTAGAAAGACTGGAAAAGGAAATTGAGAAACTCTCTGATGACGAAAATGTGAATGTGATTCTTTTAAAATCGGAAGGAGAAAAAGCCTTTTGTGCCGGAGCCTCGTTTGACGAGCTTGTGGCTATAGAAACCATGCAGGCCGGAAAGTTATTTTTCTCCGGATTCGCCAACGTGATCAATGCGATGCGGAAATGTAAAAAAATAATTATTGGTCGTGTTCAGGGGAAGACCGTTGGAGGTGGTGTAGGACTGGTGGCGGCTTGCGACTACGCCATGGCCACTGATGCTGCTGCAATTAAACTTTCTGAATTGAGCATAGGGATTGGCCCCTTCGTGATCGCCCCGGCGGTAGAAAGAAAAATGGGAGTAGATGCTTTGGCCGAACTTAGTCTTGCGGCCCACGAATGGAAAAACGCTTACTGGGCTAAAGAAAAAGGGCTTTATGCCCGGGTTTTTGAATCGATAAAAGACCTCGACAAAGAAGTTGAAATTTTTACCGAAAAACTCGCCTCCTATAATCCCGAAGCTTTATTCGAAATGAAACAGATTCTATGGAAAGACACTGCTCACTGGGAAGAATTATTATTCGAAAGAGCGGCAATTTCGGGAGAATTAGTATTATCTGATTTCACTAAGAATGCCCTGGGGAAATTTAAAAAATAAGCCAATATCCCTGAATATTCAGTATATTAATGAAAATTGAAGATTATGAGCCTATTTCAGGAACATCTGCCAAAAGACCGACCGGCAAGCCGGGAAGAAGAATGGGGTTTTACCCTTTGGGAATTCATCGCCGATAATTGGCTATACTTAATTGCTATCCTACTAATTCTTGGGATATTTTTTTATGCCCGAATAAGCTGGAGAAAACGCCAGCATAGAAGAAAGCAAAATTAATGAGCGAAGATACCTGGGAAATATTTAGCTTTGTGAGCGGCATGGGTTTTTGGCTAATTCTCGCCGTAATATTGATTGTGGTAGTAATCTACAGCAAGTATAAAAAATAAGTTAGCGCGTCTTCAGCCATCCCGTAATACTGAGTCTCGTTTTATTTACCGGTTTTACTTCATGTTCCAGCACCTGGCTTTCGAAGATCACCACCCTGCCCGGCAATGGATAAATACTTTTTGCGCTTTCCTTCCCGTTCTTTTTTTTGTAAATCACCAATTCCCCACCGTTTTCCGGTTTCCAATCCTCGTCATTTAAATAACAAACCAAAGAAAGTTTTCTCCTGCCATCATTTTGAAAAGTGTCCAGATGGCGTTTATAGAATGTGCCTTCAGGGTAAAGGGCATAATGAAATTCTTTGGTAAGGATTCCGAGGAAACAAGTCTTATTCAGATAATCTACAAAAGAATTGATTTTGTCGAAAAAATACTTTTCTGGCAGGCCAGCTTCGGCTTCGTTAAGCCAGAGGATAAAATCCCCTCTCACCGATTTAGCAATCACTTCGTTGACCTTACTCCCAATTGCAGCCTTTTTGAATTCGTCCTCCTTAAATTTTTGTTTCAGAGAATCACGCAGAGCAGTTACCTCTTCTGCATTGAAAAAATTATCGGCAATACAATATTGTTTATCTACAAGTTCTGCTATTATTTCCTCGAAATAAGGGTTCTCCCTGAATTCTATTTGTTCAAAAAGTTCGGTTTCGATAATTTCCATAGGGACAAAAATTTTGCAAATATACTACGGAAAGAGATTTATTCCAGTAAAAAATTCAGGCACCAAAAATCCTGTATCTTTGCCAAAAATTTACTTTTATGAGTAAGATACGTATTACAAAACAATTTAATTTTGAAACCGGTCACGCCCTGTATGGGTATGATGGAAAATGCCGAAACGTACACGGGCACAGCTATAAACTTAATGTAACTGTGATTGGAGAGCCAATCACTGATCAATCTGATGTAAAATTCGGAATGGTGATAGATTTTGGCGATCTTAAAAAGATTGTGAAATCTGAGATCGTAGATAAATTTGATCACGCCACTGTATTCAATAAAAATACCCCGCATATCGAGCTGGCGCAGGAACTAAAAAATCGTGATCATCACGTAATCCTGGTAGATTACCAACCCACCAGTGAAAATATGATCATAGATTTTGCTGAAAAGATTAAAAATCACCTTCCCGGGCATATACAGCTACATTCTTTAAAACTACAGGAAACAGAATCTAGTTTTGCCGAGTGGTATGCCAGCGATCAAATAGGCTAAACCGAAGGGGGAGTTATTCAAAGAATCCCCTGTTTTATATTCAATCCCTCACAGGTTCTCCAGACCTGTGAGGTCTTCTGCGAAAATATTTATATTTACAATTCAGAAAACGATTAAATGACCATTCCTGAAGGCAAAAAGATCTATTTTTCAAGCGACAATCATTTAGGCGCCCCCACTGCTTCTGAAAGCAAGCCCCGGGAAGTACGATTTGTAAAATGGTTAGATGAAATAAAAGAAGATGCGGCCGCAATCTTTCTTTTAGGCGATCTTTTCGATTTTTGGTTTGAATATAAACACGCGGTTCCAAAAGGGTTTGTAAGGGTTTTAGGGAAATTAGCCGAAATAAAAGATAGCGGGATTCCTGTGTTTTTCTTTGTGGGAAACCACGATTTATGGATGAGAGATTATTTTGAGGAAGAATTGAATATTCCGGTCTTCCATAAACCAAAAGAATTTGAATTCAATAATAAAAAATTCCTCATAGGCCATGGTGATGGTCTGGGGCCCGGCGATCACGGTTATAAACGAATGAAAAAGGTATTTACCAATCCGTTTTCAAAATGGTTATACCGTTGGCTGCACCCCGATTTAGGAATTCCCCTGGCGCAGTATTTTTCAGTAAAAAACAAAGCGATTTCAGGGGTAGAAGACCAGGAATTTTTAGGGGAAGAAGGAGAGTGGCTTATTCAGTATTGCCGCAGAAAGCTTGAAAAAAAGCATTATGATTATTTTTTATTCGGGCACCGGCATTTGCCTCTCGATATTCAACTTGATGAAAATTCCCGGTATATCAACACCGGCGATTGGATTACGCATTATACCTATGCAGAATTTGATGGAAATACCGTAAAACTGAAGAAACTGGATTCTTAATCTTCTGCAATATCTCTAAGCTTTAATTGAAGTGAAACATTCCCGTTCCATTCATTCTCATCCAGACTATAAACCGCTTTAAATTTCTTTCGCTCTTTAATTAACTCAACTTTGTCGCCCAGATTAAAACCAATCATATCAAAAGTTGGCCCTGCCGGCCATTGAGTTACCGTGCATTTTAAATGGGCGTCCTCTGCCCCCACACATTTCCCGTATCCTGTATCGATAAGTTCTCTGCTCATAAACACCGGGCTCATATTGCCGGGACCAAAGGGAGCGAATTGCTTGAGAATCCTGTAAAACTTAGGCGTGATATCGCTTAATTTTAATTCAGCATCAATACTTATTTCGGGGATTAGCAGGTGTTTCTCGATACTATCGGAAACCACTTCCTCAAACTTGCGTTTAAAATTATCATATTCTGAAATTTCCAGGGTAAGACCTGCCGCATATTTATGCCCTCCAAACTGTTCTATATGATCCTGGCAGGCTTCCAGGGCATTATA
>NZ_DATCSO010000033.1:0-4068 GCF_036568425.1 Salegentibacter sp. | reverse complement strand
CCATCGGTGCGTACTTTTACGAAACCCTGTTTTGCGATTTGTTCGAAGAGCTCGCGGTAATGTCCTTTTCTTGATCTAACTGCCGGGGCCAGTACATTTACCCTTTTGCCTTTGAAATCCTGAAGGATAAGGTCTTTTATCTGGCTATCGGTATAGCTAACCATCTTCTCCCCGGTATTATAGCTGTATGCTTCTCCAGCCCGGGCATATAAGAGTCGTAGGAAGTCATAAATTTCAGTTATAGTTCCCACGGTACTTCTGGGATTCTTACTGGTAGTTTTTTGTTCAATGGCAATAACAGGGGAAAGTCCGTCAATTTTATCAACATCGGGACGTTCTAAACCTCCCAGGAACTGCCTGGCGTAAGCCGAAAAAGTTTCGATATACCGGCGCTGTCCTTCAGCATAAATCGTATCGAAGGCCAGGGAGGATTTCCCGGAACCAGAAAGACCGGTAATTACCACTAATTTTTCTCGTGGAATGCTTACATCTATATTTTTCAGGTTGTGAACGCGAGCTCCTAGAACTTCAATATATTCTTCGAATTTTGCCATATTTTTAAACAAGGTGGCAAAGGTACTTAAAGTGTTGCTAACTAAAAAGAAAGCTTATTCTGATGCCTGTTAATTAAGATGTAATATTTTTAGTGGTTTAGGATTCCTTTAGGAGTTTTCCGGGAATCCTTAAATGTGAATGCTTTGTTAATTAAAACCTTAGGGTTTCATAAAATTTAAATTTAGACTGTGAAAATAAGTTTTAAATCAGGTAATTAACCTATTGAATGTCAGTATAATATTACATAAAAAATTTCCGAAAAATGGGTAGTTTCACCTATATTTGAGATAGTAAATTTCTTACCCAAATCTTTAATTATTCCCCCCGGAAGGCAAACTCCACTTAATTGCGGGTTTGTAAACTACTGCCCCAAACAGTAAGTATCGCTAATTAACCAGTGCCCAGGCACACTAAAATATTAAGGAATGATTACAGATAAAAAACAACTGCTGTTGATTACCAGCAGGAGCGAACTAGAGCGGGGCGTTAATGAAGGATTAAGTATGCATTTTGAAGTGCATACCACAAGTTCTTTGCACACAGGATTCAATTGCGCGTTGAATTTATTGCCGGATATCATCTTGATCGATTATGCTTCCTACAGATCAGGAAGAAATTTTAAAAATATTTCAAATTTTAAATCTACTCACTTTCTGAATAAGGCCTGGCTTATCGTCTATGCCGATGAAAGTTTGAAAATGGAGGTTGAGAGTCGTTTCAGAAGGGTAGTAGATGAGTTTTTATACCCGCCATCGGTGCCGGCTCTGTGTGGGAAGCTCATAAAACTTGTATTTGCCAATAACTCCCTTTCTAATTTCTGGAAAGATTCTTTCATGGGGCTTTTTAACCTAATGGCTAAGCCTGTCGTTTTGCTTCAGCAGGATGAAATTGTAGCGATGAATGATTCTTTTAAACAACACTTCAGAATAGAAAAAATCAAGGGATTAAAACTTACTGATCTTGTTCAATGCGAGAATAAAGCTAAGGTGAAAAATGCACTTAGGAATTTTGGCAGAGGTAAGCATATGAAAGCATCTACCCAAACCGCTTTGCTGCTTAGGTCTAATAAGATTCGCGATGCCAAAATTAGTTTTTCAAAACTGAACAAGAATTCCGGGAATCATTTTATTATGATTATAGATTTCAATGGGGATGAGGTAATGGTAAATCCTAAGTTAGGAACCAATTCAGAATTGGTCGAGGCTTGTTTTAAAGAAAACAGTAATATTCCTGAATTTAACTTCACAAAAAGGGAGAAAGAGATTATCCAGTTGTTGATCAAAGGTTATAAAACCAAGGATATTTCGTCGGCATTATTTATTTCTCCGAAAACAATAGAGAAGCATCGATCCAATATTATCAAAAGGACCAATTCTGAGACTATACTTGAAAGTATAATTTATGCTATTAACCATAATTTGATTGACCTGCAGAAAGCCTGAGATTAATATTACGGGTTTTCCCCCATAGTGCCTAGGCATTAATTCAATTAAATTTATTACACATTAAAAGATAAGATAGTCACCCCACTTTCCATCTTATCTGTATGCGAACTTTTCCCCAACAACTACTTTGTTTAGTGCAATTTTGATAGATAACCCTTTCGGGTGCCTATATATTTATTAACCATTCTAAAATTATTATTAACTAAAAATCTTTAATGATGAAAAACTTTAGGTATTATTTTTCAGCAATTGCAATTTTTGCAATGCTATTTAGCTCCTGTAGTAAGGAAGACAACCCATCTGTTATCGAAAACCAGGAAAAAGCGACACTTTCTTTCGCTTCTGCTTTAAATGACATGATGGCCAGCGCCAATAAGCAGGCATTAGGTGATTTAATTCCCCTATGTACTGATGATGCACCGGCATATGTACACGTAGTACTTACCGGAGAGGAAAATGTAGGAACTATGGCCGATCCTCTAATGATTCCCGTTAATGAAACTCCTATTGAAGAGGATGGGGAAATGGTTTATTTCACTGAGGAATCTGCCGACCTGGAATTAATTCCGGGAGATTACGAGCTTACCTATTTTGCGGTATATAGCGATAGTGATGTCCTAATCTGGATCGCACCTACCACTGGTGGTGATCTTGCAGACTTCGTAGATAATCCTTTACCGATTGATATTTCTCTTGGAGCCGGAGTTAAGAAGTATGTAGATGTTGAAGTTTTATGTTTTGATGATCGTCTGGTCAATGAATATGGATACTTATTCTTTGATATTATTGGTAAGGAAGCTTTTGAATTCTGCTTTTTTGCTAATTACTGTGATGATGATGGACGTCATTATCCAGCTCGTTACTCTGTAGACATCTGGTTGGAAGGTGAAGAAGATTTACTTTACTCAGGTGTTATCAATAATGTTGATGCTACAGGAGAAGATCCATCTGCAGATCCATTATGTTTCGCCCTTCCTAATATTGCTTCTTACGGAGATGATTTCGCATATATCCATTATGAAATTACCTTACTTGACTGGGAAGGTGTTTACGGTACAGTAGGAGATTATACCGAAAGCGGTTCTTTAAGTCGTAATATGATTGAAGCCAATTTTGACGGGGATGATAATGTAGATTATGAACACATCCGTTTCAATTGTGGCGACACACCTCCACCACCAAATGATGATGACGATGATGATGTGCCAAACGATGATGACAACTGTCCAAACGTTTGGAATCCGGAGCAGGAAAATTCCGATGAGGATAGTTATGGAGATGCCTGTGACAACTGTCCTTTCGTAGATAACGAGGATCAAGCCGATACAGATGAAGATGGAGTAGGAGATGCCTGTGATGTATGTCCTGGCGAAGACGATACCATTGATGAAAATGAGAACGATATTCCAGACTGTCTTGAAGATGACAATGGTAACGGAGACGATTGTGAAACAGATCTTGATACCTGTGAAACCGCCTTTATGGTTGGTAATTACACTCTTCAGGACCTTGAATTAGGAAACAATCGCTGGGGATGGGCCCTTAACTTCGATGGGGATGATGGAACATATGAGTATGATATCTATGCCGCAGCAGGTAAAAATGACACTGATAAAGGCTACTTGGTAGGTGCAGTTCACCTAACTGTAGACGGGGATGAAGTAACAGTTGATATCGATCTTTGTGATGGTGCTGACGCTGAAGAGGGGCATATATACTTCGATGATGAGGCCATGCCAACAACTACAGCTCCCGGACAATTCGGATATAAACTTCCAGCATTCGATGACGACTTTAGCTGGAATACTGACGATGAGTATTCCGGTGACGGCGACTTCTGGTTGGTAGTACACCTGGATGTTTGTCCCGGTGATAATGATGATATGGACTAGAACATTTTAAATGTAGTAAAATTAATATCCGGTTCTCCACCAATTATATGGAGAGCCGGAGATTAATCAGCTACATATTTCACTGAAATTATGAAAAGTTAAGGCCATTCGGCCCTCTCAATAATTTTATTAACCATTCACTTATTTATTAACCTTAAATTTTTTAATTATGAAAA
>NZ_DATCSO010000032.1:0-16135 GCF_036568425.1 Salegentibacter sp. | reverse complement strand
GACTTCCAATGCAAAGAGGAGATTACTCTCCAACTCGATCAAACGGGGGCGGCAAGTTTTGTGGTAGAAGATCTTTACACCGGGGATGCTTCAGGATTGAGCCTGGTAGCTTCCCAATTGAATTTCACCTGTGACGATCTTGGGGAGAATTCCGTGGAATTAAGCTGGACAGGACAGGATGTGGGATCCTGTGAGCTTATAGTGATGGTGGAAGATAATATAAAGCCTGTGGCCGAAGTTGGTATAATAGGTGTTACTCTGGAAGCCAACGGGCGCGTAGAGATAACTCCCGAAGATCTCGATGCCGGTTCTTCCGATAATTGTGGCAGCCTGGATTTTAGTCTTAGCAAAACCAGATTTACCTGTCAGGACACCGGCCAGAATACGGTGGTTTTCACCGTAACCGATGCTTCCGGAAATTCGGTTAGTGTCAATACCGTAGTTTTTGTAAATGCCACTCCAGGTACCTGCACCGAACCTGTGCGGGACAACGACTATCTTTTCCTTTATCCTAATCCCACCGATGGGCTTGTGAAGATATCTCCTCCGTCGGGGGTGATGATAAACCAGGTATTTGTCTTCGATAAACGAGGACGGCTTATTCTTTCCAAAGATTTTGACAAGAGTGACCTGGAATATGAACTGCAGTTAGACGGAGTGCAAAATGCGGTTTATACTCTAAAGATTTTAACCGATGAAGGGGAAGTTATCAGGCGATTGATCGTTCGGAACTAAGCTTCGTGGGAGATTCTTTTCTCTATATATGTTATAACCTCCTCCGGTTTAGTATCATAGTTAAACCATTCGATTTGCTCCTGTTTTCTAAACCAGGTGAGCTGTCGCTTGGCAAACCGCCGGGTGTTTTTCTTGATCTCAGCCACCGCGGTTTCCAGGGAATGAATTCCTTTGAAGTAACCGAACAATTCTTTATAACCCACAGTATTAAGGGCATTAAGGCGACGTTTCGGAAATAGCTTCTCTGCTTCCTCCAGCAAGCCTTCATCCATCATCAGGTCTACCCTACGGTTGATGCGATCATAAATTATTTCCCTGTCGGCCACCAGGCCTATATTGATGACCTTGAAGTTTCTTTCCGGTTTTTTCCGGTTTAAAAATGAAGAATAGGTTTTCCCGGTGCCTATGCAGATTTCCAGAGCCCTTATCAACCGATGCGGATTCTGAATATCGGCCATTTCATAATATTCAGGGTCTAATTCCTTTAATTGCTGCTGCAGCGGCTCAACTCCTTGCGTTTTATAAGTGGCATTAAGTTCTTCCCTGATCGCAGGATCCACCGCGGGAAAGTCATCCAGCCCTTCCAGGATGGCTTTTACATAAAGTCCGCTTCCCCCGGCCATGATCACGACCTTATGTTCTTGGAATAATTCATCCAGTTTTTTTATCGCGTCCCTTTCAAAATCCCCCACCGAATAATTGTCTTCCACCGAGATATGCTGAATAAAATGATGTGGGGCTGCTGCAAGCTCCTCCGGGGATGGTACGGCTGTACCTATTTTCATTTCTTTGAAGAATTGCCTGGAATCGGCAGAGATTATTTCGGTATTAAAATGTTGGGCCAGTTTTATGGCCAGGGAGGTTTTTCCTATAGCGGTAGGACCCGCCACTGTGATGAGGTAATTCTTAGGCATTTAATTTTTTTCCGCAGTTATGGCAGTATTCGGCATTGTTTAAGTGCTTTGTTTCATTGCAATAGGGGCAAACCTGGGTGTTGGTTGGAATGTTTTCTTTACTGCTTCTGTTATATTCTGCGCTAACAATTCCAGTGGGGACAGCTATTATCCCGTAACCCATGATCATAAGTATAGAAGCGAGGAGCCGACCTAAAGGTGTAACAGGATGAATATCCCCAAATCCTACTGTAGTAAGGGTTACTATAGACCAGTAAATACTGATAGGAATATTGTCAAAACCGCCAGCCTCGCCTTCTACAAGATGCATTACTGTACCTGTTATTATACAGATGATAAGCACTGCAAATAAGAAAACGAGAATTTTAGGTTTACTGTTTTTAAGCGCATTAACCAATTTGTTGGATTCACCAATATAACGGGTAATCTTTAATATCCTAAATATTCTTAACAGCCTTAAGGCTCTTATGGCAAAGAGAAGGTTGCTGCCTCCAAAAACAAACGCGATATATGTTGGAAGGGTGGACACCAGGTCTACAATTCCGTAAAAACTGAATATGTATTTTTTTGGTTTTTTTATCGCTATGATGCGCAGAATGTATTCAACGGAAAATATAATGGTGATGACCCATTCAGCGATATAAAAGCTCCAGTAATACAGGGAGCGATAACTCGATACACTTTCCAGCATAACGAGGATGATACTCAATAAAATTACGAATAGAAGGGCTATGTCAAAGAATTTCCCTGCAGGCGTATCGGCTTCATAGATTACCTCATGAAGCTTCTCTTTCCATTTTGGTGGCTTGTAATCGTCTTCTTCTTTCAAGCAGTATGCAGCTTAGGATTCCCTCAAATTTAAATAATTCCGAAGTATAACTCCTAAAACTTATGCTTTTATTGCTGAATTTTGATTCAGGGCACTCACAATCCGGAAATTCAGAGATCTGAAGGCCGCTCTTCGGGCTTCAGGTCTATAATTTTAAGTCGCTTGTTCCTGCGGAGATAACTTTGAATAATATGCTGTGCATCCCGGTCATTTTGCATCGGGGTGATAATAGACCTTATAATATCCAGGTGATTGACCTGATGATTGAGATTGAAATACCCAACCCCTTTAAACTCCCCGTCTTCTACCAACAGCGCACTTTTTTCATCAATGTCCCTTCCTCTATCTATCACAATCATATTCTGCCGGGAGTAGGAGTGATTCGTGATCAGCTCCCGTGACCTTTCGTTATAATTATCGGCAGACTCCTCGTCCACACAGGCCCCGTGACAGGTTTTTATACTGTAATTAAAGCAGTTTCTGTTTCCTTTTTCCAATCCGCAAAGCCGCTTGCAAAGTTCATATTCTTCCACCCATCTTTCCAGAACGTTTTTGGCTCTTTTCAATGAAGAAAAAGTGGTAATGCTGTTTGGTTTTCCGGCTTTTCCTATTTTGAAATTGATATAACCTTTTTCATCGGTAAAATAATACAGGGCATGGGAAAAGACGTTTCTCTTTAATGCTTTGTTATATTTGGGTTTGTTGTGTTTTATCTCCTGATTTTCCTTGAGCAATGCGATAAGTTCATTCCCTGTAGCTTCAAAACTCACCGAAGCTACTTCCTTTTGCATCTGTCTGGATTTATGATGCTCATTAGTGAAATGCTGGTTCACTCTTTTTTTGATATTCTTGCTTTTCCCGATATACAGAATTTCTCCATCTTCATCGTGCAAATAATATACCCCTGTAATTCCCGGAAGATCTTCCAGCATATTTACCAGCTTGCTGTCTAAATGCCGTTTTGGTTCGGCACGCACCGAATCTTTTAAAATGTCTTTAGAAAGATTTTTCGCCAGTAGCATCTTAAAAAGTTTAACCGTGGCCTGGGCATCTCCTGTGGCCCGGTGCCGGTCGCTTAAGGGAATTCCCAGGGCCCGCACCAGTTTTCCAAGGCTGTAGGATTCTTGCCCTGGAATAAGTTTTTTAGAGAGCTCTACCGTACAAAGTGATCTTCGTTCAAACTCGAAACCCAATCTCCTGAATTCGGTTCTCAAAATCCTGTAATCAAATTTAGCGTTGTGTGCTACTATTACACAATCTGTGGTGATCTCCACAATTCTTTTCGCTACCTCATAAAATTTAGGGGCGTTGCGCAGCATCTCATTGTTGATGCCGGTAAGGTTCACCACAAAAGGTTGTATGGGTTTTTCTGGGTTCACCAGGCTGATGAACTGATCGGTTATCTGATGCCCGTCGAATTTGTAAATAGCAATCTCGGTAATTCCTTCCTCATTGTATTTTCCACCCGTCGTCTCTATGTCTAAAATTGCGTACAAAAATCTTCTTTAATTATAATTCCTTTCGCCAAAAATACTGCTTCCAATTCTCACCATGCTGCTTCCGTTTTCTACGGCCAGCTTGTAATCCCCGCTCATTCCCATAGATAACTCCTCCAGGTCGGGATAGCTCTTCTTCATTTTATCAAAAACCTCTTTAAGGTACTGAAACTCATCAGAAACCTGCTTCTCGTCATCGGTGAAGGTAGCCATCCCCATCAGGCCAGTTACCTTGGTGTTTTCCATCTTTTGATAAGCTTCTGAAGCCAGGATCTCTTCAGCCTCTTCAGCAGAAATCCCAAATTTCGAATCCTCCTCGGCGATCTTTATCTGCAGCAGGCAATTTATTACCCGTTCGTGTTTTTTGGCTTGTTTATTAATCTCCTTTAATAATTTCAGACTGTCCACTGCATGAATCAGGCCAACAAAGGGCGCCATATATTTCACCTTGTTGCGTTGCACGTGGCCAACCATATGCCATTCAATATCTTTGGGCAGGACTTCCCACTTATCGGTCATCTCCTGGATTTTGTTTTCTCCGAATATGCGCTGGCCTGCCTCATAAGCCTCCATGATATCCTCCTTGGGCTTGGTCTTGGAAATGGCCACCAGCTTCACGTTTTCAGGAAGTTCGGAGCGGTACTTTTCTATTTTTTCTGAAATATTCATTTCTCTAGCTTCAAAATTCGTAAATCGTCAATCCACTTCTCAGTTTGGGCTCTATATAAGTGGTTTTAGGCGGCATGGTCAAATCCTCTTCGGCGATCTCCTTGATCTCTTCTATACTTACCGGTAACATTCCGAAGCCTACGGCGAATTCTCCGCCATCAATCCTGGTTTTTAATTCAATAAGATCATTGCGGCCATGGCAATAGGCTATTCGCTCATCGTGACGCAGATCTTCAATTCCCAGAATTGGTTTTAAAACCTTTTGGTAGAGTATATAACTGTCTAATTTACTCAAAGAATCGGTAAACTCATAATTGGTTTTGCGTAAATACAGGGAATAGTACTCCCCGTCAAGGTACATATTGAAATGATGTTTCTTTGACGGCCTGTAAACCTCGAGTCCGCGGTTTTCTATTCTGAAACTTTCATCCAGCAAAATAAGGAATTCCTCCTTGCTCAATCCGTTGAGATTTTTGATAAGTCTGCTGAACTCATGTATCTTAAGATTGCTCTCTGAAATCAGGTAACTCATAAAAAAGTTGTAGGGTTCCTCCCCGGTATGTGCTGCATTTTGCTCTTTCGATTCCTGGGCCAGTCTATAGGAGGAGGCACAGCGATGATGGCCATCGGCAATATATAGCTGAGGAGTTTTTTCAAATTCCTTCCGGATCTTTTCAATAAGGCCCGGCTGGTCTATCACCCACAAATAATGTAATTCGCGGTTTGGGGTGGCAAACTCATATTCGGGACGGCTCTTCATCACTTCCCTCATAATGCAATTGATATCCTCGTTGTCCGGGTAGGTGAGAAGCACGGGTTCGGTGTTGAAACCTACTGTTTTTAGATAATCTTTAAAAAGTAATTCCCGGTGATTGATGGTGTCTTCGTGCCGTTTAATCACATTTTCTTCGTAATCTTCGGTGCTGGTCGCGGCAATGATTCCGTTAATACTGCTATCCCTGCTTTTTACTTTGTAAATATAATAGGCCGGGTTTTTTTCCTGAATAAAGGTTTCTTCTTCTTTGAATTCCAGGTAACGGTTTTTCACCATCTGAAAGCGCTGCCCACCTTTCAGGTTTTGCTGAAATTTATAACCGGGATTTATGATATGCAAAAAGGAATAGGGGTTGAATTCCAGCTGAGCGGTTAGCTCTGCCTCACTGTAATCTTCATAGGGGCGGCTGGCTACCAGACCTGCTTTGGCCCTCACCGGCCGCACCGCTTTGAATGGAAGTATTTTTGCCAAATTTCCCTTTCCTATTTACTGAATTGTGCCGAAACTTTTTCAGCCTTTTTGTTCTCTGAATAATCATAGAATCCTTCTCCCGACTTAACGCCAAGTTTTCCCGCTCTAACCATATTGGTTAGCATGGGACAGGGCGCATATTTTGGATTTTTGAACCCGTCATACATCACCTCAAGAATTGAGTGACATACGTCCAGCCCAATAAAATCGGCCAGTTGAAGTGGTCCCATTGGATGTGCCATCCCCAGTTTCATCACGGTATCGATCTCATAAACTCCGGCCACCCCGTTGTATAGGGTTTCTATGGCTTCATTGATCATGGGCATCAGGATGCGGTTGGCCACAAAGCCCGGGTAATCGTTAACTTCTACCGGCACCTTGTTTAGTTTTTCTGAAAGCTCCATAATGTTTTGGGTAACTTCATCACTGGTGTTGTATCCGCGGATGATCTCTACCAGTTTCATAATAGGTACCGGATTCATAAAGTGCATTCCGATAACTCTTTCGGGATTTGAAACTTCAGCAGCGATTTTGGTGATTGGGATAGAGGAGGTGTTACTGGCAAGAATACAGTCTTTGCTGCAATTTTCGTCCAGTTGTCTAAAGATCTTTAGCTTAAGATCTTCATTCTCGGTAGCGGCTTCCACCACTACATCGGCATCTTTTACGCCATCTTCCAGTTTGGTGAAGGTAGAAATATTGGCAAGCGTAGCTTCTTTATCGGCCTCGCTTATCTTTTCTTTGGAAAGCATCCGGTCCAGGTTGCCAGTGATGGTTTTAAGGCCTTTCTCCAGGCTTTCCTCTGAAATGTCGATCAGGTTTACTTTATATCCGAATTGTGCGAATGTATGGGCGATTCCGTTGCCCATCGTTCCTGCTCCTATTACTGAAATATTCTTCATTTGTTTGTGTTTTTGTTGTGTGGTTAATTACTGAAACTTTCAATCACCCCTTTGGCTACTCTTAGCGCTTCGGCACCCTGTTCCAGGGTTACGATTGGGGTACTGTTATTGTTTATGGCATCGGCGAAGGTCTCCAACTCATCCAGGATGGCATTGTTGGGAGATACTTCGGGGTTATCGAAATAGATCTGTTTTTTTAATCCTTCAGCATTCTGAAGCACCATGGCATATTCATCAGGATTCTCCGGTGCGTCTTTCATCTTTACCACCTCGCATTTCTTCTCAAGAAAATCTACCGAGATATAAGCATCCCGCTGAAAGAACCGGGATTTACGCATATTTTTCATCGAGATCCTGCTGGCAGTAAGGTTAGCTACACAGCCGTTCTCGAATTCTATCCGGGCGTTAGCGATATCGGGGGTGTCGCTTATTACAGAAACCCCGCTGGCATTAATGTTTTTTACCTTCGACTTAACTACGCTCAAAACCGCATCGATATCATGGATCATGAGATCCAGCACTACCGGTACATCGGTTCCACGCGGGTTGAACTCCGCCAGGCGGTGGGCCTCGATAAACATTGGGTTATCTATTCTGGAAACAACGGCTCTAAAGGCAGGGTTAAAACGTTCTACGTGGCCAACCTGGCCCTTTACGCCTTTTTCTTTTGCTAATTTAATAAGCTCCTGGGCTTCCTCGTAAGTGTTGGTAATGGGCTTTTCAATAAAGAGATGTTTCCCTTCGGAAATTGCCTTTTTAGCGACTTCAAAATGAGAAAGAGTAGGAGTGACCACGTCTACTACATCTACTGTCTTTATAAGTTCGTCAAGATCGGAAAAGAACCTGTAACCAAATTCTTCCGATACCTTTTCTCCGTTTTCTGAATTGAGATCGAAGAACCCAACTAATTCATATTTTTCTGACTCGTTAAGCAGTCGTAAATGAATCTTTCCTAAGTGTCCTGCACCCAAAACCCCAACTTTCAACATATATTTTAGCTTTTGAAACAAAAATAGTATTTTGATTGCAAATAGTTTAGAAAACACCGGAATAATCCTTTCCGCTTTTACTTGCAAAACACGGCTTTCTTTAAGTATTTTTACATCCTAATATTTTGTTAAGGTGATTGAGGATAACTTTCGTCATAAAGGAAAAAGGCAGCAACTGGTTAAGACTGTTACCCGAAAGGGAATAACTGATAAGAAGGTGCTGGATGCCATCGGGAAAATTCCCAGACATCTCTTTATGGACAGTAGTTTTGAAGATCACGCCTATCAGGACAAGGCCTTTCCCATAGCGGCAGACCAGACAATTTCTCAACCTTACACTGTGGCTTTTCAAACCGAAAAACTGGAGATAGAAAAAGGGGATAAGGTTTTGGAAATAGGAACCGGCAGCGGGTACCAGACCGCAGTGCTTTGCGAACTAGGCGCAAAGGTCTATAGTATAGAACGCCAACGGGAGCTCTATAAAAAGACTAAAAATTTTCTGAATAAAATAGGATATAGGCCGAAACACCTGAGTTTTGGTGATGGCTATAAAGGTATGCCGGAATATGCACCTTACGATAAGATAATTGTAACGGCGGGAGCGCCTTATGTTCCCAAAGATTTGCTGGGGCAGCTAAAGGTAGGCGGTAGAATGGTTATCCCTGTGGGTTCTGAGGTCCAAACAATGACCATGTTTATACGGAAGTCTCCAAAAGAATTCGATAAAACAGAGTTTGGGCAGTTTAGATTTGTACCCCTGCTGGGAGATAAAAATTAGGTTTTATTCTATTTTTAGTTGTAAACGCGGTCCTGTTTCACATCGCTTTCCACCATTCCATCTTTTAGCCTTACTATGCGGTGGGCGTGTCTTGCAATTTCTTCCTCGTGTGTCACCAGGATCACTGTATTTCCTTCAGCATGAATTCTATCAAAGAGCTTCATGATCTCTACCGAAGTTACTGAGTCAAGGTTTCCGGTTGGTTCATCGGCCAGGATTATCGAGGGATTATTAACCAGGGCACGACCCACGGCCACCCTTTGTCTTTGCCCACCTGAAAGCTGGTTGGGCTTGTGGTCCATCCTGTCGGCCAAACCTACATTAGAAAGCACCTCTTCGGCCCGCTCTCTTCTTTCAGATTTTGAATAGCCCGCGTAAACCATAGGTAAGGCCACATTGTCCAGGGCACTGGTTCTGGGTAAAAGATTGAAGGTCTGAAAAACAAAACCGATCTCCTTATTTCTGATCTCGGCCAGCTCATCATCGCTCATTTTGCTTACATCTTCCCCATTTAAGATGTAAGATCCTGAAGTTGGCGTATCCAGACACCCAAGTAGGTTCATTAAGGTTGACTTTCCCGATCCGGAAGGCCCCATCAGGGCAACGTATTCCCCGCGGTCTATGTCCAGGTCTATGCCTTTTAAAACCTTTACTATCTCATTCCCCAGCGGAAAATCGCGGGTGATATTCCTGATCTCAATGACTTTACTCATGCAGAATGTTTTACTCGATAACCGAGATTATAATACGCCGAGGCTTCCCCCCGGAAATTAAATTTAGTTTCTTTCTGGATGGCTTGTGAGCATTCTCCAGGCTTGTTTACAGGAATAGGACGCCGATCGTTTCAATTTGTTACAACCGAATTATAAAATCTTGTTTTACCTGTTCTTTTCTGAAAAATATTAATCCCAGGTGAAAAGTATCGATACTCACCCTAACCATAGGATGCTTTTTGATGATCTCCCAGGCTTCCTCCATCCCCGCCGACCAATGTATATCGTCTAAAACAAAAACCGAATCATTATGCGCGGTGGGAAGTAAGAGCTCAAAATATTTTAAAGTAGCCTCCTTCGTGTGATGGCCGTCGAAATAAATCAAATCGAAAGTTGTTTGTTGTTTGTGGTTTTGTGTTTGAGGTTTCCTTTCCACTTTCCACTCTCCACTCTCCACTTGTTCTCCACTCCCCACGTTATTTTTACTTTCCACTATGTCTCCCAACACCTTCTCAAACTCCCCAATTACCAGATTCACATTTACAAAACCAAACTTTTTAAGTTGATTTTGCGCTACTTCCGCGGTTTGGGGGCAACCTTCGATACTGGTAATCTGGGCAGTTTTGTTCAGGGCCAGGGCAGTAGTGCCAATTCCCAGCGACGTGCCCAGTTCAAGAATGTTCCTGCAATCAAGATATTTTGCCAGCCTGAACAGAAATTTCGCCCTCTTTCTCGGAATTCCAACATTTTTGGCAATAGCAGCAACTTCCCGTTCCTTCGACTTAAATACCCTGCTGCCTGCGCCAAAATCGTTGACTTCTATCTTTCTATTATCTTCCAGCAACTCCTTTCGGTATGCTTCCAAAACTTCATACTCAGGATACTTTGTTTTATTATAAAAACACCGGGTCACCAATTCATACACGAAAGGGGAGTGCAGGCCATGCTCGTTCTGGCTTTTTAATAAGAATCTTAAATAACTTAGCCACATGTGGTAGGTAAATTTTCTATGTTGTCGGTTGTGGGTAGTGAGTTCTCAGTTTGGTCTTGGGTCCTTTATGATTTCCAGTTGTTCTCGACATACCTCTGAAAAGAATAAATTTTACCTCCCAGGAGATCATATTTGTTTCTTAACTCAGTTATTTCCTCCATTCCATATAGTTCATCTATCATTTCAAGTTGAGAAAGACATTCAAGCAAGGAGGCGTGGGCATAAATCAGGAATTTAATGAATTCCTGTTTATAAACTCTCCTTCCGTAACCTTCAACTATATTGTCTTTTATACTTTTTGAAGACCTTCTTAGCTGACTGCCCTGTTCATATAATTCGAATTTGGGTAATTTGAGGGAGAGCTTATGAACCTGAATAGCGTATTGAAAGGCAAGATTGTAAATGTCGAGGTCGCGATAACTCTTCATGATGATGGTATTAAGATTCTTAGGTGTTGAAAAATACTATAAATTTCCAAATTTGTCACTCACAACCGACAACTCATAACCGACAACCCATAACTGAGAACTCACAACTGAGAACTCACAACTGATCGCCAAGCTCAAACCACCTCTCCGTCTTAGCCTCTATTTTATCTTCAATCTCCTGAAGCTTTATAGAATTCTTTTTGATCTCTTCGGGATCCATTTCCTCCAGGAATTTTTCCTGGAGTTTTTTCTTCTCTTTTTCTAGCCTGGCGATCTCTTTTTCCAGCTTTCCATATTCCTTTTGCTCGTTATAGCTTAATTTGCTGCCGCTACTGGTTTTTTTCCATTCCTTCTTGCCTTCTGGTTCTTTGTTTTCCATTTTAGTCTCCGCAGAGCGGCTTTCCTCATAATTTCGGTAATCACTGTAATTTCCGGGAAAGTCCTGGATCTCTGCTTCACCTTTAAAAACAAAGAGGTGATCTACGATCTTATCCATGAAATACCTGTCGTGGGAAACTACCAGCAAGCATCCCGGGAAATCCAGCAAGAAATTTTCCAGTACATTAAGGGTGACGATATCCAGATCGTTGGTGGGCTCATCCAGGATTAGGAAGTTCGGGTTTTGGATTAGTACGGTACAGAGATAAAGCCTTTTCTTTTCTCCTCCGCTTAATTTCTCAACAAAATCGTATTGTTTTTTTCGGTCGAATAAAAAGCGCTCTAAAAGTTGCTGTGCAGAGATCTGCCGACCTTTTTTCAGCGGGATGTAATCTCCGAATTCCCGTATCACTTCTATCACTTTTTGACCGGGCTTCACTTCGATTCCCGCCTGGGTGTAATATCCGAATTTAATGGTTTCCCCAATCACCACCTTCCCGGTGTCGGGTTTAATGGCCCCGGTAAGAATATTTAGAAAAGTGGATTTCCCGGTACCGTTCTTCCCGATAATACCTATTCGTTCTCCTTTTTTGAAACTGTAATTGAAATTCTTTAGCAGTTCCTTTTCTTCATAGGATTTGGAGATGTTGTGAAGCTCCACCATCTTGCTGCCCAGGCGCTCCATATTGATCTCGAGTTGTACCTCATGATCATTGCGGCGCTGCTGTGCCCGACTTTTAATATCGTGGAAATCTTCTATCCGCGATTTGGATTTGGTGGTACGGGCCTTGGGTTGGCGACGCATCCAGTCCAGCTCTTTCTTATAGAGTTGTTTGGCTTTCTCGGTGTTGGTTTGCTCTTGTTCTATCCGGCTATCCTTTTTGTCCAGGTAATAGCTGTAATTGCCTTTGTAGGTGTATAACTGCCCGTGATCCAGTTCTACGATCTCGTTGCATACCCGTTCCAGGAAATACCTATCGTGAGTGACCATAAAAATAGTGAAGTTTTCTTTCCTGAAATACTCCTCCAGCCATTCGATCATGTCCAAATCCAGGTGGTTGGTAGGCTCGTCCATGATGATGAAATCGGGTTTCTGTAATAACATCACTGCCAGTGCAAGTCGTTTCTTTTGTCCCCCGGAAAGATATTTCACTTCTTTCTCCAGGTCTTCCAGTTTCAGCTTGAAGAGGATTTGCTTGTATTGGGTTTCAAAATCCCAGGCCTGAGCTGCATCCATCTCTTCGAATGCTTTTTGATAAGCTTCAGCGTCATCGGGATCCTTCAGGGCTTTTTCATACCGACTGATGATCTTTAGAATATCATTTTCCGAAGAAAAAATGGTTTCCTCAACAGAAAGATTAGGATCTAGATTAGGTTCCTGGCCCAGGAAAGCCACTTTAATGTCCTTTCGGTATACCACTTTTCCCTCATCGGGGCTGTCGGTTCCGGCCAGGATATTTAGAAGTGAGGTCTTCCCGGATCCGTTTTTGGCGATGAACCCAACCTTCTGGCCTTCATTTATTCCGAAGGAAATATTATTGAACAATTCTAATTCGCCATATGATTTGGCTATATTTTCTACTGACAGGTAATTCACAAATTCAAATTTGTTGCAAAATAACAGGAAAATTGCGACTTAATTTTATTATTAGCCTACAAAAACTATATTTGTTAAAACTATCTAAACAGGTTTTGCTGAAGGGGTTGAATCGGGAGACCGGGTCTGGCCTGAATCCTATTTCTTGAATTCGGTGGAAAGTGCGCAATAGATAGTTTACCCAACAAATAGCCTCTGAAATATGCTGAAGCAGTATAAAAGTATTTTATTCCTTATTGCGGTAGTGCTGAGCTTTTCTTCCTGCGTTTCTACCAAAAGAATTACTTACCTGCAGGATAATGAGCAGGACCTGGATAGTATTATTGAGATTCAGCAATTAAAAAAACCATATCGTATCCAGACCGGTGACCTTTTAAGCATTAGGGTAAAAGCCCTTGACCAGGAATTGGTGGGGATGTTCAATCCTGTAGATGAGGCCAACCTTAGCGCCACTACCGAAGAACGGGTTTTCTTCGATGGCTTTACGGTAGATCCGCACGGTAACATCAGGGTGCCTACCCTCGGCGAAGTGAACGTGCTGGGATATACCGAAAAGGAAGTTCGTGAAAAAATTGAAAAGTTACTGCTGGAAAATTATTTTAAGGAGGAGGCGAATATATTCGTTACCGTTAAACTGGCCGGAATAAGATACACTACCCTGGGAGAGATTGGTACAGGTAGCCAGGTGATTTACAAGGAAAAGGTTACTATCATGGAGGCTGTGGCCAATGCAGGTGGGATAAATGAATATGGTGATATGCAGAATGTAAAGATCATCAGGCAGTTTCCCCACGGGGAAGAAGTCTATAGTATAGACCTAACCAGCATCGATGCGATTAGCAGCCCATATTACTATATACAACCCAACGATATGATCGTGGTGAACCCCTTGCCTCAAAAGGCTTTGGGCTTCGGTACTACGGGAATGGAGGCATTCCGAACAGGGGTGACTCTGCTTTCGGTAGTTACCACTTCGATATTATTATTTACCCGACTCTAAATGGCACATGAAGAAGATCACATATCAGACGTAGGCTCCACCTTCGATTTTAAAGGTTTTGTATTGAAGGTGATAAGTTACTGGAAGCTTATCCTGCTTTCGGTGGGCATAAGCCTGGCCGTGGCCTATTACAATAATGTGCGGAAACTTCCGGTTTACAGCCTTGGGAATTCCATTTCCATCAAGGACGATCAGAACCCTTTCTTCACCTCCAATACCAGTTTAACTTTTAACTGGGGAGGAACTTCAGATAAAGTGAACACTGCGATGACCATCCTGCGCTCCCGATCTCATAATGAGGAGGTGGTAGAGAAGCTTCAGTTTTTTACTAATTATCTTGAAGATGGAGAATATCAGCGGATAGATGCCTACGGAAGAACTCCTTTTGAGGTGGTGGCCGACACCCTGAAACCACAGGCGCTCAATGTTACTATGACGATCAGCATGCGGGATTCAGCGACCTTTAGTATGCACGCAAATGTGCCCGGGACGCTCAGTCTTCAGAATTATGGCAGCAAGGAGAAAACATCACTTAGTACCGAAGCCAGGGAATTCAACAGAAATTTTAAAATAGGTGAAAAGATCAACCTGCCCTTTTTCAATGGTCGGGTAATCAGGACCGATCAGGCTCTGCAACCCGGAAAACCATTTTATGTCAGTTTTCTCAATTTTGATTCGGCAGTAGGTCGTTACCGCGGAGTGAATGTTTCTCCTGAGTCCCAGGGTTCGTCGGTGATCAGGCTTAGTAAATCCGGAGGTAATAAGGCCAGGATTGTAGATTACCTGAATGGGACAGTGAGGGTACTTAGTGAAAATATGCTGGCGCGAAAGAATCTTTTTGCTACCAAGACCATTCGCTTTATAGACAGCAGCCTTGCGGTCCAATCGCAGGCCCTGAAAGCTGTGGAAGATGAACTTAACCAGTTCAGGAATGAAAATGCCATAATGGATATTTCTGCGGAAAGCTCGCAGTTATCGAATAAACTTTCTTCTCTTGACCTTCGAAAGGAAGATATCAGAAGACAGCTATCCTATTACGAAACCCTACGGAATTACTTAGAAACCCGTAATGATTATTCCAACGTGCCGGCTCCTTCCGTTGCCGGGATTAGTGAAGGAAGTATCGCAAGCGGTGTTTCCAGAATCATTACTCTGGCCGAAGAGCGCAGCAACTATCAATACACCCTGAAAGAAAACTCCCCGGTTTTTGACGATATAGACCGGCAGATAAATTCGGTGAAATCCATTCTTCTTGAGAATATAAGTTCTTCGAGGGGATTGCTGCAGGAGGAATTGCGAGATGTCAATCGCCAGATAGCCAACCTGGAAGCTGAGATCAGGACCTTGCCCCAGGAAGAGCAGGACCTGCTAAAGATACAGCGTCGCTACAGCCTCAATGAAAAAAGTTATAACCTTTTCCTCGAAAAACGAAGCGAGGCCGGACTTATAAAAGCAGCCAACGTTAGCGATGTGATGATAATCGACCCTGCGAAAGATACCGGAGGCGGACAAATTGGGCCTAACACTCAGCTAAATTATGTAATGGCCGTGCTGGTAGGTGGTGTGATCCCGCTTACCTTTGTTTTCCTGCTGGTTTTTCTCAACACCAATATCCATAATGCCCAGGAGGTAGGCAGGCTTTCACCTATTCCTATTTTGGGAATGATAGGGAAGAGCAAGTCGGACTCCAACCTGGTGGTCTTCGATAATCCAAAATCCTCAATTGCTGAAGGTTTTCGGGGGCTGAGGTCCAGCCTGCAGTTCATGTATAAAAAACAGGGCGTGACCGGTTCCAAGACATTATTAATTACTTCCTCGGTTTCGGGAGAAGGAAAGACTTTTTGCGCGATGAACCTTGCCACGGTTTTCGCGCTCAGTCAGCGTAAAACAGTTCTGGTAGGGGTCGATCTTCGGAAGCCTAAGATTTTTGATGATTTCGAGCTTAACAACGATCTTGGGGTAGTGAATTACCTTATTGACCAGGCTTCTTCTGAAGAGATTATTCAGCAGAGTAAAATTCCATTTCTGGATGTGATAACAGCCGGTCCGGTGCCGCCAAACCCTTCAGAACTTCTTATCAACGAGCAAATGGATATGCTGATGGAAGACCTAAGGAAGAAATACGATTATATTATCCTGGATACCCCGCCAATAGGAATGGTCGCAGATGCGCTCAACCTTGTGAAATACGCCGATGCCACTATCTATATGATTCGACAGGATTATACCAAACGTGGAATGCTGGAGTCTATCAATGAGAAATACCATAAAGGCGAGATCAAAAACATCAGCTATGTGCTTAACCATTTCGTACATCGGGCCAAATACGGCTATGGTTATGGTTATGGCTATGGTTACGGCTATGGTTACGGCTATGGTTACAACCGCTATTCCAAAGGCTATGTAGAAAAATCGGACCCCGCCCGGAAATTTAAGAAATGGTGGAAAAAAGCGATGAGGAATTTTGAGT
>NZ_DATCSO010000031.1:0-2855 GCF_036568425.1 Salegentibacter sp. | reverse complement strand
GCTGCATTATAAGCATGTGCAGAATAATCGGTTAAGATTACTATATTAATGGCCATGGATTTCCTTTTCTAATTTGTGGTAAAATTATAGAGAAAGTCCGCAGCCAAATATGACGGCAGTCAGCTATACCAAAAAAAGCTATTTACCCCATTTTTTCTAGCTTATCGGCATCAATAATCTTAACATTTCTACCCTCAATTTCAATAAGGCCTTCTTTTTTAAAGTCGGAAAGAGTTCTGATAAGTGTTTCAGAAGCGATGCCCGCAACACCAGCAAGATCGGCACGCGAGATCCTGATGCTATGCAGAGGGTTCTTTTTTATTTCCCTGGCGAACATCAAAATAGTTTTCGCCGTTTTTCTACGTACTGAAGCGTAAGCAATGTCTATAAGTTGCTCTTTTATTCCGAAGAGATTTTCATTCATCACTTCAAGGAGTTCCATACTTACCCGGCTGTTTTCGTGAAGAATGTCTTTCAACTGGTCTCTTGAAAGTGTATATAGCGTAGTGTCTTCCATGGCCGTGGCGAATTCGCGGTATGCCGAATTGGAATTGAAGCTAAGACTTCCGAAGAAATCTCCATCTTTATACAATTGCGTGATAATTTCCTTCCCACGGGAATCAAATTTATGGGCTTTTACTACCCCTCGGTCTACCAAATAAAAGTTTACCGAGGTTTTTCCTTCTTCATAAACACTCTCTCCAGCCTTAAAATTCAGTTGTTCTCCGGTTTTCATTAACTCCCTAAAAGCAGTAAGGTTAGGGATATGCTGTTGTTCTTTTGGCGCCTGAGCAGCTTTATCGCTTTTAAGAATTTCTACTTTTGCCAGGCGGCTTTCAATAGCGCTTAAGAGATCACTCTCCTCGAAAGGTTTGGTTAGATAGTCATCGGCACCAAGGTCCATTCCCCGTCTCACGTCTTTATGCTCTGTTTTAGCTGAAAGAAATATAAATGGAATACCGCTTGTTGCAGGAGTTTTGGAAAGCTCTGTTAACACATCATAGCCATCCATTTCTGGCATCATAATATCGCAAACAATTATATCGGGTAATTCGCTTTTGGCCCTGGTTACTCCCTGCTTTCCATCTGAGGCGGTCACCACCTCAAAATCTGACAACTCAAGGATCTCGGCGGTATTTTCTCTTACCGTAACATCGTCTTCAATAAGCAATACTTTCTTCATCAAAATAAATTTCCTGCACCATATAATATGGCTCTAAATTTAACAAAACTATTTAACGTTCGTAATTGGGTAATTGTACTGTAAAAGTTGAGCCTTTGTTTTCTTCACTTTTAAAATGAATTTTTCCGCCCATATTCTCTACGTGAACCTTCACAATATTAAGCCCAATCCCTGTTCCCTGATTCAGCAAAGCATTTTCAGCCCTGAAATAGCGTTCAAAGATATGTTTTTGATCTTTCTCCGGGATTCCCATACCTTCATCAGAAACCTCAAAAATAACCATATTATCGTTATCTTCAATTCTAAAATGGATTGTAGAATTTTCGGGAGAGTATTTTATGGCGTTTCCAATTAGGTTGGATAAAACAAGATCCAGGATTTTTTCATCCTGATACAGGGTTACTTCATCCAGATCTCTGGGATACTCGATCTCCTGGCCGTATTTAAGAGTCACATTGGCATTATAAATCACATCATTAATGACCTTATTCAGGCTAAAACTACTGTATTTATAATTCACATTACCCGATTCCAATCGTTCCAGAGAAAGAAAGTCGTTCAAAATATTATTCAGGTAGTGTACTTTATTTTTAATGGTGCGAAGATGTTTTTCACGCTTTTCCTGTTGTTCTCCAGTAACATATTTTTCAGCAAGGGTTGCGGAAGTAAGTATCCCGCTTAATGGAGTCTTAAATTCGTGAGAAACAAGGGATAAGAATTTAGTTTTAAGTTCGTTAAGTTCCTTTTCCTGTTTCAGGGCAAGTTTAATTCTTTTTTCAGCTTCTTTTCTTTTGCTGATCTCCTGTTCCAGATTTTCTACCGTTTCCCGAAGTTCTTTGGTGCGTACCTTAATTTTGTCTTCAAGCTCTGCATTTAACTCCCGGATACGTTGTTGATTCTCCTTGCGAACGGTGATATCAACAATAAGTGACATCACAAAATCTTTCCCATCGATGCGGAAGGGATTCAATCCTGCTTCTACCGGAAACTGATTTCCATCCTTTTTTATTCCGAATAATTCCCGGCCATGACCCATTTGGCGTTTCTCGCTATGGGATAAGAATTCCTTAAAATGCTTGGAGTGATTCGGTTTATAGGCTGGAGGGATAAGGATATTCAGATGCTGTCCTACAAGCTCTCCTCGTTCATAACCAAACATATGCAAAGCAGCCTGGTTTGCAGTTACTATAATCTGGGTGCTATCGACGACGATAACCCCTTCCGAGGCCGCTTCGAAGAGAGTATTAAAAACACTATGATTTTCCTTAAAGAATTCTCTGGACACAATTACAGTTTAAAATTTGAGGAAACTAAATTACAAAGCATTTACTAAAGTAGGGATGAAGAAGGAAAATATTTTAAATAATAAAAACTGAACTCTTTTTCAGAATTCGGTTTTACAATTTGTTGGCCTACTAGGGCTCCCTTCGGCTACGCCCTCTTTCATCGGGCTTCGCTCAGGATAAACTTCTCGCCCAAATTTTCCCCAAAAACAAAAAACCGAACTCTTTTTCAGAATTCGGTTTTACAATTTGTTGGCCTACTAGGGCTCGAACCTAGACTCTTCTGGACCAAAACCAGACGTGTTGCCAGTTACACCATAGGCCAATGCTTAAATGCGGATGCAAATTTAAAACAAACTTTTATTTACACAAACTTTTTCTAATAAATT
>NZ_DATCSO010000030.1:0-2227 GCF_036568425.1 Salegentibacter sp. | reverse complement strand
TCCTTCTTTATTTATTTCGTAAAACTTCCGCGGAAATAATAAAACTCTATATAAACTTGAGTAAAAAGTCTCAATATGATCTGTATTATCACCTTCTACCTGAATTCTACCAAGCTCCTTATTCCATATTTCTTTAGCATTCTCTTTTACCTCCTCAAAACTACTTTCCCCAATTTCTGAATCCAAATTAAGCTGTGCCTGCTCTGCACTAATAAATGAAGAAGCCACTTTTACATTTACTTCCTCACCCTTTTTGGTTTTAAAACCAATAATAGCTCCTACATGATCGGCCTCAGCATTTTTAGAACCCTGCTGAAGCTCCCAGCCATCTTTCCAGGTATGATTGACTTCAAAATCTTTATCAAATTCGGCAACAAAGTAATTATGAAAATTCTCTGGCACTCCGCCGTGGTTGTTCCTCGCGTATCCAATAATTTTGCGTTCTTCAGGAATAATTTTCACCATAGAACCTTTATTAAAAGCATCCAGAACTATATAAGAACTATCAGATTCCGGAAAAGTAAATTTGAAATGAGCGGCTCGCTCGGTTGGAGCCAACTCTGCCGTCACATCATAATCGGCGAGGTAGACACTATAATGATGCGGCTTTGCGATTTCAGCCTTATGCGAAAACCAGGAGGCCCTTTCTTCTTCCTCGAATTTTAACTGTCCGGTTACTGCCATTAAGGAAAAAGCGGCGTAATCATTTAACCACGGACTGGGTTGATGGGTTTGTTTTATTCCGCGGATCTTATAATCATCATATTTATAGGCCCAACCATCGCCCATTTCGGCGGTTTGTGGGGTCCAGAAATTCATTCCCCAGGGAAGAGCAATCGCAGGATAGGTATTCCCATTAGACAAATCGAAAGTTGAATCTGTTCCCATCAGGGTATTTACATAATCTACATAAGAGATTTCGCTTTCCTGTGCATAAGTATTTGCTGAAAAAACAAGCGTAAACAGCGTACCGAATAATACATTTAATTTCATTCCCATATTTTTAATTTAATTCTACGGCATTTTATTCTATCATTATTTCATCAACAAAAAGCCAGGCTTTACCATTTCCCGGTAATCCTTTAAAAGTATCTATCTTTACTTTGATGAATTTAACCTCCTGAAGCTTCACATTTATTTCAAAATCTTTTAAACTAACAGCGCCATTGGTCTTAAAATCCCTGCTTACTTCTCCTATCTTGCTGTATTCCTCCCCATTCTTAGAAGCAAAAGCAGAAATCTTTACCGGGAAGTAAATCCCTGAACCCTGGTTTTCCATAGTTCCAATTTTCAAACTTTCTATTTGAGTAGATTTTTCAAGGTCTATAGTAACTTCTACATCTTCACCCAGCCAACCAAGCCATTGACCATCGTGGAAATTTTTGGTAGCTCTAATCACATTTACCGCAGTATTCTTACCAACACCAGTATAGTTATCGTTATATTTTGGCTTATAACTAACTTTCTTTCCCACGGCTTTATGAAAATGAAAATCCTTAACCAAAGTATCGCCTTTAGGTTTTCCATTCTCATAAACGGCAGCTCTTAATATGCTACTCTCATCAACTGCAATAGGTTCTTTATATAAAGGAGAAGAGGCATTTAGATTCTTATCATTTAATGTGTATCGAATTTCCGATTCTGGAAATTCATTCTGTAAAACAATTTTAATTTTACCGGAGGTTGAATCTACTTCACTCTCTGCAGTTACTGAGTAAGCACTGGTCGCATAATTTATATCCATAAGGTCGAAACGCTTGAATATAGCCTGCAACCTTCGGGAAAAATCTGCCCAGTCTTTTTTATCTTTTGGAGTCCAAAGCACTTCCGATAATGCGGCTAACCTGGGGAAAAGCATATATTCTGAAAGCTCTGGCGTATCGATAAATTCAGACCATAAATTTGCCTGCCCGCCCAATACGTGTTTTTTTTGAGCAGTGCTCATGCTGTCTACCACCGGATCAAAATCGTAAACCTTGTTTAACGGGGTAAAACCGGAAAAAGCCATTGGTTCTGTATTGAAATCGCCCTGGTAGAAATTGAAATAAACGTGACTACCGGGAGTCATAATCACATCGTGTCCTTCTTCGGAAGCTTCCCAACCCCCTTTAGTGCCTCTCCAACTCATAACCGTAGCGCCGGGAGCGAGACCACCTTCTAAAATCTCATCCCAACCAATTAAAACCCGATCATGAGAACTTATAAATTCTTCCATTCGGCGAATAAA
>NZ_DATCSO010000029.1:0-53925 GCF_036568425.1 Salegentibacter sp. | reverse complement strand
GCCTTCTCGTACTGTTC
Organism: Salegentibacter sp.; assembly: GCF_036568425.1. Lineage (GTDB taxonomy): Bacteria > Bacteroidota > Bacteroidia > Flavobacteriales > Flavobacteriaceae > Salegentibacter. Next base: position 53,908 of record NZ_DATCSO010000029.1, on the reverse strand, counting down.
TTCTAACTCTTTAATGGGTAATTCAAAATCTAAATATTCCATAAGTAGTTATGGGTGTTTTTTATTAGCTTACAAATATAACAAACTTTAAAAGGAAGATTTCCTATGATTCTACAATATTTTACCAAGGAATTTCAGAGACCTATCGCTTGGCCTTAAATAGTAGATAAACAGCTAATATTCCGAAACTTATATTGGGAAACCAGACAGCAACAAGAGGCGGGAAAGTAGACTGCTCGGCCATAGTACCAAATACTTTATCGAAGAAAATAAATACGAAGGCCAAAGTGATTCCTAAAGCAAGGTTCACCCCCATTCCTCCCCTTCTTTTTATTGAAGAAACTGCCACAGCAATAATTGTTAAAATAAATGCTGAGACCGGAATACTCCATCTTTTATAGGCCACTACCAGATAACGATTAATATTCCCTGAACCCCGGCGGCGTTCTTTTTCTATAAATTCATTAAGTTCCGTATAGTTAAGAGTCTCAGCGATATAGTTTTCCGGGGTGAGCTCATCAAAATCAAACGGGAGAATGGTATCTACCGTAGTTTCATGTATTATTTCATCCTCTTTCTCACCGATTATTCTTTTATCAAAAACACTAAGGGTATAGGTGGAATCCTCCTCGTTGTATTTAAGACGGGAAGCACTTATTTTAAATTTAAGTTCGTTTCCGTCAAAATGTTCAAGGGTAAAGTTCCTGGCCGTTTTTGTTCTTGGCTGAAAGTGACTGGCGTAAATATATTCATCATCATTAATCTGTCTGTAAACATCACTGGTCTCCTGGGTTTGAGTGCCTTTTTTTAGATATTCATATTTAAATTCATTAAAACCCTTACTCGCTTTTGGTGCCAGATACATACTGAGTACAAGAGCAAAACCACAAACAATAGTAGCGCCAATTAGATATGGGCGTAAAAACCTGTAAAAAGAAACCCCGCTACTTAGAAAGGCAATAATTTCAGTATTATTGGCCAACTTGGAGGTAAACCAGATAACCGATAAAAAGAGAAATAATGGAAAAAGCAGATTGGCGAAATAAATTGTAAAATCAAGATAATAAAAGGCAACTTCAATAAACGGCACCTCATTTTCAAGGATTTTATCGATTTTCTCCGCCAGGTTGACCGTTATCCCAATAGGTATAAATAGCAATAACATCAGGGAAAAAGTTCCCAGATATCGCTTTAATATGTACCAGTCAAGAATCTTCAATTTATAAACGCTTATCCATTTGTTTAACCATTTTATCCTTCCAGGGCGTGAAATCTCCCGCTAAGATATGCTTTCTGGCCTCTCTCACCAACCAAAGGTAAAAGCCGAGGTTATGGATGGTAGCAATTTGCTTGCCAAGCATTTCGTTAACTGTAAACAGATGTCTCAGATAGGCTTTAGAATATTCTGTATCCACCCAGGTAATCCCCATCTCATCTATAGGAGAAAAATCTTCTCCCCACTTCTTATTCTTTATGTTTATAGTTCCATGGGCTGTAAAGAGCATTCCATTTCGGGCATTCCGCGTGGGCATTACGCAATCAAACATATCTATTCCCAGAGCAATATTTTCAAGGATATTAATAGGAGTTCCTACACCCATCAGGTATCGGGGTTTATCTTCCGGTAGGATTTTGGTTACCACCTCGGTCATCGCATACATTTCTTCGGCAGGTTCACCTACCGATAAGCCCCCAATAGCATTACCTTCAGCTCCAACGGAAGCAATATATTCGGCAGATTGTTCTCTCAAGTCTTTATAAGTACTTCCCTGAACAATAGGGAATAAGGTTTGATTGAATCCATAAAAAGGCTCCACTTTATCCAGGTGGTTAACACATCTATCCAACCAGCGATGCGTCATGTGCATAGATCTTTTGGCATACCGGTAATCACAGGGATAAGGGGTACATTCGTCAAATGCCATAATAATATCGGCACCAATGGCACGCTGAATTTCCATTACATTTTCAGGAGTAAAAGTATGGAGAGAGCCATCGATATGCGATTTAAACTTTACGCCTTCCTCTTTTATCTTTCTTCTTGCAGACAATGAATACACCTGGTATCCACCACTATCGGTAAGGATATTGCGGTCCCAGTTCATAAACTTATGAAGACCACCGGCTTTCTTTAAAATTTCGGTTTGTGGTCTTAAATAAAGGTGATAAGTATTTCCTAAGATTATATCCGGATTAATATCTTCTTTAAGCTCTCGCTGGTGCACACCCTTTACCGAGGCCACCGTTCCCACCGGCATAAAAATAGGGGTTTCAATTTTACCGTGATCGGTAGTGATGGTTCCTGCACGGGCTTTACTACCAGCATCGGTAGCCAACAAATCAAATTTCATAGTTTTATTTAAATCGCTGCAAAGATACTTAACTATATATCAAATTGAAGCTAATGAAAAACCAAAATTGTTAGTTACTTGAACCTCAAAGTTAATAACTGGGCATTTGGGGCTTTGTCAAAGCTATTTAAAAGCCTATTTTTGTGGCCATTATTTAAACAACACAATACTATAATGTCAGACATTCAGGAATTAAAAGACTTTGCCACGCAGGTGCGCAGAGATATTTTAAGACAGGTACACAAAGTTAATTCGGGGCATCCCGGAGGTTCTTTAGGCTGTACCGAATTTTTCACAGCACTCTACAAAGAGGTGATGGACCATAATACCAACTTTGATATGGATGGTAAAGATGAGGATTTATTCTTTCTCTCCAATGGCCATATCTCTCCGGTATTTTACAGCGTACTTGCCCGCACCGGTTATTTTCCCGTGGAGGAGTTAAATACATTTAGATTAATCGATTCCCGTTTACAGGGGCACCCCACAACTCACGAAGGCCTACCCGGAATACGCGTAGCTTCCGGCTCCTTAGGCCAGGGAATGTCTGTTGCGATTGGGGCTGCTGAAGCTAAAAAGTTAAACAAAGATAAGCACCTGATATTTTCCCTTCATGGAGATGGTGAACTTCAGGAAGGACAAAACTGGGAAGCGATCATGTATGCAGCTGCAAATAAGATAGATAACCTTATCGCTACAGTTGACCTAAACGGCCAGCAGATTGATGGAAGCACAGAAACTGTACTCCCAATGGGAAACCTCAAAAAGAAATTTGAAGCTTTTGGCTGGGACGTTCTCGAAATAGAAGATGGAAATGATATCGAGCAGGTTATAGATGGCTTGAAAGAAGCCAAAACCCGCACCGGAAAAGGTAAACCGGTTTGTATCTTAATGACAACAGTAATGGGTCACGGGGTGGATTTTATGATGCATACCCATGCATGGCACGGAAAAGCGCCAAACGACGAGCAGCTTGAAAAAGCCCTTTCACAAAACCCTGAAACTTTAGGCGATTATTAAGGTAGTCAATAAAAAAAATAGATTTCCGTCGCAATTTACCCCGCTTATTTGCGGGACGGAAATGACAAAGAAGATAATATGAAAAAATATACAGATACAGGAAAAAAAGATACCCGTTCAGGTTTTGGGGATGGACTCACCGAATTGGGAAGAAAAAATCCAAACGTTGTTGCGCTTTGTGCCGATCTTGTAGGCTCACTTAAAATGCAGGATTTCATAGACGAAAACCCAGAGCGCTTCTTCCAGGTAGGAATCGCGGAAGCCAATATGATTGGTATAGCAGCTGGTTTAACCATAGGAGGAAAAATACCTTTTGCCGGAACCTTCGCTAATTTTGCTACTGGCAGGGTCTACGATCAAATAAGACAGAGTGTTGCCTATTCCGGAAAAAATGTGAAGATCTGTGCCAGTCACTCAGGCGTAACCCTTGGGGAAGACGGGGCAACTCACCAAATCCTGGAGGATATCGGGCTTATGAAAATGCTGCCGGGAATGACAGTGATCAACACCTGTGATTACAACCAAACTAAAGCGGCAACTATCGCAATTGCAGACCATGATGGGCCGGTTTACCTAAGATTCGGAAGGCCTAAAGTGGCTAATTTTACTCCTGAAGATCAAAAATTCGAAATAGGAAAAGCGGTAAAATTATACGGAGGTAACGATGTCACCATCCTTGCCACCGGTCATTTGGTTTGGGAAGCACTTCAGGCTGCCGAAAAACTTTCTGAAAAAGGAATAAGTGCAGAAGTAATTAACATTCACACTATTAAACCCCTCGATGAAGAGGCAATTATTAATTCGGTAAAGAAAACAGGATGTGTAGTTACTGCCGAAGAACATAATTTCCTTGGCGGTCTTGGAGAAAGTGTAGCCCGTACTTTAGCTGAAAATAATCCTGCACCGCAGGAATTCGTGGCTACCCAGGATACTTTTGGAGAAAGTGGTACACCCGAACAATTAATGGACAAATATGGGCTTAATGCCGAAGCTATTATCAAGGCAAGCGAAAAAGTTTTAAGCAGAAAATAAATTTTTGTAATTCAGTAACTTAGAAGCCTTTCAGCATTATTTCTGAAAGGCTTTTTTCATATCTTCAGAATAAACGGCATTGTTTATGCGTTATGGAAGGCCTAACTTAAAATTGAAACAGAATGAAAAAGTTAATAATTATCGCAATCTTTTTAACCGGTACAAGCCTAATGGCCCAGGAAGCCGAATTTGGAATTAAGGGAGGATTGAACTACGGAGCTTCCGGAGATTTTGAAAATGTAAATGAAGGTGCCGAAGATTTTCGAGCTTCTTTTGAAGAAGGAGAGAACAAGACCGGATTTCACATTGGGGCTTACAGCAAATTTGGAATCTTAGGAATTTTTCTTCAGCCAGAATTAGTATACACAAGTCTTACTACCGAATACGAATCTTTTGATTATAAATTAAACAAAATAGATGCTCCGGTTTTAGTTGGAGTTAACGTATTGGGGCCCTTAAGTGTTAAGGCAGGACCATCTTTTCAGTATATTTTAAACAATGAATTAGAAGAAACTTCACTTGAGATTGGTGATGTTGAAAATGATATCACTATAGGCTATCAATTAGGTGCTGGCTTAAATATTGGCCGTCTCGGTTTTGACCTTCGATATGAAAATGCCTTTAGCGAAAATACTGCTTTCGTAGAAACAGCTTCCGAGAGGTTTTCTCTTGATTCCCGACCTTCCCAGTGGATATTGAGTGCTTCATATTCCTTTTAAAATACGGAAAGCATAAAACAAAAAAAAGCCCCAATTAGGGGCTTTTTAGTTTCTTTATTTTTACTTAAAATGTATCCGGGTCCAGATAATCCGGAACTCCATTTCCATTAGTATCGGGGAATTCAAGGCTGCCATCTTCATTGATGATAATTTCTTCACGAGTTGGGGTACCATCCCCGTCATCATCGCTATCGGCAAAATTGGGAGTTTCATCTTCATCTGAATCGTCATTGCTAAGGTCTTTATCGGCATCAAGATCTTCCATCCAGCTAGGGATGCCGTCACCGTCATGATCGGCCTCATTCACCTGCAAAAGATTAACGCTAAAAATAAGCGGACTATATGCTGGAATTCTTGCTTGTGAATTAGAAAAATATCCTAACCCAGAAGGCATAAATACCGCACCAACCCCATAATCGTTGTTAAAACTTACCGTATTATCTCCATTTACAGTATATCCCGAAGCTCCCTTAAATTCAATTAATCCTTGTGTAAAGCCATCGATCAATGAAAGCTGGTCAAACCATACCGGAGTTTTTGCATTATCAAAAGTTGAATGATCAAGTAATTCCCCACGGTAAGTTACCAGGGTCGAATCAGCGAAGGTTGGTTGCTCCCCTACTCCTTCTCTTACTTTAAGAACATAAATATTATAATCTACATCATCCTTATTGTATTTTTTTTGAATCAATTTATCTGATTCTATAATTGGAGTTTTATCGGCATTTTCGCCGGCAATAGTATCAAAGCGTACTATATAATCAAAGTCTTCATCGGGATTTTCAAAATCCGCATAGTTATAAAAATGGGTTTCCAGGTATGCTTTTAAGGCCTGGTCATCCTCGATGGCCTGCTCTCCCTTGTCTCTCTCGGGAACATCTTCAACCCCGTCATCGTCATCATCACTACAGGAAACCAGGGCCATACTTAAAATAATACCCGTTAAAAATAAAGATTTCAATTTCATCATTCGTCTATTTTGGGCCGCAAGATACAATATTCTTGTATTTTTGCTTAAGGATTAAACCGCAGTTTTATGAGGATTGATAAGTTTTTATGGTGTGTAAGATATTTTAAAACACGAAGCCTTGCTACCCACGCCTGTAAACAGGGAAAAGTAAAGATGGAAGGCAGCAATGTAAAGGCTTCAAGAGAGGTTTTCCCCACGGATAAGATAAGCGTACGCAAAAACCAGATCAATTATGAGCTCGAGGTTCTGGATATCCCACCAAGCAGGGTTGGTGCTAAACTGGTGAATTTATATATTCATGATTTAACTCCTAAAGAAGCCTTCGAAAAACTGGAGCTATTGAAATATTCCAAGGATTACTACCGAAAAAAAGGTACAGGTCGCCCCACGAAAAAAGATCGGCGCGATATAGACGAATGGTTTGACAACACTGACCCTTCAAGCCCTGATGAGAAATAAACTGGATGCAGGTTTCTGGAAAGAACGCTATAAACAGGGTAAAACGGGCTGGGATATTGGGCAAATATCGACTCCCCTAAAGACCTATATCGATCAGCTTACTAACAAGGAACTAAAAATTCTTATTCCGGGAGCAGGTAATTCCTGGGAAGCCGAATATCTTTTTGAAAAAGGTTTCAGGAATACTTTCGTAGTCGATCTTGTTAATGAGCCTCTGGAAAATTTCTCTAAACGCTATTCCAAATTCCCCCAGGAACAAATCCTGCACACCGATTTTTTTGAGATCGAAGATTATTTTGATCTCATCCTGGAACAGACCTTCTTTTGTGCGCTTCCTATTAAAAAAAGACCTGCTTATGCCAGGAAATGTCATGACCTCTTAAAGGACAATGGGAAAGTTGCGGGAGTACTTTTTAATTTTAAATTGACAGAAAACGGGCCTCCCTTTGGTGGCAATAAAAATGAATATTTAACGTATTTTAGCGAGTACTTTAAAATTGAAATCCTGGAGCCGTGCTATAATTCTATTAAGCCAAGACAAGGAAATGAACTCTTTTTTAAATTCAAGAAACTATGAAAAAAGGTGTATTGATCTTAAACCATGAACAGATTCAGCATAAAATAAAGCGTATTGCCTATCAGGTTTACGAAAGTAACCTGAAAGAAAAAGAGATCGTTCTTGCCGGAATTTCAAAAAACGGCTATGAGTTTGCTCAGCGGTTAAAGAGCTGGCTAGAAGAAATCTCACCTTTAAAAATAAGTCTCTGCGAGGTAAATATCGACAAGAAAGATCCACTTGGTAAAATAACAACCTCTCTTGAAAAAGCCGACTACCAGGATAAATCAGTGATTTTGACAGATGACGTGCTAAATTCAGGAACCACTTTAATTTATGGAGTGAAACACTTTCTCGAAGTTCCTTTAAAACAATTTAAAACTGCTGTCCTGGTTGACAGGAACCACAAAAAATATCCGGTCAAGGCCGATTTTAAAGGAATATCACTATCAACTTCCATTCACGAAACAGTTACATTGACTTTTGAGGAAGGAAATAACAAAGCAGAGTTATTTTAATTTCTCCATTATTTCATTCAATGTATCTTCAGGCTCAGCATTATTTACATTTACGATAATATCTGATTGATGGTAATAATACCCTCTTTCGAACATATGTTTTCTGATAAATTCCTCCAGAGCTTCCTGGGTTTCCAGGTGGCTGATGACAGGTCTGTGAATTTTCTCGGGAAACAAGCGACGGGTTAATTCTTCTACTGAAGCTTTTAGATAAATAATTTTTGACTGAGGAGTTTCCTTGATTAGCTCAAGGTTTTTTCCATAGCAGGGAGTGCCGCCACCCAGTGAAACTACAAGATCTGACTTATCTTCCAGCACATCTTTTAGAACTTTAGTTTCGAGTCTACGGAAATATAACTCCCCTTTTTTATTAAATATATCATGGATGCTATTGCCTTCCATCACTTCGATCTGATCATCAAGGTCAAGAAAATCGTGGTTTAATCTTTTGGCAAGCTGTTTTCCTAACAGGGATTTTCCGGAACCCATATATCCGGCAAGAAATATTTTCATAGTATAATTTACTCGTTTTTAGATGAATTGAAAACAATTGCAAATTTATGTGATTTTAGTCTTGAAAAATAAATTAATGCGTGTATATTTGCACCCGCATTCGCAAAACGACGTATGCCATAAATGATCTGGTAGCTCAGTTGGTAGAGCATCTCCCTTTTAAGGAGAGGGTCCTGGGTTCGAGCCCCAGCCAGATCACTTTTTGAAATACTGATCATGTTGGGCGAGAAGTTTATCCTGAGAAAGCCGATAGGCGAAGTCGAAGGAAGCCCCAGCCAGATCACTTTTTGAAATAATGATCATGTTGAGTGAGATCCTGATAGCTATCGGGAGTCCCGAACGAAATGAAACGCAGTGGAATGGAATTTCGGGGAGCTTCAGCCATATCACAGTTCTTTTTACAGACGCAAAAACCAGATCTGGTAGCTCAGTTGGTAGAGCATCTCCCTTTTAAGGAGAGGGTCCTGGGTTCGAGCCCCAGCCAGATCACTTTTTGAAATACTGATTATGTTGGGCGAGAAGTTTATCCTGAGCAAGCCGATAGGTGAAGTCGAAGGAAGCCCCAGCCAGATCACTTTTTTAAGTGAAAACTCAAATCACTTAATAAGTTCAGAATTCTATTGGAATTCAAAATTACTGAAACCCTATTGAAAGTTAGATTCTCGAATCCTGCTTTTGCCCGGGTGCTGGAACTGGTAGACAGGCATGGTTGAGGGCCATGTGTCCATTAGGGCGTGCGGGTTCGACTCCCGCTCCGGGCACACTTTTATATTCTTTTTCACCCCAGTATTTTCTTTATCACTCCAAAAAACCGGTAAGGCGGATATTTCAGACTTAAATCTATTAGAGTAGATGAGCTTACTACTGCTCTTTCGTGACTAAAGGCAAGAAAACTTTTATACCCGTGATAATTACCCATACCACTATACCCCACTCCCCCAAAAGGAATTTTATGGTTTGCGATATGCAGTAAAGTGTCATTTATACAAGCTCCCCCCGAACTTGTTTTATTAAGAACTTCATTCGCTTTTTCTTTACCTCCAAAATAATATAATGCCAGAGGCTTTTTATTTGCATTGATAAAAGTTATGGCTTCCGAAGTATCTTCAAATTTCATAAGTGGAAGAATTGGCCCAAAAATCTCTTCCTGCATAATTTGGTCTTCCGAACTTACATTATCCAGGATAGCAGGAGCTATGAATCGAGTCTCCGGGTCGCTTCCCTTTCCATGATAAACATCCTTACCCTCTAAATATCCGGTAAGCCTCTCGAAAGCATTATCAGTTATAATCCTCGCGTAATGCTTACTATCCTTTATTTTTTCACCATACATTTCTTTCCAGGCTTCCACAATCTTTTTTAGTAATACTTCTTTAACTGAACTGTGAACTAAAAGATAATCGGGAGCAATACAGGTTTGACCTGCATTAATCGTTTTCCCCCAGGCAATACGTTTGGCGGCAAGATCAAGATTGGCATCCTTATCCACAATACAAGGGCTTTTCCCACCGAGCTCCAGGACTACCTTGCTCAGATGCTCTGCAGCAGCTTTCATTACTATTTTTCCAACCCTGGAGCTTCCTGTGAAAAAGATGATATCAAAAGGAAAATCAAACAATTCCTGGTTGGTTTGTTTCCCTCCCTGCACCAGGCTTATATATTCAGAAGGAAAATATTCGTTAATCATTTCTTCCAAAAGCCTGGAAGTATTAACCGAATCGGGAGAGGGCTTTAAAATCGCACAACAACCTGAAGAAATAGCCCCAACGAGAGGATTAAGACTAAGCTGAAAAGGATAATTCCAGGGAGAAATAATAAGCCCTATTCCCAAAGGTTCATACAGGATTTTAGACTTTGATGGGAAGAGCACCATTGGAGATGATACTTTTTTTGGGCTAGCCCAGCTTTTAAGCTTTTTAAGATGAAAGTCTATTTCCTGTAAAACTATACTCACCTCTGTTAAAAAAGCCTCCTCCCTGCTTTTATTAAGGTCCTGTGCAAGAGCCTGATAAATTCGATCTTCATAACTCAAGACAGCCTTTTTAAGGATCTTTAGTTGTTCAATTCTAAAAGACACTTTTTTAGTACGGTGAGTTCCAAAGAATTCTTGTTGACTTTTAAAAATAGCTTCAATTTTAGTTCCCGATGTTTCTTCCATATTATTTATTGTTTCTTCCTTTAAAATCATCCATCGTTTTATAAACGCCTAATACCTTCCCTACAAACCAGTCATAAAACCAAATGGGGAATATTCCCTGAGAAAACCTCACAAAGTGCATACTCCAGGGCATACTCAGAAAAATTCTGTCTTTTTCAATAGCTTTAATAACTTTTGACGCCACTTTTTCCTCTTTTAATATAGGAATAAAAGATTTCACCCCATCAAACATCCCAGTGTTAATATAATAAGGAGTTACCGTTGTAACTCCAACTCCGGTTTTTAAAGCCTTCATTTCAAGCCTCAAACTATCAGACCACCCGGTACAAGCCCATTTGCTTCCGGCATAAATGGCCATTTTAGGGTTCGAAACCAAGCCTGCGGAGGAAGCTATATTACAAATATGTCCAAACTTCCGAAGAATCATTCCGGGTAAAAACTCCTGCGTAAGATGCATTGGCGCCAGAGCATTCACAGCCATAGTTTTATTGATCGCTTCAGGAGTAGACTCATGAAAATTACCACCAAACACAATTCCGGCATTATTAATCAAAATATCCACCGGCCCAATGTCCTTCTCAATTATAGCTGCAAGTTCTTTTACCTTCTGCTCATCGGTAATGTCAATTTCAAAGGTATAAACTTCGCCCATATTTTTAAATTCCTCCTGGGCCTCAATTAGCTTTTTGGCATCAAGATCCCAAATTATCAATCTACCTTCTTTTTTAAGAACCTCCCGGCCCATAATTCTACCAATACCGGAAGCTCCACCAGTTATTAGCACACAGCTCGACTTAATTTTGGTCATTCTTTAAATTATTTTGTTTAATATTTTAACTATAAAATTAAACAATTTAACATTTTGATAATTAGTTGTAATACAAATATTATTTAGATTTGTTTATCTTTAAAACAATATGGAATTAATAAAACAGAATTTTAGCATAAAAGACCTTGAGAATTTAACAGGAATTAAGGCTCATACGATAAGAATTTGGGAAAAAAGATACAATATTCTCAACCCTGATCGTACTGCTACTAATATAAGAACTTATGATAGTTCTAACCTACAGAAGCTGCTGAATATTTCCTTTCTTAATGAACATGGTTATAAAATTTCCCGCATTTCTAAATTAAATGAGGAGGAAATAAATAAGATGGTGAGGAATATTAACGCCAAAGCCAGCACCGAAAACAGAGCTTTGAATGCCCTTAAACTTTCCATGATAAATTTTGACGAAGAACTTTTTAATACTACTTATGAAGACCTGCGTAAGGATAAAAGTTTCAGAGAAGTATTTCATCTGGTTTTTCTACCGTTTCTGGGAAATATTGGAGTGCTATGGCAAACCGACACTATCAAACCTATCCACGAGCATTTTATAGTAGATCTCATAAAGCAAAAGATTTACCTTCATCTTGCAGAGATCAAGAAAACCAAAAAGCCAAACACGGAGCGTCTTTATGTACTCTTCCTTCCGGAAAATGAAATCCATGACATTGGCTTAATATATCTATACTATGAATTGATATACAATCACAGAAATGCAATTTACCTGGGACCAAGTCTTCCTCTCTCAGATCTAAGCTATCTAATGGATCGCCATGAGGACATTTGTTTTTTGAGTTATTTCACCACTTCCCCGGTAGATATTAATGCATTTATAAAGGAGTTCCAAAAACAGGTTTGCCAGAAAAAGAATTATGAGCTCCTTCTATTCGGGCAAAAATTAAAAGAGGTAGAAACCCAAAAATTCCCCCCATTTATCAAAAAATTTGATAATCTCAACCAGTTTCTTTTGAGTCTATGAAAAAAACAGTTTCAATAATTGGTTCGGGCTTCGCCTCCCTGGCCGCAGCATGTTATTTAGCCAGAGATGGCTATGAAGTGGAAATTTTTGAAAAAAACCAAAAAGTTGGTGGGCGTGCCAGACAGTTAAAAAAAGAAGGTTTTACTTTCGATATTGGCCCAACCTGGTATTGGATGCCCGATGTTTTTGAACGTTTTTTCGCCGATTTCGGAAAAACTCCGGCTGATTTTTATGAACTAGAGAAACTCAATCCAGCCTACAAGGTTTTCTTCGGAAAAGAAGACAGCATAACCATTGAAGATACTCTGGAAAAAATTTACAAAGCCTTTGAAAAAGAGGAACCGGGGAGCGCTGTGAAACTGGAGAAATTCATTGAAGAAGCCCTGGACAACTATAATATTGCAATTAAAGACCTGGTGTACCGCCCCGGAGTTTCACCTTTAGAATTGGTGACACCAACCACAGCAAAAAAGCTCGGAAGTTTTTTTAGCACCATCTCCAGAGAAGTGAGAAAAGAATTTAAGAACCCAAAGCTAATTCAGATCCTGGAATTCCCGGTTTTATTCCTGGGCGCTAAAGCCAGTAATACTCCGGCATTTTACAGTTTTATGAATTATGCCGATTTTGGCCTGGGCACCTGGCACCCAAAAGGGGGTATGTATAAAGTAATTGAAGGAATCGAGCAACTCGCCCATTCTCTGGGTGTTAAAATAAACACCAGTGCACCAGCTGAAAAAATCTTTGTGAAAAACAACACCGCTTCAGGAATACTTGTTAACGGGGAACGTATTCAGAGTGATTACATCTTAAGCGGTGCCGATTATCACCATACAGAAAGCCTTTTACCGAAAAACAACAGGCAGTACCCGGAATCTTACTGGGAGAAGAAAACTTTCGCTCCCTCCTCCCTGTTATTTTATGTTGGATTCGATAAAAAACTGGTCAATATTACCCATCACAGTCTCTTCTTTGATACCGATTTCGAAAAGCATGCCCAGGCTATATACGATGAAGCTAAATGGCCCGAAGACCCTCTTTTTTATGCGAGTTTTCCTTCTGTAACAGATGCCACAGCCGCGCCCGAAGGTAAAGAAGCCGGTATATTCTTAATCCCTCTTGCCCCCGATGTTGAGGATTCAGAGGAAATAAGAGAAAAATATTTCCAGAAGATAATGACCAGATTTGAAGATATTACTCAACAAAAAGTAATCGATAATATTCTCTTCCGGGAATCTTTTTGTGTGTTGGATTTCAAAAAAGAATACAATTCTTATAAAGGAAATGCTTACGGCCTGGCCAATACACTCTTCCAAACGGCCTTTTTAAGACCTAAACTAAAAAGCAAAAAAGTTAATAACCTTTTCTTTACCGGTCAGTTAACTGTTCCCGGACCAGGAGTACCACCTTCGCTAATTTCAGGAAAGCTAGCCGCAGGCCTTATTCAAAATTCAAAAAAATAACTATGAAAACAATCTTTGACACCCTTTCCCACACCTGTAGTAAGAGCGTGACGCGCGCCTATAGTACATCTTTTTCTACAGCCACCCGAATGCTGGCACCTTTCATAAGACAGGATGTTTACAACATTTATGGTTTTGTGCGATTGGCCGATGAGATCGTAGATAGTTTTCACGATTATGATAAAGAAAGTCTTTTTAATGATTTTGAACGGGACCTTCATCTGGCCATAGAAAACAAAATAAGCCTAAACCCAATCCTGAACGCTTTCCAGGAAACAGTACACAAATATAATATTGAAGCCTCTCTATATAATGCTTTTATGAAAAGTATGCGCCAGGATCTTCATAAAACTGAATACAAAAGTTATGAAGATTACAAAGAATACATCTACGGAAGTGCAGATGTGGTTGGACTTATGTGCCTAAAAGTTTTCGTTAAAGGCGATCCTGTAAAGTTTGAAGCTTTAAAAGATTCTGCAATGAGCCTGGGCTCTGCTTTTCAAAAAGTAAATTTTCTTCGAGACCTCAAAGCAGATTATGAAGATCTAAGCCGTAGCTATTTCCCGCACACCAATCTGGCAAAGCTGGACGAAAAGGGTAAAAAACAAATTATAGATGAAATAGACAGCGATTTTAAACACGGGTTTGAAGGAATTGCCAAATTACCGGTAGAAGCCAAATTTGGAGTTTATACCGCATTTATTTACTATAAAAAGCTGCTTCATAAACTAAAAAAGACTCCGCCAATGGAAATAAAAAACCGTCGAATAAGAGTTTCCGACTATCAGAAGGTAGGTTTGCTGGCAAAATCGTATATTTCGTATAGATTAAATTTACTTTAAATGAGTATTTTACTTTGGATAGCAGTTTTCCTTGTCACCTTCATCATCATGGAAGGGATGGCATGGTTTACCCATAAATATATCATGCATGGTGTTCTTTGGTCTTTACATAAAGATCATCATCATAAAGATCACAGCCACTGGTGGGAAAGAAATGACCTTTTTTTTATTTTTTATGCTTTTGTAAGTATAGGTTTTTTCCTCTTGTGGAGATATGAGGGGGTATGGTTTGGTTTACCTGTGGGTCTTGGCATCCTGGCTTACGGAATAACATATTTTACCGTTCACGATATTTTTATCCACCAACGCTTTAAGATCTTTCGCAATGCAAATAACCGTTTTGCAAAAGGCATAAGAAGAGCTCACAAAATGCATCATAAGCACCTGGGTAAAGAAGATGGAGAATGTTTTGGAATGTTGTGGGTGCCTTTTAAATACTTCAAAAAATAACTTCCAATTTCTCTCGTTACATTGCTATGCAGGTACCAAAATATTTTTATGTAATTGTAGGAGGAGGACTAGCAGGACTGCAACTTGCCCGGCAACTTAGCCGGGATATTTTTTTTAAAGGAAAACAGATCGCAGTAATAGACCCCGATTTCAAAACTCCTAACAAAACCTGGTGTTTCTGGGAAAAAGGGCATGGCCAGTGGGACAGTCTGGTATCAAAAACCTGGAAAAACGGTCGCTTCATTACTTCTGAAATAAATAAAAAACTGGAGCTGGAACCCTACCAGTATAAAATGATTAAAGCCGAAAATTTTTACAGGGAAATACTTAAGGAGCTGGAAGCATCGAAAGACATAAAGTTAATTCGGGATGAAATTTCAGAAATAGACCCTGTTACCAGAAAAGCTTCCGGGAAGTTTAATAATTATACCGCAGCCCATTTTTTTGATAGCCGTGTAGACCCCGAATATTTGGAAGATGGAAAACACACTTTAATTTATCAGCACTTTAAGGGTTGGGAAATTGAAACCCAGGAACCTACCTTTTCTCCAGAAGAGTTTACCATGATGGATTACCGCCTGAAATATAAAGATGCGACGGCTTTCACTTATGTTCTTCCGGTTACGGAGACCAAAGCTCTTATAGAATTCACTTTTTTTACCCCGTTTCTAACCGAAGATGCCACCTATGATAAAATGCTTAAGCGTTACCTACGCGAAATACTAAAGCTAAAAGATTACAGGATAACAAACATTGAAACGGGAATTATCCCGATGACCGACTTTCCATTTGAAAAAGGAAACACCCCCAATATAACAAAAATAGGCACAGGGGGAAGTTGGGTTAAAGCTTCCACCGGTTATTCCTTCATAAATACCCAAAAAAGAGTTAACAAAATAGTAGAAAACCTAAAAAGTGGAGAACAACCGGGAGAAGGCTTGATCAATAAAAAATTTAAACGATACGACGGGATTTTTCTCGATGTACTTGCCAATAATAATGAGAAAGGGGAAGAGATTTTTACGAAGTTTTACACTAAAAATACACCCGAGGAGATTTTTAGTTATCTCGATGAGGAGACCACCATTTCTGAAGATCTAAAAATAATGATGTCGCTTTATAGCTTTGATTTTATCAAATCATTCTTCAGAAAAATTTTTTAAAAGGTATTATTCAGCTATTAATTCGTCCAGTTTGCTTCTCACCTTCTTACTATTCCAGTCGGCAGCTCCAATTTTTCTAATAATGATTTCCCCATTTCTATCGATGAGATAAGTGGTTGGAAGGGAGTAACCATCCATAGGTTTGGGATCTTTGGAAAGCATCCTATAACTGGGAATACTATAATTTTTTGAATTGAGAAACTTTTGAGTGGTGACGTGTTCTTCTCCTGAAACAAAATAAAAATCTACCTTATCCTTATAATCTTCGTATAACGCCTGGAAACTGGGCATTTCGGCAATACAAGGCGGGCACCAGGTAGCCCAGTAATTAACGATTACTACTTCGCCTTCTGAATCGGAAAAATTAAGCCTTTCTCCCTCACTGTTTTCAAGAATCCAATTATAATCGGCAAGTTTTTCCCGATCCTCCTCATCGGTAACCGATGGACTAAAGGAAAATACCTTATTTACGAATATTTGAATTGGTTTGCGGGTTTGTGGAATTATGAGAAGAAGGATCAATACTATAAAGATAATATTTGACCATTGATTTTTGAAAAACTTCATACAAGAGATTTCAGGATTAGACGAGAAACAAAGATAAACTTAACAAAGCAATTTTGGGCAAAAAAAAATCCCGCCTTAAAGTGGCGGGATTTTATCATTTATAGTAAACCTGGATTGTTTAGGCACCATTCTGCTTTTTAATCAGATTTAGAGCCGACCCGTGCTTATACCATTCTATTTGAGAATTGTTATAAGTATGATTGGCTTTTATAGTGTCCTTGCTGCCATCGGCGTGAACCACTTCAATTGTGATTTGTTTGTTCGGAGCAAAGTCTTCCAAATCTATAAGGTTAAAGGTATCGTCTTCCTGAATAAGGTCATAATCACTTTCATTATCAAAGGTTACCCCGAGCAAACCTTGCTTTTTAAGGTTGGTCTCGTGAATTCGCGCAAAAGATTTAACCAGTACTACCTTCACTCCAAGGTGACGAGGCTCCATAGCAGCGTGCTCTCTGGAAGATCCTTCTCCGTAATTATGGTCTCCTACCACAACCGTTGGGACTCCCGCTTTTTTGTATTCACGCTGTACGCTTGGTACACCATCGTATTCACCGGTGAGTTGGTTCTTTACAAAATTTGTTTTCTTATTAAATGCATTGATGGCCCCAATTAGCATATTATTGGAAATATTATCAAGGTGACCACGGTAACGCAACCAGGGTCCAGCCATAGAAATATGGTCGGTGGTACATTTTCCGAATGCTTTTATAAGCAATTTGGCTCCGGTAAGGTTTTTACCATCCCAGGGCTCAAAAGGTGTAAGCAATTGCAGACGCTCACTGTCTTCGGCAACTTTCACCTCAACAGAACTTCCGTCCTCTTTTGGTGGGATATAACCTGCATCTTCAACAGCGAAACCTTGTTCCGGTAATTCAATGCCTTTTGGTTCGTCCAACATCACTTCTTCTCCATCCTCGTTGATCAATTTATCACGGGTTGGATCGAAATCAAGACGTCCTGAAATTGCGATAGCGGCAACCATTTCCGGGGAACCTACGAAGGCGTGTGTATTTGGGTTACCATCAGCTCGTTTAGAGAAGTTTCGGTTAAAGGAGTGAACAATGGTGTTCTTTTCTTCTCCCTTACGATCACTTCTATCCCATTGCCCGATACATGGTCCACAGGCATTGGTGAAGATAGTTGCATCCAGATCTTCAAATATCTTTAACAATCCATCGCGCTCAGCAGTAAATCTAATTTGTTCTGATCCCGGATTAATTCCGAAATCTGACTTCGATTTAATTTTCTTGTCTACTGCCTGTTTGGCTATAGAAGCTGCACGGGTAAGGTCTTCATAAGACGAGTTGGTACAGGAACCAATAAGTCCCCAGTCCACATTAATTGGCCAATCGTTTTCCTTTGCTTTAACTCCCATTTCCGAAATCGGGGTAGCAAGATCCGGAGTAAACGGTCCGTTAAGATGTGGCTTTAATTCTGAAAGGTTAATCTCAATTAGTTCATCGAAATATTGCTCAGGATTTGCATAGACTTCATCGTCTCCGGTTAGATGTTCCCTTACCTGGTTAGCCGCATCTGCAACATCAGAACGGTCGGTAGCTCTAAGGTAACGCTCCATAGAATCGTCGTAACCAAAGGTTGAGGTTGTAGCTCCTACCTCGGCTCCCATATTACAAATAGTTCCTTTTCCGGTAGCCGACATTGAGCGGGCTCCGTCTCCAAAATATTCAATAATAGCACCGGTTCCCCCTTTAACGGTAAGAATTCCGGCAACTTTTAAGATCACATCTTTAGCTGAAGTCCATCCGGAAAGTTTTCCGGTGAGCTTCACTCCAATAAGTTTTGGGAATTTAAGCTCCCAGGCCATTCCGGCCATAACATCAACAGCATCGGCGCCACCAACACCTATAGCTACCATTCCAAGACCACCGGCATTAACGGTATGGGAATCAGTACCAATCATCATTCCTCCGGGGAACGCATAATTTTCAAGAACCACCTGGTGGATGATTCCTGCTCCCGGTTTCCAAAAACCGATTCCGTATTTATTAGAAACCGATTCCAGAAATTCAAAAACTTCGTGACTTGACTTATTGGCAGCCTGCAAATCTACCACGGCACCCATTTTAGCCTGGATAAGGTGATCACAATGTACAGTTGTTGGTACGGCTACCTCCTTTTTACCGGCTTGCATAAATTGCAGCAAAGCCATTTGAGCAGTTGCATCCTGGCAGGCAATCCTATCGGGAGCAAAATCTACATAATCTTTTCCTCTTTGGTAAGCCTCTTTGACTTCCCCATCCCACAAATGAGAATAAAGGATTTTTTCTGAAAGGGTCAAAGGTTTTCCAACCACCTCGCGGGCTTTATTCACACGCTCGGGCATTTGGCTGTACACCTTCTTGATCATATCAATATCGAATGCCATATTTGTTATTTTTAAGTTCTAAAAAGTCTCGCAAATTTACGAATTCCGGGTGGATTTTGAAAATTAGAACCTATTTTCAAAATTACTTGAAAATAATTCAATTATCATCAAATAGTATGGTTGAAAATTATGTGATATTAAAATTAAAGGTAAGAAATTACGATATCGACAAAATTAGATCAGCTGGTCTAAAAATTTCAGTCTAAAATAATTCGGTAATTATTTTTTCTTCAGAAATACCTTCGGCTTCGGCCTTGTAATTTTTTATAATTCGATGGCGTAGAATGCCAATAGCAACTTTTTGGACGTCTTCGATATCTGGAGAAAATTTGCCGTTTACTGCTGCATTGGCCTTGGCGGCGAGAATAAGATTTTGGGAAGCCCGGGGACCGGCACCCCAATCCAGATAATTTTTAACAATTTCAGGTGCTTCATCAGAAGAAGGCCGGGTTTTCCCCACTAAGCTAACTGCATATTCGACCACATTATCTGCGACGGGAATTCTTCTTATGAGATGTTGTATTTGTATAATTTCTTCAGCATTAAATAAAGCATCAACTTCCACCTCCTCATCGGAAGTGGTGTTCTTCACTACATTCACTTCTTCTTCAAAACTGGGGTATTCAAGATTAATCGCAAACATAAACCGATCTAACTGGGCCTCAGGTAAAGGATAAGTCCCCTCCTGCTCAATAGGGTTTTGAGTGGCAAGCACAAAATAGGGTGTGGCCAGCTTATAATGATGACCTGCAACGGTTACAGCCCGCTCCTGCATTGCCTCCAGTAAAGCAGCCTGTGTTTTTGGTGGGGTTCGGTTTATTTCATCGGCCAGGATGATATTTGCAAAGATTGGTCCTTTAATAAATTTAAAGTGCCGGTTTTCATCCAGGATTTCAGCCCCCAGGATATCACTCGGCATCAGATCTGGGGTGAATTGAATTCTCTTAAAATCAAGACCCAAAGTCTTGGCTATGGTGTTTACCATTAAAGTCTTAGCCAGGCCCGGCACCCCTATTAACAAAGAATGCCCTCCAGAGAATACGGAGAGCAAAATTTGATCTATAACTTTATCCTGTCCGACGATAATCCTGGCAATTTCTTTTTTCAATTGCCGGTTTTTTTCAACCAGTTTTTCTACCAGTGTGACGTCAGACATTTCTTTTTTATTTTTTAAGCCAGTTACTGCTATAATCGCAGTCGCGGTAATCTCCGCTAATCTTTACATAAGTTTCGTTTATCTTGGACTTTTGCCATTCCTCAATAGCTTCCATTTGCTTATCACGCAGGGCAAGCTCTTTAATTTTCATATAGTCAGTAGAGTAATTAGCCTTGTGCTCCGGAATTCTTTTAGTTACTTTTATCAGCTTAAAAGTCGGGCGACCGGTGCGGTCCTGCTCGATTAACCTACGGGATAATTCTCCTTCCTGCAATTCGCCTATCTGGCCGTAAAGTTTTGGATCTACTTTCGATAGTTCAAACCGGGTATCCCCTGTTTGTGGATTCATAAGACGCCCGCCATCATTCCTGGTTTCTTCTTCATCTGAAAATTCTTTTGCAGCTTCAGCAAAATCCAATACTCCTTCATTTACTCTTTTCCTAATACTATCTATCTCATTTTTGGCCTCCTCTACCGACTGGTTATTTACATCAGGAATAAGTAAAATGTGACGCAGGTCTACGGTTTGACCACGAATACGATCTACTTTAATGATATGGTATCCAAATTCTGTTTCAAAAGGCTCACTCACTTCTCCTTGCTGAAGACTAAACGCTACGTCCTTAAATTCCTGAACAAAATTGTCTTTTCTGGAAAGACTTATTTGCCCTCCATTACTAGCGCTTCCCGGATCCTGGCTATATAATATGGCCTTAGTTCCAAAATTAGCATCGTTATCTTCAACATCTGCCTTGAACTCATTAAGGCGAGAGATTACTTTATCTTTTTCGGATTGAGGTATTTCGGGTCTTATAACGATTTGAGCAAGCTCCACCTCTTCCCCAAACATGGGAAGTTGATCTTCAGGAATATTATCAAAGTATTCTCTAACTTCTTCCGGGGTGATCTCTACATTCTCAATAATTCGCTGCTGCATACGGCTGGCAAGTTGTCTTTCTTTGTTAAGCTCAAATAGCTCACTGCGGAACTCCTCTTCAGTTTCTTTCTTATAGAATTCCAGCACCTTTTCCATAGAACCTACCTGATTTACCATCTGATTGATTTGCTGGTCGATATAATTATTGATTTCAGCATCCATAATTATAATACTATCCTGAATGGCATGGTGGGCATAAAGTTTATTCTCCATAAGAGAACCTGCCAACTGGCAGTCGGTTATTCCTGCCGTAGACATACCCTGGCTTTGCATATCTTTATACATTAGCTGAACATCGCTTTCCAGGACAATATAATCTCCAATTACGGCGGCGATCCCATCTACCTTTCTACGCTTAAAATCACCTTTTTCATCAGTATTCCGGGCCAATTCCTCTTCAGGTTGGATGGCAGTGCTATCTGTCACTATGATCTCCTGGGCAGAAGTATTCAGACTAAAAAATAATCCGAAAATAAATACGCTAAGCTTAGTCGTAAATCTCAAATTGATTGTTTTTAATTGCATCTTTTGTAATTTCTTTTTCAAGTTCTTTTGTTAGATCAAGCTTTCTTTTATTTAGCAAAATCTGTTTTATTGAGGGCCGGGCATATTCTAATGGCGCCTGTTCATTCTTCTCCAACACATCATTAACATAGATCAAATATACGCTTAAAGAGTCTTCAAGTTGAAGAAAATTGGAAGTTTTAAGTAGGTCTGACCGGTCTTCTACACTTAATGGGTTTATTTTTTGATAAACCGATTTGGTTTTCACCCAAACCGAATCATTAAAGGAATAATTTTTAAACTGAAGCGCAATTTTATCAAGCTCCTGCCTATCATCCTCATTAAACCGTTCAAACCAGGTGGTAATTTGTTTGGTGTTATTAAGGTTTTTATCAAGATTTATATACCTTAATTTCACCAGATCTTCTCTTAATTTAAAGTTTTCTTTATTCTCCTCATAATAAGCTTCAATCTCGGTATCACTAAAGCTGGTATCCATATTTTTTCTGGCCAGAGCTTCGGTATAGGCATTGGTGTAGAGTTCGTTTCTATAGTTCTCTACCAGATCGTTAAATTCCTTCTGTTGTTCTTCAGAGAGATTAAGCCGGGCCCGGTCTACAATTAATTGTTGTGTAGCCCAACGGGTAATATAGTTAGATACGATAAGGCTGCTATCTTCGGGACTGGTATCTTCATTAAGAAGAGCATTAATATCTTCTTCATAAAGGTAAGAATCATTAACCCGAACTATCACCTTTCGCGCGTCGGTTTCTTCAAATAAATTGCAAGCTGTCACACCAAAGGCCAACAATATAATTATTAAAAAACGATCTATACTTTTCAATACTTTTTTGGTTAAAGCAAGCAATTTATGTACCAATTACAAACAGTTACTTCTGTGCCTTTTACATTTGGGCAAAAATAAGAATTCCTTTAGGTTCTACAAGCTAATCCAAAAACGATTATTCTTTTAGAAAATTATTATCCGATTAATTAATTTCTGAATGGAGCTAATTATTTTTCAATAAATAGTATTCATCATTTTAATCAAACAAAAACTGTGATTAAACCATTTGTGCGGTTATATTTGCCAAAAATTTATACAATTATGAAAAAAATATCCTTATTAATTGCTTTTGTACTTCTAGGTCATATCACAAATGCCCAAACAAAAACGGGCACCATTGATGCCGATTATATTCTTGCCCAAATGCCTGCTATGGAAGAAGTAAATCTTGGACTACAAAATTATAACACCGAGATGCAGGAAGACCTTCAGGAAACCATCAAGGAATATGAGGGACTGATTGAGGTATATCAAAAAGATCGCGAATCTTTAACAGAAGAAGAACGAGCCGAAAAGGAAAATGAAATTATCGGTCTTGAGAATGACATTAAAGGTTTTCGCCAGCGAGCTTCTGTAATGATGCAAATGCGCAAAAACGAACTCACCAAACCTCTATATGAAGAAATCAATCAGGCAATGCAACAGGTAATTCAGGAAGACGGCTACACTCATATCTTTCACGCTAACGGAAACAGCCTGGCTTTTGCCGATTCACGTTATGATGTTACCGAGAAAGTACTAAAAAAATTAGGCATAGATCTTAATGAAGTTAAGGAGGAGGAATAAACTTCGATTTTTTCAAAATAAAAAAACCCGGCAGCTGCCGGGTTTTTTAGTATAAATATTTTTGAAAATCTATCTGCTATAGTTGGGAGATTCCTTAGTGATGGTCACATTATGAGGATGACTCTCGTGGATTCCGGAAGAAGTAATCTTTACGAATTTACCCCTCTCTTTAAGACTCTCAATATCTTTAGCTCCACAATAACCCATTCCAGCACGTAAACCTCCAACAAATTGGTGAATGCTCTCTTCCAGATCACCTTTATAAGGCACTCTTCCAACAATCCCTTCCGGCACAAGCTTTTTAATATCATCTTCCACATCCTGGAAATACCTGTCTTTAGAGCCTTTGTTCATGGCTTCTACAGATCCCATTCCGCGGTAGGATTTGAATTTTCTGCCTTCAAAAATTATGGTTTCTCCTGGAGATTCTTTTGTCCCGGCAAGCAAAGAGCCTAGCATCACACAATCGGCACCGGCAGCCAGGGCTTTAGGAATATCACCGGTATAGCGAATTCCTCCATCAGCAATAACCGGAACACCTGATCCCTTGAGAGCTGCAGACACCTCCAATACAGCCGACAGTTGAGGAAAGCCAACACCAGCAACCACCCGCGTGGTACAAATTGAACCAGGCCCAATTCCAACCTTTACGGCATCGGCGCCTGCTTCTGCGAGATATTTAGCGGCTTCAGCAGTTGCTATATTTCCTACTATCACCTCTAGTTCAGGGAAATTTTTCTTAACTTCTTTTAAGACACGAACTACACCCCTGGTATGGCCGTGAGCGGTATCGATCACCACCGCATCAACGCCGGCCTTAACCAGTGCTCCTGCCCTTTCCACAGCATCGCCGGTAACTCCAATAGCAGCTGCAACACGAAGCCTGCCGTAAGAATCTTTATTGGCAGTTGGTTTCTGAGAAAGTTTTGTGATATCTCTAAAAGTGATCAAGCCTACCAGTTTCTTTTCTGGATTCACAACCGGCAGTTTCTCAATTTTAAATTCCTGAAGGATATCTTCAGCTTCATCAAGCGAAGTTCCCTCTGCAACCGTAACAAGATTTTCTGAAGTCATTACCTCAGAAATCGGACGATTGTTATTTTTTTCGAATCTTAAATCACGATTAGTAACAATTCCCAGGAGTTTACCCTCATCGTCTACAATGGGAATTCCACCAATGCTATGTTCTTTCATACTGGCCTTGGCATCACTAACGTTAGCCGAAATTGAAAGGGTCACGGGGTCTATAATCATACCGCTTTCGGCACGTTTTACTTTACGCACTTTTAAGGCCTGGGCTTCAATGCTCATGTTCTTATGCAACACTCCAATACCTCCTTCCCGAGCAATAGCTATTGCCATACGGGATTCGGTTACAGTGTCCATAGCTGCAGAAACTATAGGAACATTAATGCGGATATTTTTAGTGAGTTTTGAGCTTATATCAACTTCCCGGGGAAGGACATCGGAAAAGGCAGGTACTAGAAGAACATCGTCGTAAGTAAGGGCTTCTCCTAAAATTTTGGAATCGTGTGCAGTCATAGCAATTAAAGATTTAATTGCGTGCAAATATACATTTTTAAAATAACAAATCACGGATTAGAAACCGGTAATTATTTGCCTTTTCAGCACTTACAATGCATAAAGGTACAGGCCTAAATTGAAGACTTTGGTGCAGTTTTTTGAAAAAACAATTGATAGAGTACAATTGATACCGAAGTGATAAAGATGAGTGTCATTAAAATTCCAGATACGATCACCAAATATTTTACCCAGTCAATTCCTTTCCAGACAAAATAGACGCCTCCAAAAGTAGCCAGCACAGAAAAGAAGGGTTCCAGAATAAGAAAGAATTTTAACTTTTTGGGCAACTTTGTAAACAAGACGATTCCCCCCAAAAGAAAGAAAATAAAAGACATTGATAAGACATGGGTGTGGATAATAGTAAGCATTTCCCGCTCCCCTTTTTTAAATTTCATCACCTCTGCATCTACATCCTCCTCATTTCCCAGGTAATTTTCTTTAATACCGGCAGGAGTAGTAGATTCCGTTTGACTAACAAAAAGTAAACCCGTGAAATAACCTATACTTAATACGATAACAAAGACAGCAAGGAAAGATTTAATTTCCCGTGGAAGCGTTAAAAGCAAGCCATTATACCCCATTAAAGCAGGTTGTTTTTTTGAATGATCGCTACACTGGTCAGGATGTCTTTGACAGCATGTTTCATAGAGCGTACAGAAATAGTGGCTCCTGAAATAGCAGCTATATTATTTACTTCCCCAGGTTCTGACTTCCCTGTAAATTGTCTCAACCAACGTTTACTGCCTATCTCCCCTCCATATTCCTCACGATACACAAGCACTTTAGTTCGTGCAATTTTAAGATCTTTATCAAAGATAACAAGGTAATCAAATTGCGCGGTTTTACTGGGTGCCTGGTCCAGATAGACATATCCTAAAAGTGCACCTTCATTTTTAAGCCGGAAAAAATTATCTTTTGAAATTCTTGAAGGCAATTTTTGCTGAAGCTCTGTAGAAACCGCTATTCCTTCATGAATATAATTGTTCACCTCAAACTCATCTTTAATTTCACGATCTATCTTTTTGTCCAGCCCCTTAACAAGACCAAAGGACAATATAAAAGGTAGAACTAACAAAAATGCGATATGAATTCTAATTTTTTTCATTCGTACAAATTAAGCTTTTATTCTCTCATAGGGCAAAACATATGCCAACAGCCGGAGAAAACAAATGCTCTCCCCGACTGACATACATACTACTACTTAAAACCAAACCCCAACTCCAAAGTTGAGCTGGTTCATAGAATCTGCACCATCAATAGCGTTATTCTTAATCTGGTAATCCCCTTTAAAGACAACACCAGGTGCGATATGATAACTCAAACCAAGGGTTAGGTCATTCCTGTCATAGGCAGGGTTCTCGGTAAGACTTCCCTCAGTCTCAGCATGAGTATCGTAATCTTCATAACGCGCGAAAGCAAAAAGCTTCTGTCTATTTCTCATTGGCAACAAATTGTATGCTGCTTCCGCGTACCATCCTGAAAGAGCACTACCAAGATCCCTTCCGGTTAAGGCGTTATAATCTTCAGTATCTGTAAGAGAAGCATAAATATATTCACCTCTTGCCGTAAAACGCTTGTAAACATAACGTGCATCAAGGCCTAGCATAGACATTCCAACATCAGCTCCATCAAGCATATCTACCTCATCTGCGGCTTGTGTTCTCCCAAAATACCCGGAAAGACCTAATCTCATTCCAAGAATACCGTAGTATTCAAGTTTAGCAGAAAGGTTTGGTGTGTTAACCGTAGATTTAATCCCTTTTTGACGTCCACCGCGAAGTCCACTGCTTCCACCAATAAGCCCCGTTCCGTCTGAAGTAGTAGATTGGAATCCATTAAAAATATATGCCTGGTAGGATAGGGAAGCTGAGTTGATCCTTCCGTTAACTCCAAGCCCAATCTCTCTCCACGTAGTCGGAACAATTGAACCGGCAATGGCAGGTCTTTCCACACCATTAAAAGTAGTAGGTTCGTGATACTCATTGATGATACCCATTGGAACCAACATAAGACCGGCTCTCAAATTCACATTATTCGCGATATTATAATTAACAAAAGCCTGCTCTATATATACTTCTTCTACGTGTTCAAACTCTATTTCTGTTAAAAACTGGACCTTATCATTAAACTGATAACCCAATAACATTACAAGTCGCTGGACATCCAGTTCCCCGTTATCGCCTTCAGGTTGATTATAGGTAATCTCCCCATATGCTCCAAGAGTTACGGCATTATTATCTGCAGATAAAATTCGCTGTGCTGCGTTTTGTTGATATTGAGGGTCAAATGTGATCGAATCCTGCTGCGTTTGTGCAACTGAAACTGCTGTAGTGACTCCTATTGCTAATGTTAGTAAAAACTTATTCATGATTCTTATTTAGACTTGTTTAAAATAATGATGCCGCAAAGATATATCAGGGCCATCTTTTCCCCAAGCTTATTTAGAATAAATTTAAATAAAAAAAAGTGATCGAAAACAGGGAAAACCATTGAGATCCCTAATAGTACGTGGAGAAAATTTTAGAAGCTTCGTTATGAGCAGATTCGAAACTTGTCATTTTTATATTGGTATTAGCTTTTTTGGAATTGAAATAGGAAAGCATTTTTTCTGAGGGCATATTCCCTGTTAGTTCATCTTTAGCCATCGGGCATCCTCCAAACCCCTGAATCGCACCATCAAACCTGGTACAGCCGGCCTTATAAGCCGCATCAATTTTTTCATACCATTTGGAAGGCGTGGTATGCAAATGAGCACCAAATTCTATTTGAGGATATTTAGGAATAAGATTTGAAAATAAATATTCAATATTTTCGGGAGAAGAGGTGCCAACTGTATCGGAGAGCGAAAGTATTTTTACTCCCATGGCAGAAAGTTTTTCGGTCCAGGTTCCCACTATTTCCAGGTTCCAGGGGTCACCATAGGGGTTACCAAAGCCCATAGAAAGATAAGCTACCACTTCTTTATTGGACTTATTCGCAATTTCCAGAATCTCTTTTAAAATCTCCACAGATTCTGCAATTGTTTTGTGGGTATTCCGCATCTGGAAGTTTTCTGAAATCGAAAAGGGATAGCCTAGATAATCTATTTCTTCAAATTTAGAAGCATCTGATGCTCCGCGGGTATTGGCTACGATGGCTAACAATTTACTTTGCGTGGTAGAAAGATCCAGTTTGGATAAAACCTCAGCGGTATCGGCCATTTGAGGGATTGCCTTAGGAGACACAAAGCTCCCGAAGTCTATAGTGTCAAATCCACAGCGCAATAAAGCCTGGATGTATTGCACTTTTTTTTCTGTAGGAATGAAGGTTTTGATACCCTGCATGGCATCCCGCGGACATTCGATGAGCTTGATTTTCCCCATATCCTCCAAAGATAGTATTTTAAGGATTATTTAAAAATATATCCCATTCAATAAAATTTACATAAGGGAAAGAAGGAAAACCAGATTTAAGGTAACCTTTTGATAAAAAAATTCAGATTAGCATTCAGCCTAAAACAGTATAAAGACAGCAATTCCCACAAAAACAATTATCTGTAACCACTTCAATACCAATCCGGAACGTTCATGTTGGTTAAGGTAATTAGATATCTTTCCCGCAAGTAAAGCAACCGAGCCGAATATTAAAATCGTTTGCAGCATGAAAACACCTCCAAGAATATAAAATTGTAAAACCGTATTTCCGTTAGGTTCCCAGAGAAATCCAGGAAAGAATGCCAGAAAAAAGATTGTCACCTTGGGATTTAAAACATTCATTATAAAACCCTGTTTGAAAAGCCGAAATAGGGGTTTTTGCTTAATCCCTTCAGAAGAATAAGCTATTTGAGGATTACTTCTATAGACCTGGTAAGCCAGGTAAAAAAGATAAGCCGCGCCGAAAAGTTTAATAATAAAAAATAAAGTTTCAGAACTTTTAATTATCGCCGAAACCCCAAAGGCTACCAGGCTGGTATGAATAATTATTCCTGTTGCGAGGCCCAGGGCAGTAACAATTCCGTGCTTTTTCCCATTGGCCATCCCCTGGACCATCACATAAATGATATCGGGCCCCGGAGAAAGGGTGAGCATTACCGAAGCAGTTATAAAGGGTATTAGTTGCTCTACCAATAGATTATTTTCTGGCTAAAATTGCTTTATTAATTCTCTTAATTAAACCCGGACCTTCGTATATAAATCCGGTATATAACTGGACTAAACTTGCTCCGGCTTCGAGTTTTTCCAAGGCATCATCAGCAGAATGAATTCCTCCTACTCCAATGATAGGAAATGCTTTGTTGCTTTTTTCAGAGAGAAATCGAATCACTTCGGTAGCACGTTCTCTCAAAGGCTTACCACTAAGCCCCCCGGTTTCATTTTTGCTTTCTGAGGTTAATCCCTCCCGGGAAATCGTGGTATTGGTTGCAATCACACCGGCAATCCCTGTTTCCTTTACAATATCAATGATATCAAGCAGTTGTGCATCGGTAAGGTCGGGAGCGATCTTCAGCAAAATAGGCTTTTGCCTGGGTTTAGTTAAATTTAATTGCTGCAGGCTATTCAACAAATCTGTAAGCGGTTCTTTATCCTGGAGCTCCCTTAGATTTGGAGTGTTTGGCGAGCTCACGTTTACCACAAAATAATCTACGTAATCAAAGAGGGCTTCAAAGCAAATCTTATAATCCTCACCAGCCTTCTCATTAGGCGTGATCTTATTTTTTCCAATATTTCCACCAATAATTACATTTTTATTAGCCTTGAGACGTTTTACTGCAGCATCTACCCCACCATTATTGAAACCCATCCTATTAATTATTGCCTCATCTGCCTTGAGTCTAAACAGTCTTTTCTTTTCATTACCTGGTTGTGGTTTTGGAGTGAGCGTACCAATTTCTATAAAACCGAATCCAAGATCGTTAAGTTCCTTGTATAGTTTTGCATCCTTATCAAAACCAGCAGCAAGGCCAACAGGATTTTTAAATTTAATTCCGAAGACTTCCCGTTCCAGTCGCGGATCATTCAGCTGAAATTTTTTACGTAACATCGTCGAAAGGCCCGGGATTTTGCCGAAATTTCGTAAACTTTTAAAAGTGAATTCATGAACCCATTCCGGGTCGAAATGGAATAAAAGCGACCTGACAAGTGATTTATACATGGTAGTTGGTTTGTGCAAAAATAAAGGAAATCATAAAATAACTTAGTGTATTCTTAAAAGGTTTTGAAGCGATTTATCGAATGTCTATTTTTGGCTAAACTACTAACCAATGACCAACATACAGCACATCATAGATCGTTTTGTGAGCTATGTTAAAATAGACACTCAAAGTAACCCCAACAGCGACACTACTCCCAGCACCGAAAAACAGTGGGTTCTTGCCAATAAATTAGCCCAGGAACTCCGTGAAATGGGAATGGACGAGGTCGAATTAGACGAAAATGCCTATGTTATGGCCACGCTCCCTGCAAATGTAGCTCACGAAGTGCCTGTTATAGGTTTCATTTCACATTTTGATACTTCCCCAGATTTTAGTGGTGCCAACGTGAATCCCCAGATTCTGGAAGACTATGACGGTGGCGATATTGTATTAAACAAAGAAAAAAACATAATCCTTTCACCTGAATATTTTAAAGAATTAGCCAACTACAAAGGTCAAACCATTATCACCACCGATGGCACCACCTTATTGGGCGCCGATGATAAAGCGGGAATTACAGAGATCATGACCGCCATGCAGTATCTGCTGGACAACCCGGATATTCCACATGGAAAAATAAGGATTTGTTTTACTCCTGATGAAGAAATCGGTAAAGGTGCACATAAGTTCGATGTGAAAAAATTTGGTGCCGAATGGGCCTATACCATGGATGGCAGCCAGATTGGAGAACTTGAATTTGAAAACTTCCACGCTGCGCAGGCTATTGTGACAGTTCAGGGGAAAAGTGTTCATCCGGGTTATGCCAAAGACAAGATGATAAACAGCATATTCATCGCCCAGGATTTCATTAATTCTCTACCACGATTGGAAACACCAGAGCACACTAAAGATCGCCAGGGATTTTTTCATTTAAGCAATATTAAAGGAGATGTTGAACAAACCAGTCTGGAATACATTATTCGCGATCATGACAAAAAACATTTTGAGGCCAGGAAAGATATGATCCTGGATCTAAAAAATGAGATCTGCGAACAGTATAGCAGGGAATGTGTAGAAATTGAGCTGAAGGATCAATATGCCAATATGCGTGAAAAGATCGAACCGGTAATGCATATTGTAGAAATTGCTGAGGAGGCGATGAATGCAGTGAATATAGAGCCAATCATAAAACCAATACGTGGCGGAACCGATGGTGCCCAACTTAGTTATATGGGCCTGCCTTGTCCTAATATATTCGCAGGAGGTCACAACTTCCATGGAAAATACGAATATATCCCAGCAGAGAGTATGCAAAAAGCTGCAGAAGTGATCGTAAAAATCGCTGAACTTACTTCTAAAAGATTTCAGTAAATTTCTCTGAAATGAACGCATAAAAAAACCTCACAGAATTCTGTGAGGTTTTTTTTATAGATAAGGGATAGTTATTTTTTCTCCTTTTCAGGTTTTGCCGGCTCGTTAAGCTTTCTGCTCATTTCCATAGAAAGAGAAGAGCGGTCGAAAGTGATTTTTCCTGCACCGGTTTCAATAACTACCGAATTATTTTTTTCGCTAAAATCAACAATCTTACCGTGCATACCACTTTTGGTGACAATACGGTCACCTCTTTTAAGTTCGGCAGCAAAGTTTTTTTCTTGTTTAGCGCGTTTCATTTGCGGGCGTATCATAAAAAAATACACCACTACAAACATTAAAATTATTGGGGCAAACTGGGTTAATTGATCCATTTATTAACTCGCATTTTCATCAGATTCTACAAAAGCTTTAATCCTGATACGTTCCTTACCGCTTTCGGTATTCGCGTTCAAGGTAACTGTTTTGGTTACCTGCCCTTTTCCTGATCCATCAAATTTCACAACCATTTCCCTGGTTTCTCCAGGCTGGATAGATTCATTTTTAGGATAAGTTGGGACAGTACATCCACAAGAACTGCTGGCATTGGTAATAACCAAAGGAGCTTTTCCTGTATTGGTGAATTTAAAGGTATGCTCTACGGCTTCACCTTTTGGGATATTACCAAAATCATGTTCTTCTTCTTCAAAAGAGATTTCAGGATAAACAGTAGCCTGAGCATCACGTTCGGCTGCGGTTTCAACATTTTCTGCTTTCACTTTTTCAGAGGCATTAGAGCTGTTATCTTTACAAGAAGTGAATAGCATCGCCCCTACTGCTGCTATCATTAAAATTCCTTTTTTCATTTTACTTGTTTTTTAGGTTTAAAGGTTAAAATTACTAAAAAATTCGGTGCTACATAAGGCCACGACCTATTTTATTTAGTTTACCGTTTTCGGCATATTCCTTTGAAAGTTTGTCCAGAACCCCATTGATGAAAATACTACTTTTTGGAGTACTGTATTCCTTGGCCAGTTCCAGGTATTCATTTATAGTTACTTTTACAGGAATCGAAGGAAATTTCAGAAATTCACAAATAGCCATCTTTATAAGTAACATATCTATTTCGGCAATACGGTCTTTATCCCAGTTTGGGGTTTTCCCCAGCATTTCATCGGCCAACATCTCATCGTTGAGGTAAGTTTTTCTAAAAAGTTCCCTGGCAAATTCTTTATCATCTTCACTCTTAAATAATTTAGGCAAATTAAAGGAATTCCCGGGCTGGTCTTTTAATTTCTGAAGCAATTTAAGAATAGCAGTATTTACCAAAGGCAGATCATCCAGCCAGGTTAATTTTTTATCTTCAAGATATTCGTATAACTTTTCATTAGGAACGATAATATCTTTAAAAACTCTAACGATAAAGTCCTTATCCTCCTTAAAGCTTGACTCGCGGGTTTCCATGTATCTTTCATACATTTCACTCTGCCTTAGCTCATTCCAGATAATAGCAGCATACTCATCATCCATCTTCCAATGATTGATTTTGCGATCTTCCAAAGTCTCCTGCAGAGCTTCGTGATTATTGAGAAGTGCAAAAACCCTGTTGTTTAAGAATTTACGGTTTGGGTCTTTATCCTCGATGGTAGCGAGGTGTTTTAGTTGGGATTTTTCTAAAAAAGTTTCGGCGTTTTGTCTTATCTCTGTAATAAGACTAAGCTGAAGAAGAAACAGATCGTACATCTCCTCCATACTTTTAAGCAGGAATTTTTCTTCTGTTGCCAGATTATCGTTTTGGCTTTGGTTGAAGGCATAAAGCGATTGCATCACCTTAACCCG
Source organism: Salegentibacter sp. (assembly GCF_036568425.1). Classification (GTDB taxonomy): domain Bacteria; phylum Bacteroidota; class Bacteroidia; order Flavobacteriales; family Flavobacteriaceae; genus Salegentibacter. The sequence goes on along the minus strand of NZ_DATCSO010000029.1, from coordinate 20,820 downwards.
AATATGTCTTCTTGTCAACATAACTGTAAAAGAACTTTTTTAGAATTAGAAAGGGCGAAAGATTTTGTCTTTCGCCCTGCAAAAATATCAAACTTTTGAAATAGATTACTTCAAATTTTGTTTTTTTCTGTCATCAATTCTTTGCTGTGCAATTTTTAGTGCGGCAAAGTGAGTGGTCATATTATTCTTTTCGGCAGCCTGAAGGATTTCCAAAGTAGTATTGTAAATATTTTCAGTCTTACGCATAATTTCTTCTCTACCGTACTTTTCAAGCTCGGCGTATACATTAATAATACCTCCGGCATTGATAAGGAAATCGGGCGCATAAACGATACCTTTTTCCTGAAGCAGTTTCCCGTGTACAAGTTCATCGGCAAGCTGGTTATTAGCTGCTCCCGCTATGATCTTTGCCTTTAAACGATCTATAGTTTGATCGTTTACCGTTGCACCAAGGGCACAAGGAGCATAAATATCAACATCGGCACTATACACATCTGAACCTTCAAAAATAACTGCACCATATTGTTTTTTGATTTCTTCCAGCCGCTCTTCATTAATATCACTGATGTAAACCTTAGCACCGTCTTTTGTTAGATAATCTACCAAAGTTTCACCCACGTGACCAATACCCTGCACCATCACCGATTTTCCTTCCAGATTATCTGTGCCGAATTTATATTTAGCAGCGGCTTTCATTCCCATGTAAACCCCGTAAGCCGTAATTGGAGACGGGTTACCAGAACCTCCTTTAGATTCTGAAATTCCGCTTACGTAAGGAGTCACCTCTCTTACTGTATCCATATCTGAAGTTTCCATCCCTACATCTTCCGCAGTGATATATTTTCCACCCAAAGAATGAACATATTCCCCGAATTTTCTCATCAGTTCCGGAGTCTTATCTTTTTTAGCATCCCCAATAATAACGGCTTTTCCACCACCAAGGTTAAGACCGGTGATCGCACTCTTGAAGGTCATACCGCGGGACAGCCGAAGCACATCATTAAGGGCTTCCCATTCACTGCTATAGTTCCACATTCTGGTACCGCCAAGGGCAGGACCCAAAACAGTATTGTGAATTCCTATTATTGCTTTTAATCCTGTATCTTTGTCGTTACAAAAAACCACCTGTTCATGGTTGTCAAAAGAAAGCTGTCCGAATACCGGTGCGGCTTTTTTAAGCTCTTTAGCGTTTAGAACGTCAACTTGCATAACTTGTAAGGTTTTAAAATTATGATTTTCAATATTTCTGAAAATCGTTTAGCAAAAATAATCAATAATTTAATAAAGAGGATTTTAAGACCTGTTAAAATGGCATATTCTCAAAAAATTGGTTTATCCTGAATGAAACACCTTAAATCCCTCAATAAATTTTTTCTCAAATATAAATGGAGACTGGTAATTGGTTTTATCATTACGGTGGCAGCGCGAATCTTCGCCTTGTTCTATATTCCCTTGGCAGGGAGGTCTACCAATGTAATCGAAAAATACATCAATGGGGAGATCACCGATATCGAGGTCGTAAAAGATGAACTCGCCTGGAATATTCTGCTCATTATAGGTGCCACACTTATAGCTGCTTTTTTTACATTCCTAATGCGACAAACATTTATTGTGGTTTCTAGGCATATCGAATTTGACCTTAAAAACGTGATTTATAAACATTACCAGGAATTATCCCTTAATTTTTATAAGAAAAACCGAACCGGGGACCTCATGAACCGCATTAGCGAAGATGTAACCAAAGTACGGATGTACCTTGGTCCCGCTTTAATGTATAGCGTTACCACCCTTACCTCCAGCGTTGTTGTATTGATCTTTATGATTGAAGCTGCTCCTTTATTAACGCTATATACAGTTCTTCCCTTGCCGGTGCTCTCTTTCGCCATTTACAAAATCAGTGTCGCCATTCATAAAAGAAGTACGGTTGTACAACAGTACCTTTCTAAGTTAAATACCTTCACCCAGGAAAGCTTTAGCGGTATCGCAGTAATAAAATCCTACGGCATAGAGCAACAAACCAATAAAGATTTCACCGAGCTTTCTAACGGAAGCCGGGATAAAAATATAGCTCTGGTTAAGGTCCAGGCCTTTTTCTTTCCCCTTATGGTTTTACTTATCGGGATAAGCAACGTATTGGTAATTTATATTGGTGGCCGCCAATACATAAATGGCCTAATAGATCTGGGAGTCATTGTTGAATTTCTGCTGTATGTAAATATGCTAACCTGGCCAATCGCTTCAATTGGGTGGGTAACTTCTTTAGTGCAACAGGCAGAAGCATCACAGGAGCGCATAAATGAATTTCTTGATGTGGAACCTGAGATTACCAACCCAAAGGAGACCCCGGATGATATTGGTGGAAACATCGCTTTTAAAAATGTGAGTTTCACCTATGATGACACCAACATCACTGCACTAAAAAACATTTCTTTTGAAATTAATAACGGAGAAACCCTCGCCATAATCGGAAAAACAGGAGCAGGAAAGTCTACCATCCTTGAACTCATAGGAAGGCTTTATGATGTGGAAGATGGAGAAATCACTATCGATGGCCAAAACATACAGGAACTTAACCTGGAAAGTCTTAGAAAAAGTATTGGCTATGTGCCACAGGACGCTTTCCTTTTCAGCGATTCGATAAAGAGCAATATCAAATTCGGGAAAACCGATGCAACCGAGGAGGAAATTATCGAAGCCGCTAAAAATGCTTCGGTGCATAAAAACATTATAGGCTTCAGTAAGGGCTATGATACCGTATTGGGAGAACGCGGTATAACCCTTTCCGGAGGACAAAAACAAAGGGTTTCCATAGCCCGTGCTATTATTCATGATCCAAAAATCCTATTGTTTGACGACTGTCTTTCAGCTGTAGATACCGAAACGGAGGAGGAAATTCTTAGTAATCTTTTCAGGATTTCCACTAACAAAACCACCATCATTGTAAGTCATAGAATTTCTTCAGCAAAGAATGCCGATAAAATCATAATTCTGGAAGGCGGCCAGATAGTTCAACAAGGCACTCATTCCCAATTATTAAATCAGGAAGGCTACTATAAAGAACTTTATGCAAAACAGTTAAATGAAAAAGAAATGTGAAATAATTTTGGGGAATGTTAAAAATTTTTAGATTTTTGAGCTACACAAAAACTAACTATTAAAGAATCTATTTATGAGTGATAATGGAATGATGGAGAAAGAAGAAATATTCTCTAAAGTGTTAAGGGCCGGAAGAAGAACTTACTTTTTTGATGTTAGAGCCACCCGTGCCGATGATTATTACCTCACTATTACTGAGAGCAAAAAGTTCACCAACGACGATGGGTCTTTTTTCTACAAAAAACACAAAATTTACCTTTACAAAGAAGATTTTGCAGGATTCCACGAGATCCTCCAGGAAATGACCGATTTCATTGTTTCCGAAAAGGGAGAGGAAGTAATTAGCGAGCGTCATCAGAAAGATTACAAGAAGGAATATGACAACGAACCTTCTGAAAACGGTGAAAAAAGCCCGGCCGAAAAATTTACTAATGTGAGTTTTGATGACATCTAAAAATTACTTTAGAATTTTATCTAAGAACCGTCCTGATCATTCCGGACGGTTTTTTTATATTCAGGAATTAAAAACCAATTACATATGCGAGTTATAATTACTGCCTTAAGCCTCATTTTTTGCCTGCAGTTACAGGCCCAGGAGGAAGATTTAAGCCTGGATTATTATTTACCAGAAGATGTTACCTACAATCAGGATATACCAAAACCCCAGGACATCATTGGCTATGTCCCTGGAGAATGGCACGTAAGCCACGATCTACTTCTTAATTATATGAGGGAACTTGAGAGACTTAGTCCCCGCATCAGCATGGAAACCCGCGGACATACATACGAAGGCCGCCCCCTAGTCTTATTAACCATAACTTCTGAAGAAAATCACCAAAATATTGAGGAAATACGGAAAAACCATTTGGCTTTAATCGAAGAAAATTCTGCTTCCCTCAATACTGAAGATATGCCAGTAGTGGTGAATCAGGGATTTTCCATTCACGGAAATGAAGCAAGCGGCTCCAATGCAGCGCTATTATTAGCCTATCACCTCGCTGCCGCTGAAGGCAATGAAATTGAAGACTTACTTCAAAATACTATTATCCTGCTTGACCCTGTGTTTAACCCAGATGGCTTGCAACGATTTGCCTACTGGGCTAACACCAACAAAAGCAAAAATATAAACCCCGATCCCCAGGATCGTGAATACCGGGAAATATGGCCGGGTGGACGTACCAATCACTACTGGTTTGATATGAACCGGGACTGGCTTCCGGGGCAACTGGCCGAATCTCAGGCCAGACTAACCACCTTTCACAAATGGTACCCGAATATTTTAACCGATCATCATGAAATGGGTTCCAACTCCACCTTTTTCTTTCAGCCCGGAATCCCTTCCAGAACGCATCCTTTAACGCCGGATATCAACCAGGAACTAACCATGGAAATAGGTACTTACCATGCTGCAGCTTTTGATGAGCTTGGTTCTTTCTATTACACCGAAGAGGATTACGACGATTTTTACTATGGAAAAGGCTCTACCTTCCCCGATATCAATGGCGGCATAGGAATTCTCTTTGAACAAGCTAGTTCCCGGGGGCACGCCCAGGAGACCGATAACGGGATTCTCACTTTCCCTTTCACTATTAGAAACCAGTTCACCGCAGCACTTTCAACCCTGGAAGCCGCTAAAAATATGCGTGTAAAACTGCTGAACTACCAGCGCGATTTTTACAAGAATGCAAGAAATTCGGCAGGAAAAGGCGCCTGGGTTTTCGGAAGTACTAAAGATGCCTCTTCGGCCTACGAACTCGCCAAAATTCTAAAAAAACACAAAGTTAAAATTCACGAATTAAAAGAGAATTTTGAAACTGGCGGAAAGCAATTCAAAAAAGGAAACACTTACGTAGTACCAAAAAACCAGCGTCAACACCGCTTGGTGGAAGCTATGTTTGAAAAAAGGACCGAATTCCAGGATAGTTTATTCTACGATATTTCGGCCTGGAATTTTCCTATGGCTTTCAATCTTGATTTTGCCAATAACGTGCGAATAGGAAATGCCGGAAAGGAGATTCAGGAACTTAGAAAACCGGTAATCTCTGCTCCCCAAAAATCTGAATATGCCTATTTAATGGAGTGGCACGATTTCTATGCCCCAAAAGCGCTGGATATGATCCTGGAAAAGGATCTTCGCGCAAAGGTTGGCATGGAGCAGTTCAGCAACGGGGATAAGCAATATGATTACGGTACCATTTTAATTCCGGTTCAAAATCAGAAGCTTGATGCTTCAGAGCTTCATGAATTCCTTCAGAAGGTTTCCGAAGAAAGCAATGTAGAAATAAACGCTATCAACACTGGTCTCACCAATGGAATTAACCTTGGAAGCAGGAAGTTTAGAGCTCTGGAGCCTGCGAAAGTGGCCTTGGTAGTTGGCGACGGAATAACTCCCTATGATGCCGGGGAGATCTGGCACTTGTTCGACCAGCGTTATGATATGAAGATCACTAAACTGGATCTACGGAGCTTTTCCGGTGCCGACCTCAGCCGCTATACCGATATAATCATCCCGAATACCTGGGGCAACGGCAATGGATTGGGCAAGAATGAAGCCGATAAACTTAAAACCTGGGTTAAAAATGGAGGAACCCTTATAGGCTATCGAAATATGGCCCGCTGGTTCAAACGCCACGATTTTATGGAAATGGAAATCAAGAAAGATACTTTGGTAGCCGAAAATATTTCTTTTGAAGACCGAAGGGATTTTACTGGAGCACAGGGTATTGGTGGCGCTATCTTTGAGGCCAATATCGACCGGTCACATCCGGTTAATTTTGGATATAAAGATGATAAAATTGCACTCTTCAGGAACACTACTATATTCATTAAAGCCGATGAACAGAGCTACAAGAACCCGTTAAAATATTCAGAAGAACCATTATTAAGCGGTTATATAAGCAAACCCAATCTTGATTCTATCGCGGGGACAGTTCCCTTTAAGCACGCCAGAATGAAAAAGGGCAATGTAATCCTGTTTACAGATAACACTAACTTCAGAGCATTTTGGTTTGGAACCAATAAACTCCTGATGAATGCGATATTCTTTGGAGATGAAATGTAATTAACTTTAATAAAAATTTTAAAGGGCCGGAAGTTCTAACTTTCGGCCCTTTTTATATGCTGAATTAAACAAATAGGTTTCCCATAATTTTCAGCCCCTAACTTATTCGGAGGCCATTTTCCACTTGCATCCCGGGGTGAAGCAATACCACATCATTATTTTCACCTACTGACCCCAACACCAGACATTCGCTCATAAAATTGGCGATCTGTTTAACCGGAAAATTAACAATAGCCACAATTTGCCGGTTTAGTAATTCCTCTTTTTTATAGCGTTTGGTGATTTGTGCTGAAGTTTTTTTGATTCCTAATTTTTCTCCAAAATCGATCTTCATTTTATAGGCAGGATTCATGGCTTCAGGAAAATCCTGAATTTCTATTATGGTACCAACCCGCATGTCTACTTTTTTAAAATCATTCCATGAGATTTCCATTGTACATAATTTTCAGGAAAATTAAACAAATCAGGATAAACCGGCGATAATTTGTAAATTTATAAGAAAAGAAAATATGTCCCGTAGCCAGTCAAACATGCTTGCTTTAGGCACAAAGGCACCACATTTTAGCCTTAGAGATGTAATTAGTGGAAATATTTATACCCTGGATGAAATAAAAGGAACCAAAGGCACTTTAATCATGTTCATCTGCAATCATTGTCCCTTTGTAAAACATGTGAACGAAGAAATTGTTCGCCTGGAAGGAGATTACCGTGTGCAGGGTTTTGGTTTTGCCGCCATAATGAGCAATGATGTGGAAAGTCACCCTGCAGATCATCCGGATAATATGGAGGAGGTAGCAAGAAAACACCAGTTTTCCTTCCCCTACCTATACGATGAAACCCAGACTGTAGCTCGTGACTATCATGCGGCTTGTACTCCCGATTTCTATCTCTTTGACGACGAATTAAAACTCATTTACCGTGGACAACTGGACGATTCACGCCCGGGCAACGGAATTCCGGTTAATGGCAGAGACCTTAGGGAAGCTATGGATGCCGTACTCTCAAATAAAAAGGTGTCTAATAACCAAAAACCCAGTGTGGGATGTAACATTAAATGGAAAAACAAACCTAATCTCTAAGTTGGCTCTAATAGGAAAATCGCACATCAGTCTTCCACCGCAACTATCCTTCCTTCGTTTTAAATTAAGACTTGCGTTAATCTTTTCTTAAACTCTGCCAAAGCCTGATATTTCGCAGTTTATATGGATTTCGATTTCTTAAATTTATAAGAAGTTTAATTTTAAAAAAATATACAGATATGAGTTGTTTAAAATTAGGAGATAAAGCACCGAATTTCGATGCAGAAACTTCAGAAGGAAAAATAAATTTTTATGACTATTTAGGAGATAGCTGGGGTGTTTTATTTTCTCACCCTGCCGATTTTACCCCGGTGTGTACTACTGAATTAGGAGCTGTGGCCAAATACAAAGAGGAATTTGCCAAGCGAAACACTAAAGTCCTAGCCTTAAGTGTTGACGATTCAGAGTCGCATAAAAAATGGATTAAGGATATTAATGAAACCCAGAATACCACAGTAGATTTTCCCATTATTGCCGATGAAGACCGGAAGGTCTCTGAACTATACGGCATGATGCACCCAAAAGTAGATGAAACCTTTACTGTGCGTTCTGTTTACGTGATAGGACCAGACAAAACCATTAAACTCATGATCACATATCCGGCAAGTACCGGTCGTAATTTCGAGGAATTACTTAGGGTTATCGACTCTCTTCAGCTAACCGCCTACCAGAAGGTTGCTACTCCGGCCGACTGGAAAAAAGGAGAAGATGTGGTGATTAGCCCCTCAGTTTCTAATGAAGAAGCGAAAGAAATGTTCCCAAAAGGTTTTAAAGAAATAAAGCCTTACTTAAGAATGACTCCACAACCCGAGTCAAAATAGTCTTGTCTAGTCCTAAAAAACCTCATAGTCTTACGGCTATGAGGTTTTTTTATAGATAAAACTTCCTTCTATTTTACATCTACAAGCTCTACATCAAATACAAGACTTGCATTGGGGGGAATAACTCCTCCTGCACCGCGATCTCCATACCCAAGATGCGACGGTATCACGAAACGTGCCTGATCTCCAACTTTCAATAACTGAATACCTTCATCCCAACCTGCTATAACATGACCCACACCCAGTGGAAATTCTATCGGTTGATTTCTTTTAAAGGAGGAATCAAAAACAGTCCCATCAGCCAGCATTCCTTTGTAATGCACCGATACTGTTTTGCCTTTTTCGGCTTTTGGTCCTTTTCCTTCTTTTTCGATCTTATATCTTAGTCCGCTTTCGGTGGTTTTAAAGCCTTGAGAGAGTTCCCCCATAAGCTCTTCTTCCCGTTTCTTGGCAGCGGCTTCACGTTCGGCTTTTGCTCCATTAAAATTCCGGAAAGATTCAACAGCATTGAATTGTTCTGCATCCTCCCCTACTCTCTTTATCTCCAGTTTTTTAATCTCATCTCCTTCCTCTATTGCATCTACTACGTCCTGCCCGGAAATTACATTTCCAAAAACACTGTGTTTTCCATCTAACCAGGGAGTTTCAACGTGTGTGATGAAGAATTGACTCCCGTTAGTTCCGGGACCAGCATTGGCCATAGAGAGTTTTCCAGGAGCATCGTGTTTAAGATCGGGATGGATTTCATCTTCAAATTTATAACCGGGGCCACCAATTCCTGTTCCCTGGGGATCTCCTCCCTGAATCATAAAATCAGGGATAACCCGGTGAAATTTTAATCCGTCATAAAAAGGTTTGCCTTGTGGAAAAGACTGGTTTTCCAGGTTCCCCTCAGCAAGTCCAACAAAGTTTCCAACCGTTCCCGGCACTTTTTTATATTCCAGTTCAACAATAATCTCTCCTTTGCTGGTATGGAATTTTGCATATAATCCGTCTTTCATTTTTTCTGTTTTTTTGAGTTGCAAAGATAATTCAATTTGGCAAAATGGATTAGTTTACCTTTTCTCCGTTAACATAAGTTTCCAGTACTTCTACGCCGGGAATATCTTTCTCTTCGATTTCCATAATATCTTTATCCAGAATAATGAAATCTGCAAATTTCCCGGCTTCTATACTTCCTTTCTCCTCTTCTTCAAAATTAGCATAGGCGGCCCAGATTGTCATTCCTTTTAAAGTTTCTTCCCGTGAAAGTGCCTGCTCTTTCATAAAACCATCTTCAGGGAATTGGTTGGTATCCTGCCTGGCTGTAGCAGCATAGAAGGTTAAAAACGGACTCACCTTTTCTACAGGAAAATCAGTACCTAATGGTAATACTCCCGCCTGGTCGAGAAGTTTTTTATAGGCGTAAGCTCCTTTTATCCTATCTTCCCCCAACCGGTCTTCTGCCCAGTACATATCACTGGTTGCATGGGTTGGCTGGACCGATGGAATAATATTTTTACTGAAATATTTAAAATCTTCCTCATCGATTACCTGCGAATGCTCAATTCTCCAGCGACGATCTTCCCCATTCTGAAGCAATTTATCATAGGTTTCCAAAACTAAATAATTAGCAGAGTCTCCAATGGCGTGCGTATTGAGCTGAAATTTTGATTTTGCTACTCTTTCTGCTGTTTTTTTAAAATCTTCAGGAGAAGAGAGCAAAGCTCCAAAATGCCCCGGGCGATCACTATATTCTTCCTTTAAAGCAGCCCCTCTTGAGCCCAATGCACCATCACCGTAAAATTTAACCGAACGAACATTAAGCCTATCACTTTTTATAGGGTCCTTATCAAGGTAATAATCAAGGTTTTCATCGGTATTACTCAGCATAGCGTAAATTCTTATTTTAAGCTCGCCTGCCTGCTGTAAACTATCGATTAGCTCTACGGTACTTTTGTTAATTCCGGCATCATCTACCGTGGTGAGACCATAGCTGAAACAGATTTCCTGTGCTTCAAGCAATGCAGTAATCTGTTCTTCCCGTGAAGGCGCCGGTTGTGCATCACCTATCAACTCCATCGGGTTATCTACGAGGATACCGGTTAATTTTCCATTTTTTTGTTCAATATCGCCACCCTCAAAAGGAGTTTCAGAAGTGATCCCGGCAAGATCCAGAGCAGCCTGGTTCGCCAGAAGTGCGTGCCCATCTATTCGGGTTATAGCGACGGGAGTATCAGGGAAAAGTTGATCCAGAGTGTCTTTAACAGGAAATTCCTTCGCCTCCCAATCGTTCTGATCCCAACCACGACCGGTGATGAAATCGGCGTTTCTTTCTTCCTGGAAAGCCACAATCCGCTCTACTACCTCTTCAAAGCTCTTAGTGCCGGTTAAATCTACCTTTTGCTGCTGAAGACCAAGACCGAAAAAGTGGGCATGCGCATCAATGAATCCAGGAAAAACCGCTTTTCCTCCTACATCCAGATTTTCATTTGCTTTATATTTTTCTCTTAAAGCATTTGTAGTACCGGTTTCCAAAAACTTCCCGTTTTTTACTACAAAAGCTTCGGCGGTTTCAAAATCTGGATTCACGGTATATACTTTCGCATTATACACCAAGAGATCTACCGATTCTTTTTCTTCAGAATTACAGGAATTCAGAAAAACAAGCAGACTTAAAACAAGTAGTAATTTCTTCATTTTAAATTTATTTTGTCTAAAAATAAAAAATGCGCCTCAGGTAAGGCGCATTTTTTATCTTAATTTATTTAATTCGGTTTAAAAGAGATTGGAAATTGCTGTAGCGATCTCCTCTCTGATTCCGGGGTTTGCCGCAGCTGCAAGCGCTACCGAAACGAACAATCCGGCCATCGCATAGGCGAAGTCTCTAAAGATCATCTTACCGGCTTTCTTCCGGTGTTTCTTGCCTTTCTTGGTTCGGGCAAGGCTTATCGCAATCTCACGACCACCAATTACCCCCAGGAATACCCAGGTTGTACTCATAGGCACAGTACTTATAAAAAGCTTATAAATTAACAGAATGACATAAGTAAGGTCGACCAGGGTTGCCGCCCTAATATCTGAAATTCTCACTTTTTCACTAACAACTTTTTGGATCCTGTCTCCACGCAGGTAGAATAAAACCCCGAGACCGAAGAAAATAGTAAGAGCGAAAATTATAAATTCAAATAAACTTTGCTGCCTTGGAAGGAAAACAGCAATGTTCGCACCATCCTGCATTACCCATACGGCCCACAGGGTACCACTAACAGTCCACTGTACCGCTGTCCAGGCCCCGTGTGCTTTCCTGCTTTTGAAGTATTTTTTGATCATGTTATAGGAGAAATACCATACCAGGAAAGACAGGATAAATGCCATTATATAACCACTCCAACTCTTCCAAACTACCGAGGTTATGCCGGAAGTATCGGCACTAAATACACTTAAGATCAGGAAGGTGGTAGAGACCGGCATTCTCATCCGGGTAAGGATAAGCAATACCAAGGGCGCTATAATCTGCCAGAAGCTAAAATGTTCAGGATGTGGGTATTTAGAGGTGCCATCGGGGCTCAGTAATCTTTGGTAAGTAACGTCTCCGTCAAAAACTACCCAACTAAAACTCACGGTTAGCAGGAAAATAGTTCCAACGAAGAGCCATAAAACCCACCATCGTTTTGCCTTATTACTTTCAATAAAAGTACCTAAAGACTGTATACTGTCGTTAGCTACTGTCGCATATGCTGCGAAAAAGAAACCCAGCCACATGCCGGCCTGGGCATAACCGGAAGCAATTCCGGCCATGATAATACCAATTATTACAATTGCCAGAAAGGTTTTCTCCTTTACCAGAACGTCCAGAATATTCAAATAGGGTTTACTCCGGTCTTCTCTATAAAATTTCTTTGCCTTTGCCATTTAATTTGGGGATAGAAATAGGTTAAAATTTATGCGCTGCAATATTATGTTATTTTTTAGTTACCAATGTTGCCTAAATGTTAAGTAATGCAATTACACAAAATCAATAATATCTTGATTTACAGGTAAATACACTGAAAAACACCGAAATATTCCGGAATTTTTTAAAAATAAGATTTAATTAGAAACAAAAAAGCATCCCGAAATCCGGGATGCTTTTAAATTTTTATTAAAAATTCACCTTATTGGAAATCGAATTTATAAGTCACTCCTGCCAACACCTGAAGCCCCTGAACCTGGAAATTGGTCCAAGGGTAATAATCGTTATTTAATAGGTTACTCCCTTTCACAAAAGCCGAAAGCTGGTCGTTAAAACGATATCCTAAATGTGCATTCAGATCCAGATAGGAATCCAAAGTAATTGTTTCAGGAGCGGTATCCATTAATTGCGGATCTCCATAACTCCTCAAATCCTTTCTTTCTCCTACGTAGAATATATTGGCTCCCGAATACCATTTCTCGGTGATCTGAAAATCGGCGTTTAATGAGGCTTTAAAATCTGGTAAATTCCAGGCTTCGGTTTGAGTATCGGTAGAATAATCAAAAGCTTCAGCGTTTAAAGCCAGTCTGAAATCCCGATTTACATCTACGCTTATTTCCCCAAACACCGAAAGGGTTCTAACATCATCATAACGCACATTGAATGAATTTCCGTAGGTATAGTCGTTTTCATTTTCAATACTTCCGTAAGGATTTCTTCGAAATAAACTTTTATCGAATTCAGAAACATAACTACCTCTCAGGTTGTATCCAATACTATTGCTCAACTTACCTTTAGCGCCAACATAGGCATTGTATTCCTTATTGGTAGGCCGTATTTCTGTGGTGGGAGAAATATATGGGTTTTGCTGAACGAAATTATAATAGGTATTTTGCTCAAGATCTCCCTCTACTCCCGCATAGGCAGTAAAATACTCCCCGGCCAGGCGATAACTTGCCGATATTCTCGGATAGATATAAAAATTATTGTCAGAGTTTTCAGCATCCATACTGTAGAAGAATGCAAGTCCCAGATCCAGGGTAAGATCATCCCTCAACACCAACAAACTTGGACTTACACCAAAATTCATAAAGGTGAAATCCAGGCCAGATCCGCTGTTGAAATAGGTGTCCTCATATTTAGTATTCAAAATATCGGCATAAATATTTGTGGTGATAAGTTCATCGGCGATATTAAATTCAAAAGTTCCGGTAGCGTCAAGATGGTTTTCGGCCGTTTTATAGGAATCTCCTGTGTACCTGAAGGTGGCTTCAGCATTATCGAAAAAGGAATCGTAGAGCTCAATTTCCCCACCGGCATGCACCGAAAAGTAATTCTGCTTTGGATCTATGGACGCAATTTCGGTATCGGAAAGCTTAACCGATGGTTCGAGCCCATACCAATTAAACAACTGATGTTCTCCACCAAGCTCGGTTTTCCATCCCAGATCACGGTTACGGGAAGTATAACTAAGATTCATTTCGGTATCGTAAAACTTGTCATCCAGAACAACTCCGTCTATTCCTCCCTGCGAAGAATTATGCCGAAGATATATTCCGAAGTTATCGCTTCGGTTCACCTCCAGATTACTGTAAAATTCGGCCAGGGCATTGGTATAGTTTCCAAAGCCCAAAGTGGCATAGTTATCGTAAACTTTAATAGGTCGCGACCGCTCCACGGTTGTAGCACGGCCCTTGGAAGGGGTAAAAGTTGAAGCTACCGGCACAGAAAATATACTGTATTTTACCGGTTTCTTTTCCAGGTCTACAGAATCTGCCCGAACCGGACTCACCCTTATTTTATTAGCATCTCCCACTTCGGGAGTATATGGCTTTACTACAGTTACGGTTTCACTTCCAATGGGGTCCTGGGCAAAAAGAACTCCGCTTAGCAAGAATAAACTTAAAAACAGACTTCCTTTTATCGAAACTTTATTCATATTCAGGTAGATTGAGTGACTTTTAATTATTTGTTTCTACTGAGGAGTTCGTTTTGGCCTCTTCAGCTTTTATGCTTGATAGTTCGGTTTTGGCTTCCTGTACAATGTCGGGATAGTTCCCAAAATTCTTGATCACATTTTCAAGGATATAGGTGGCCTGGTAGGCATCGTCAAGCTGGTAAAAGTTTTTACCCATTAACACAAGACCTTTGGCACCCCAGCGCTTGTATCCTGAAAAATCTTTTGCCAGGATCTGTATGGCGGCATTAGAAGCTTCATAATTTCCATCTTTATGCTTAAAATAGGCATCATAATACAAAGCTTCAGCAGCAAGTTCGCCCTTGGCATTCTTTTGAACTTCAGCATAGGCAGATTTGGCACGGGCTTCATCTCCATTCTTAATAGCCGATCGTGCTACAATCAATTGTGCATCGGTTTTGGCACGCGTATCGGCCTGGGAATTTCCAAGCACCTTTTCAGCATAAGAAGCAGCTAGATCAGGCCTATCCAATTCATCATAAGATTTCATCAAATTAGATTGGGCGTAGATCCTGTTCTCTTCGGAACTGGTTTCTTTTTCCAATCTTTCCAGTAATGGAACAGCCTGACTGTATTCGCCCTTTTCCAATTTAATTTCTGATAATCTCGCTAAAGACTGCTCGGTGAATTCATTTTTGGGTTTGTTCACCACGAATTCATAATGCCTTTCCGACTTCTCTTTGTCACCCTTGCGATAATAAAGCTGGGCAAGATAGAAATTAGCATTTATCGAGTGAATCCCATTCGGGAAGCTCTGAAGGTATTTCTCAAACCCGCTAAGGGCGCGTTCATTATTATTATTGAAATACTGATTCTCGGCAGCTTCATAGGTAGTGTCATCCAGATCAGCATCAGTTACTTCAACGAAATCAACATTTCTAACCCAGTTGGCATATTCATCGGTTCGACCAAGATCAATATATACCATTCTTGCGGTAGACACCGCCTGCATAGCTTCAGGAGTATTAGGATAGTTGGATACTATTTTCTTAAGATCACTAAGCGCCCTTTCTCCCTGGTCTGAATTATAGTAGATCAAAGCTTTCCTCAGCATTGCTTTAGGCACAAACGAACTTCCTGAAACATCCCTAATCAAACGATCATAGGTCTGAATAGCCTGGGAAGTATTGTTCATGGCCACATAAGTATTCCCCAATTCGTATAAAGCATCATCCCGGTAAGAAGAACGGGAATAACGGTTTACAAAACTGTTTAATTCCTGGATCTTAGTTTCGTTTCGATCTACAAATCCGTAGCTGATCGCTTTTTGGAAAGCTGCGTAATCGCTGTTTGATACATTATTATCAATGGCTTTATTGTATGCTTCCATGGCCGGCCAGTACTGGCTGGTCACAAAATAACTATCTCCCAATCTCAACAAGGCATCATTTCTTCTTTCGCCATCCCTGGAATTATCTGAAGAATATTTCTTGAAATAATCGGCAGCACGGGCATATTCATTTTTTTTGAAATAAGCATAACCTAGATTATAATCCAGGTTTTCCATTTCAGGAGTACCCCTGGCAGCGCTCATTCCGCTGAATTCACGGTATCCTATGATCGCATCGTCTATTCGGTTTATACTATATTCACTCTCGGCCTTCCAGTAGGTAGCCTGTGCGGTAATCCTGGGATTGCGAGGTTCTGAGAGGGCCTTTTCAAAATTTCTGATCGCCTCCTGATAATCACCTTCTTCATAAAGCTCCAACCCGTAGTAGTAAGCTACTTTCTGGTAAGCCTGCTTATCGCTAAAGTTGCGATTGTTCTCTAAAAGTTGCATCGCTTCCTCATAATTCTTTGAAGTAATAAAGGAATCTATAAGCAAGCTTTCAACCTCAGGCTTTGCTTCCGAATCCGGATAAGTTTCCAGGAAAGTAATAAGCACCTGCGAAGGACTTTCATAGGAATTCCCGATTTCGTAGCTGAGTTTGGCGTAATTAAGGTGTGCATCTTCTTTTATTTTCGCATCAAAGTCCATTTCACTGGCATTTTTGAAAGCGTTCAAGGCCTCTTGTTTTTTATCCAGATTCAGGTAACTTTGTGCCAGGTGATAGTAAGCATTTTGAGCCACGGCATTTTTACCATCAACGATTTTATTGAATTCTGAAACCGCGTTCTCATAATCGCCCTGCTTGTAATAGGCATATCCCAACTGGTAGTAATCGGTATTATTCCATCTTCCGCGCATTCCACGATACTCCTTCAAATAAGGAATAGCCTCTTCATATTGCTGAAGGTTGAAATAACTTTCCCCAATTATTTTATTGAGTTCAGATTGTTCGATCCTGGTGGAATTAGGTAATTGTTCCTTGCCTAATTTTATTGCTTCTTCAAAGTTCCCTAATTTGAAGTTCATATCGGCCTGGAAATAAGACAGGTTTTCGCTGTAGCGTTCATTATCTTTAAGCTGTTCAAAATTTTCATTGGCTGCTTCATAGTCATCACCTTCATAGGCCATGTAACCTATATAATATTTTGCCTGGGAACCATATTCTTTTGAATCGCGAACCCGTTCCAGATAAGTTTTTGCCTGGTCATACTGGTTTGCTCTAAAATAGGCATACCCATTGTTGAAGTAGTAGCGTTCACGGTCTTTGCGACCCAAACTCCCTTCATCCACCTTGTCATACCACTTACGGGCAAGTGAATATTTCCCGGTTTCAAAATAATAGTCGGCCACATCAATATAGGCCGTATTGGTTTTGGTGCTGGTTGGATAACGGGTTACGAAGCGCTCCATCAGCCTGTCGGCGCCGGGTTGATTAAGCCGTACCGCAGCATTGGCGATATAGTAAGCGCAATCTCCTTTAATTTTTTCGTCTTCGGTCTCATCCATAACCTCATCAAAAAGATTTTGAGCAGCGAGATATTGTTGATTGTTATAAAGCTCGAGCGCACGGTTAAAATCGGCCAGCTCGTGAGTATAAGCTGCCGACTGCTGTGCAATTCCCGAACCAGAGAGAAAAAGAAAAGCAATAAGCAGGAATGCCTTGTTAAGTCTCATGAATGTTTATTTAAGTTGATGGTCAAAGATATTTAAACGCTGCTTTATTAACGCAGGTTTAAAGTGATAATTATGTTAAGGGCAAAAAAATAGAATATCCTTGGTTTTCTGAAGAAGAAGTTATTTAAGCTGAACAATGGTTTTGCAGTTGAACCTCTCCAAACAAACTAATGCAAGTAGCTGGAATAAAGAAACTAAAAAACAAATTGTGATTTATTTAAAGACACTTAGAAATTGTAAACAACATAACCCTCCTGTACTCTTTTGGAAATTGTGGTTAAGGCAGAAAGAGCAATTTCTGTATGTTTGAATAGTTGATCTTTTTTTATACTTCTGGCTAAAAGCGATTGCCCACAGACCACAATCCTTACCCCGGCCTTGTGCAAAGCCTCCAGGATTGGCAGATTTGGATTATCGTATTTGGTTTCGAAAAAATCTTGATAAGTTTCATTAGCCAGGAGAGACATTACTGCCTTCGAGTGGACTACCAAGATAACCTCCAGATTTTCCTTAGACACTCCCCCTACGCCATGTAGATTGAGTAAGCGTGCAGTATTTATGAGTCCCCAAATAGGATTAGAGAAATCAGGTTCAGCATCGGGGTTACTTCTGTTGGTTTCTGCTTTCGTTAGATCAATCAGAAGCTTCGTTTTTTTATTTTCAGGTATTTCAACTGCATCTTCGATCTCATAGACGCCTCCAAAACCTTTAACAATAGGATGCAGGGCTTCCCCTTGCTGTGCTGTTGAAAAATTAATAGAGAAAACAAGAATTACGATTACTAATAATACGGGTCTCATAAAGTTTAGGATTTAAGAACTATAAAAATAAGCAATTGTTTTCCACAATTTCAATTTTATTATTCCCGTTATTCGGAAACAATCTTAAGCTATAAGCTGTTTGACTATGTGAAATTAGTTCTTACTTTTACCCTTAAATCATAAATCTATGTCAGAGACCATCCTGGACCTAAAAAATGCCGCTATTTATCAACGGGAAAGCTTAATATTATCAGAGGTTGATGTAACCGTAAACAAAGGGGAGTTTGTATACCTTATCGGAAAGACCGGAACGGGAAAAAGTAGTTTCATGAAAACCCTTTACGGGGATCTTCCTCTTACTGAAGGCGAAGGCACCATAGTAGATTATAATCTTAGAACCCTTAAGGAAAAAGACATTCCTTATCTAAGACGAAAACTGGGAGTAGTATTCCAGGATTTCAAACTGCTCACCGATAGAAATATAAAAGACAACCTGCTTTTTGTTCTTAAAGCTACCGGCTGGAAAGATCAAAATGCGATGGATCACAAGATCGATGAGGTACTGGACAAAGTAGGAATGAAAAGCAAAGGATTTAAATTTCCATATCAGCTTTCAGGAGGAGAACAGCAACGGGTGGCTATTGCCAGGGCCCTGCTCAATGACCCAGAACTCATTCTGGCCGACGAACCAACCGGGAATCTCGATCCTCAAACTTCAGTAGAAGTAATGGAAGTTCTTCAGGAAATAAGTAAAAACGGAAACACCATTCTTATGGCCACGCACGATTATGCGCTCCTACTAAAATATCCCTCTAAAACATTGAAATGCGACGGACAAAGAGTATTCGAGGTGGTGCAAAAATCGGTTTAATTGCCCTCTAGCGAATCTTAAAGTACCAGCTTAAGGCTTCACCTCATCTGCCGGCACGTGAACAGGAGTCTTATTAATAAACAGATAATAGAAATTCACACCCACAATTATTGCATTTGTAGCGATCACCGGCCAGGAATTTATCAATACGCCATAAACAATAAAAGCAATACAGCCAATGGTATTTACAATTCTAAGGGTGATGATATTCTTCATAAAAAAAGATATCGCCACAAAAAAAGAGGCGATATAGCCAATCCATTCGGTAAGACTTATTCCTAATATTTCCATATTTCAGCAAAAATAAAAAAGACGTCGCAGCTTTTGCTATGACGTCTTTTATCATTAATTATCTTAAACTATTTTATTTCTTTTGCGCTCGTTCTCGGTAAGATAGATCTTTCTCAATCTTATATGTTTTGGAGTAACCTCTACATACTCATCCTTCTGAATATATTCCAGGGCTTCTTCCAACGAGAATTTAATTGCAGGTACAATTTTAGCCTTATCATCGGCTCCGGAAGAACGTACGTTAGAAAGTTTCTTGGTTTTAGTAATATTCACCGCCATATCATCCTGACGAGAATTTTCACCAATAACCTGTCCTTCATAAATATCCTCACCCGGATCTACGAAAAATTTACCGCGGTCCTGAAGCTTATCGATAGAATATGGAATAGCTTTTCCTTTTTCCATAGAGATAAGTGAACCGTTTTGTCGCTGTGGAATTCCACCTTTTAATGGCTGGTACTCCTTAAAGCGGTGGGCCATGATAGCCTCCCCGGCGGTAGCGGTAAGCAACTGGTTTCTCAACCCGATTATTCCTCTGGAAGGAATCATAAACTGGATGATCATACGCTCACCACGGGTTTCCATACTAAGCATCTCCCCTTTTCTAATCGTCACCATTTCTACAGCTTTTCCTGAAACTTCTTCCGGAAGATCAATGGTTAACTCTTCTACAGGCTCCATTTTCACTCCATCAATTTCCCTGATGATAACCTGCGGCTGACCTATTTGAAGCTCGTAACCTTCTCTTCTCATCGTTTCGATTAAAACAGAAAGGTGCATTACACCACGCCCGTACACCAAAAATTTATCGGCGCTATCGGTTTCTTCTACCCTTAAGGCAAGGTTTTTCTCCAATTCCTTGGTCAAACGTTCCTTGATGTGCCTGGAGGTAACATATTTACCATCTTTACCGAAGAAAGGTGAATCGTTGATCGTGAACAGCATACTCATGGTAGGCTCATCTATAGCAATGGTTTTAAGCCCTTCCGGGTTTTCAATATCGGCTATGGTATCTCCAATTTCAAAACCTTCTAGCCCAACCAGTGCACAAATATCTCCAGCCTGAACTTCCTGAACCTTTAAACGACCAAGACCTTCAAAAGTAAAAAGCTCCTTTATTTTCGTTTTTTTAATCGATCCGTCTCGTTTTACAAGAGAAACCTGCATTCCTTCTTTTAGGGTACCACGTTGAAGGCGGCCAATGGCAATCCTTCCGGTAAAAGAAGAAAAGTCTAAAGAAGTAATAAGCATTTGGGGGCTTCCTTCTTCGATCTTTGGAGAAGGAATATGTTCAAGAACCATATCTAAAAGCGGCTCTATATTTTCGGTTTTAACATCGGGATCATCGCTCATCCAGTTATTCAGGGCAGAGCCGTAAACAGTTGGGAAATCAAGCTGCCATTCTTCAGCTCCAAGCTCAAACATCAGGTCAAAAACCTTCTCGTGAACCTCATCCGGAGTACAGTTAGGTTTATCTACTTTATTTACAACCACACAAGGCTTAAGCCCAAGATCGATAGCTTTTTGAAGAACAAATCGGGTTTGAGGCATAGGACCTTCAAAGGCATCAACCAAAAGCAATACACCATCGGCCATATTCAATACTCTTTCTACCTCCCCACCAAAATCGGCGTGACCAGGAGTATCAATTATGTTAATCTTAGTGTCTTTATAAACTACAGAAACGTTTTTGGAGGTAATGGTGATACCACGTTCCCGCTCCTGATCGTTACTATCAAGGATAAGATCCCCGGTGTTTTGATTGTCGCGAAACAAGCGGCAATGATACATTATTTTATCAACCAGGGTAGTTTTTCCGTGGTCAACGTGAGCAATAATTGCAATGTTTTTAATAGCTGTCATATAAGCGCCTCATTTTTAAAAGTCTGCAAAGGTACGCCTATTTTTAAAGAATCCCCTGCTA
>NZ_DATCSO010000028.1:0-72503 GCF_036568425.1 Salegentibacter sp. | reverse complement strand
TTATGGCAAACTTAAAAGATTTACGTAGCAGAATTACTTCGGTTTCATCAACCATGCAGATTACCAGTGCCATGAAAATGGTATCGGCTGCAAAGTTGAGCAGAGCCCAGGATGCAATTACGCAAATGCGTCCTTATTCTGAAAAGTTAACCCAGTTGCTACAGGATTTAAGTGCTACCTTAGATGATGATGCGAGCAGTAAATATGCCGAGGAGCGCGAGGTAAACAATGTTTTGATCGTTGCTATTTCATCAAACAAGGGATTGGCCGGTGCTTTTAATACCAATATCATAAAAGCGGTTAAGTATAAGGCTAAGAACGATTACAAGGCTAAAAATATAGATATCTATACCATTGGAAAAAAGGCCAATGATATCCTGAAAAAGGAGTATGATATCTATAAACATAATACGGATATCTATGACGATTTAAGCTTTGAAAATGCCTCAGTTATCGCAGAGGAATTGATGCAAGTTTTCCTTGATGAGAAGTACGATAAGATCGTTCTGGTTTATAACCAGTTTAAAAATGCCGCCACACAAATCGTTCAGCATGAACAGTTTTTGCCTATCGAGCAATTTGATTCTGAAGAAAACAAACAACTGGACTATATCTTTGAGCCTTCAAAATTGGAGATTGTTAAAGAATTAATTCCGAAATCGTTAAAAATGCAATTCTTTAAAGCGCTTAGAGATTCTTTCGCTTCAGAACACGGTGCCCGTATGACGGCCATGCATAAAGCGACAGAGAATGCCACAGAGCTTAGAGACGACCTTAAATTGTCTTACAATAAAGCCCGTCAGGCTTCTATTACCAATGAGATCCTTGAGATCGTTGGTGGTGCAGAGGCTCTTAATGGTTAATTTTATAAAATAAGCGGAATATCCTTCCGTTAATAAACCCTGTCTAACGGCAGGGTTTATTTATTTGGTATATCTTTTGTTTTTGTAACTTTAAAATCACAAAACCTCTAATTATGAAAGCTCCCTTTTTTCTTTTCAGTATAGTACTATTAAGTATTTTAAGCAGCTGTGGCAGTAATAAAGAACTTCAGGAAAGAGCTCCGGCTCAGTTTAATGAAGTTTATTATTCTCAAACCGAAAATGGATTAAACCTATACATACCTGTGGCTGTAATCCAGGAAAACAGGGTGAAGTTGGAAAGTGTTTATTTCCGTGGGATGCATTCAGCACTAAACTTAGACGCCGAAAAACCTAATCTTTATGTGGCTTCTTTCGCTACAGGAAAGGGAGATAAGATCATGCATGAAGATCCTAAAGAGGAATATGGCAATAAAGCGCCACAAGCTCCAAAAGAAAGTCCGTTTAAAATAGAAAGCGACGAAGCTATTCTTGTTTTCAAACAAAATGAAAAGACGAAATACTATAAGTTAACCGGAATAGAGGAAAGAAATTAATATCTTGACGACAAAACAGGTCCCCGGTTGAGTACTTTAAAACGCTTTTTTCAGGACACTATAATTTACGGTTTTGCTACGGTGCTTCCCAGGCTAATGAACTTTATCCTGGTGCCGCTGCACACCGCTGCCCTTAGTACCGGAGACTATGCAATAAACACCACTTTTTATGTTTGGGCTGCATTTTTTAACGTGGTTCTAACCTATGGAATGGAAACCGCTTTTTTCAGGTTTTTTAGTCACTCCAAAGAAAAAGGGAAAGTATTTTCCACCGCTTTTATAACGCTTTCGGTAACAACGATTATCTTTTTCATCCTGGTCTTTCTTTTCAGAGATTATATTTTTGGTCTTCTGGATTTGCAGCCATTTTATTTCAATATTCTACTAGGGATCCTGGCGCTGGATACCCTGGTTGTGGTACCTTTTGCTTGGCTACGTGCTTCCAATAAGCCTATTAAATTCGCCGGAGTAAAGATTATCAATATTGCGATAGTGGTATTGCTGAATTTTTATTTTCTATGGTGGGTTCAAAAATTTCCGGGTTCCACCCCTAAAATTATTCTGGATAATTATACCGATGCCGACAAGGTTGGGTATATTTTCCTTGCGAACCTTGCCGCCAGTGCGGTGACCTTTTTGATCTTATTGCCCTATTTCTTCAGAACAAAAATAGATTTTAGTTTCCCTTTGCTCAAGAAAATGTGGCATTATGGATGGCCGGTTATGGTTGCAGGACTTGCTTTCGTGATTAATGAAAACCTGGATAAGCTTCTATTGAAGGATATGATTTCCGATGAAATTATGGGTGCGTATGCGGGTTGTTACAAGCTGGCCGTGTTTATGACCATTTTTGTACAGGCCTTTAAACTAGGCGCCGAACCCTTCTTTTTCAATCAGGCTAAAGCCGAAAATGCAAAAACTACCTATTCCCTTATCCTCACCTATTTTGTGATTGCAGGAAGCTTTATTTTCCTGTTTTTGGTGGCTTTTGTAGATTTCTTTAAAGAACTCATTATCCGAGACAGCGATTACTGGATTGCACTTTCTATCGTACCTATTGTTTTGCTTGCAAATTTGTTTTTAGGGATCTATCATAACCTTTCGGTCTGGTATAAACTAACAGATAAGACCCGAATGGGAATGTATATTTCTATTTTTGGAGCAGTTGTTACCGTCTTATTCAATATCATCCTGATTCCCGTCCTTGGTTTTATCGCGGCAGCCTGGGCAACTTTGTTCGCTTATGGAAGTATGGCCCTTATTTCTTATTTCCTCGGAAGAAAATACTATCCGGTACCTTATGACGTTAAAAAAATAGCTTTTTACCTGTTGTTGTCTACAGGCTTTTCCATAATTTCCTTTAGTTTTTTCAGGGAAAACTATGTGGCAGGTGCAGCTTTTGTTTTGGGCTTCCTGGTTATAGCATTTTTTAATGAAAGGAAACACTTACAACAGATAATCAAGTATTAACCATTAATTTTAAAATGGATATTTAAACCGAAAAGAATGAAAGTAAAGATCATTAACAAATCTGCACATAATCTACCTCATTACGGAACCGAAGCTTCTGCGGGAATGGATTTACGTGCAAATATTTCTGAACCAATAAGCATCAAGCCACTTGAACGGGCAATTGTAAAAACCGGACTTTTTATTGAATTACCGGTAGGTTACGAGGCACAGGTTAGACCTCGAAGCGGCCTGGCTGCAAAAAAAGGAATTACTGTTTTAAATTCCCCCGGTACCATTGATGCCGATTATCGAGGAGAAATTGGAGTAATCCTGGTTAATCTCTCCCAGGAAGATTTTACTATTGAAAACGGGGAAAGAATTGCCCAAATGGTGATCGCCAAGCATGAACATATTGCCTGGGAAGAAGTAGAAGTTCTTGAGGAAACAACCCGGGGAGCTGGCGGATTCGGCAGTACGGGTCATAAATAAGAATATAATTTAACCGGAAGAACCGGTTGTGCGGAAAATTAATATTAACAGAAGATTCCCTGTAATTTTGGGAGTCACAAATTAAACCTATGAAGATTATAGTACCTATGGCTGGTCGTGGTTCGCGACTTCGCCCTCATACCTTAACTGTACCAAAACCATTGATCCCTATTGCGGGAAAACCCATAGTACATCGGCTTGTAGAAGATATTGCCGGGGTGTTGGATGAAAGCATAGACGAGATCGCATTTGTGATCGCAGAGGATTTTGGGGATAAAGTAGAAACCGATTTAAAGGCTATAGCCGAGAGTTTAGGAGCTAAAGGCACAATTTATTACCAGGACCAACCTTTAGGCACAGGGCACGCTATAATGTGTGCTAAAGAGTCGCTTGAAGGTCCAGCCGTTATCGCCTATGCCGATACGCTTTTTAAAGCCGATTTTACTTTGGATAAAGAAGCCGATGGTGTAATATGGGTGAAACAGGTTGAAAATCCTGAAGCCTACGGTGTAGTTCAACTTAACCAGAACAATGAAATTATAGACCTTGTGGAAAAACCACAGGAGTTCGTATCAGATCTTGCCGTGATCGGGATCTATTACTTTAAAGATGTGGCCGTGCTTAAGGAAGAACTTCAGGGAGTACTTGATAAAAAGCTAACCCGTGGTGGTGAATACCAGATTAATGATGGGATTGAAGCTATGAGAGCCAAAGGCCTGCGTTTCGTTCCCGGTAAAGTAGATGAATGGATGGACTGCGGAAATAAAAATGTTACCGTTGAAACCAACGGAAGAATGCTGAATTTTCTTCACCAGGAAGGAAAGGAACTTGTTTCCAAGGCTGTTAAGATTAAAAATTCTGAAATCACTGAGCCCTGCTTTATTGGAGAGAATGTGGAATTGATCAATGCTAAGATCGGGCCAAATGTTTCAGTAGGAGATGGCACCAAAATTGAGAATTCAACAATAAAAAACAGCCTTATCCAGAATTTTGCAGAAATAAAAAATGCAAAGTTGGATAATGCAATGATAGGAAATCATGCTAAATTCAACGGGGAGTTTACCCAGGTTAGCATTGGAGATTATTCGGTTTTAGAATAGCTCTTTCCAACTTGGCCTGAGGCTTCAAAAAAATGTTATGAAAAATCCGCTTTATATACTTTTGCTGTGTTTTTTCTTCCTTCAGCCAGTGATGGCTCAGGATAAGGAGGCTATCGTAGACAAAGTAAATGAAGACGATCTTGGAAATGTTACCGATGAATTTCAGGAGCATTTTTTTGAAGCCCTTAAACAAAAAGGCATTGAAAATTACGAGAAAGCTATAATTGCCCTTGAAGACTGCCTGGAGCTGGAACCCGATAATGCCGTGGTCTATTTTGAATTAGGTAAAAATTACCGCCAGCTGGAGAAGTTCGAACTTGCGCTTGAAAATTATAAAAAAGCACTGGAGCTTGAAACGAGGGAGGATATACTTGTGGAGATCTATGAAACCTACCGGAGTACCGGGGACTTTGAAAAAGCTATCCTTAGTGTGAAGGCGTTAATGGAATTCGATCCAGATTATAAGGAAGATCTTGCCAATCTATATTTGCTAAATGAGCAATATGATGAATCCCTGCAGGTTTTGGATGAACTCGATGAAGAGGAAGGGGTAAATAATTATAGAACCATGATGCGCAGGCAAATTTATGCCCGAACCGGCAACACCGAGGCACAAATTGGAAATCTGGAGGAAGGAATTGCACAGGATCCTGAAAATGAACAGAACTACCTTAATCTCATTTATATCTACAGCGAGCAGGGAAATAAGGAAGAGGCCTTTCAAACTGCTCTGGAGTTACAGGAAACCAATCCGGGTAGTCGATTGGTACATCTTGCACTTTATAAGTTTTATTTGGATCGCAATAAACCCGATGCAGCGGTAAATTCAATGAAAATTGTCTTTGAAAGCGAAGAAATAGACCCTGAGTCAAAATTTAAAGTTCTTAATGACTTTCTCCTCTTTGTAAATGAAAATCGAGGATATGAGAAGGAGTTGCTAGAGGTGAGCCAGGATCTAGTTGAATGGGAAAATGCACCAAAACTCTACGAAGAACTCGGAAAATTTTACCTTAAAAATGATAAAAAAGAAGAAGCCTTGCGGTTTTTTGAAAAAGGAATTGCTCAGAATCCTGATAACTTTGAACTCACCAAAAACACCTTGCTTTTACAAATTGAAGCAGGCCGTAATGAAGAAGCGAGAGATCTTAGCCGGGAAGCTTTGGAAGTTTTTCCTGCTCAACCCTTCTTTTATCTCCTGCAGGGTGTTGCTCTAAATAATCTTGAGGAATACGCCGAAGCAGAAGAAATACTTACATTTGGTCTCGATTATCTCATAGATAATATAAGACTGGAAATTGATTTTTATAAGCAACTAGCCATTGCTTATAAAGCTTTGGGTGACGATGAGAAGGCATACAGTTTTAAAAGCAGGCTTGAAGAATTATTAAAAATATTGGAATAAATGATTAGAAGGATATTTTTATTGTTTTTGTTAAGTGCTTTTGTGATTTCTTGCGGAAGTACACGTGTTAAAAAAGGCATAGCGACTAAAGACGTAGAAGCCGCAGGAATTATAGCGAAGCATTACGAAAACGAAGCCGATTTTGAAACCCTAACTGCCAGGCTTCGTACGGTGTATCAAACTGAAGATAAAACTCAAACGGTCAATTTAAATTTCAGAATGGAGAAGGATAAGGCGATTTGGATGAGTGCCACAGTTTTAGGCTTCCCTATGGCCAAGGCTTATATTACTCCAAGTAGCGTAAGTTATTACGAAAAAATTGGTAAAACCTATTTTGAAGGTGATTTTAGCTTGCTTAGCGATATTCTGGGGACTCCTCTTGATTTTAAAAAACTTCAGAACCTGTTATTGGGCCAAGCTATTTATGATCTGCGTACAGAGGAATATGAATTCTCCCAAACGCCAAGAGGTTATCAGTTTTTGCCTGCTAAAGAGCATTTTATAAAAAAAATGTTTTTGCTAAATACCGAAAATTTGAAGGCAGAAGCGCAGCAACTTGCCCAGGAGGAAAATAATCGAAGACTTACCGTTACCTATACAGATTACCAGGAAACTTCAGGAAAACTTTTTCCCCGTCATATAAGAATTATTGCCAACGAAGGAGCAAATAGCACTCATATAGAACTTACTTATCGCTCACTGGAGGTAAACACAGATATCAGTTTTCCTTTTGAAATTCCTTCAGGTTATGAAGAAATTAGTGTAGAATGAAGCTAAAAAAGTTCACATATTCATTTTTGATCTTCGGATTTATAATTTTGTTGGGGCTTCCGGCGAATGCGCAAACATCTCGTGAAGAACTCGAGAAGCGCCGCCAGGAATTGCGCAGCGAAATAAAGCGGATCAACGAATTAAGAAGCAGCAACAAGCAAAAAGAGCGATCGGTCTTAAGCGAGGTTCAGGATTTGGATCAACAGATAAAAAGCACCGAAAATTTAATAAGAGTTACCAATCAGCAGGCAAACCTGCTTACCCGGGAGATCAACTCAAACACAAGTAAAATAGGGCGGTTGCGTAAAGAGCTCGAAGCTCTAAAGGAGGATTATGCCCGTATGATCGAAAAATCATATAAGAGTAAATCAACCAACAGCAGGATAATGTTTCTGCTGTCTTCAGAGAATTTTCTTCAGGCATATAAAAGGCTTCAGTATATGAAGCAATATACGGCCTACAGAAAGCAACAGGGAGATGAAATCCAGGCTCGTACAGCCGAACTTCAACAATTAAATAAGGATTTGGTCAATCAAAAAAAGGAAAAGGATAAACTCATTGCAGAAAACAGGCAAACCCGGGCAGCCCTTGAAAAAAATCGTAGGGCACAGCGCGAGTTGATGAAAACTATTAGAAGTAAGGAAAGTCAGTTCGCTTCGCAGATTAAACAAAAACAGCAGGAAATCAATAAAATTGACCAACAGATTGAGGAGATGATTCGCGCCTCTATTGCTAAAGACAATAAGGAGAGCGGTTCAGAATCCAGAGACACCTACAAATTAACCCCTGCAGCGAAAGCCCTGGCCGCCGACTTTATTAAAAATAAAGGTAAATTACCCTGGCCTGTTCGCACGGGTGTGGTGACCATGAGATTTGGTACCCAACCGCACCCCGTGGTGAGATCTACAACTATTAACAGCAATGGTGTTCGGATAGATACAGATAATAAGGGTAAAGCCCGGGCGGTTTTTAATGGGACAGTTAGTGAAGTACAGGCCGTAAAAGGAGCTAATAAAGCTGTGATGCTGCGTCACGGTGATTATTTAACTATATATAACAATCTTTCGAAAGTATTTGTAAAACGCGGCGATGTTGTTAATATAGGGCAGGAATTAGGAGAGATCGCTACCAGCCGTAGCACCGGAAAAACAACATTGCATTTCCTGATATATAAGAATACTCAAAAAATGAATCCTGCCGACTGGATCGTTCAAATGTAGTTTAAGAAATTACTTCGAGTCCTCAAACAGCGCTTTAAGCTCTGTTGCATCCTGCGGTTTCATCTTTCCTGCCAGTACCAGGCTAAGTTGTTTTCTTCTAAGAGCGGCGTCGTAACGTTGCTTCTCGAGCTCGGTTTCCGGTTCCAATGGAGGCACCCTCACGGGTGATCCGGTTTCATCTACTGCTACAAATGTATAAATAGCCTCGTTGGCTTTGGTGCGATTACCGCTTTCACGATCTTCCACCCAAACATCAATAAAGATCTCCATAGAAGATTTAAATGCCCGCGATACGGCTGCTTCAACAGTTACTACGCTTCCGAGGGGCACGGCCTTATTAAAAGCTACGTGATTTACAGAGGCGGTAACCACAATTCGACGGCTATGACGGCGGGCGGCAATGCTTGCGGCACGATCCATTCTGGCCAGTAGTTCGCCTCCAAATAAATTGTTTAAAGGATTGGTCTCACTGGGTAGCACCAGATCGGTAAGGGTAGTACGGGATTCCTGAGGATGTTTTGCTTGCATATTGCCGAATTTTCGGCAAAAATAAGGGGATTAGATTAATTAAAACCTAAAATCCTATTAAAGTTCCTGAATGAGCAGCCAGGCAGCTTCGTTGGATGATTTAACCTCTCTTAGTACTCTTAAAGCTTCCCCGCGGGTTTGCAGGCTTTGGTAAACTACCTGATGTAAACCAAATTTATTTACGTTAATTAGCCTGGCTTTATAACCTTCATTGCGAAGTTCTTTAACTTTTTTCTTTGCATTTTCTTCAATCCTGAAAGCTCCCGCTACTATATGGTAGTTACCCGATTGCTTTTCAATGTTGAAAGTAATAGCTGGTAGCGGCGTATCTATTACAAAAGTTGCCTGTTGTATCTGCTGTTGAAGTTGATCCTGGGCTTCCTGCTGTTCTGCTAGATTATGCTTTGTTACCTGATCGCTGTAAATGTTAAGTCCGGTGAAACCACCAAGACCAAGTGCTACAACGGCAATAGCGGCATATTTAAGTAATGCAGGTGTTTTTCTTCTTTTTGGGGTGAAATTGATTGGAGTTTTTTCCTCGAGTTCCTCTACCTGTTTTTTATAAACTTCACGATTCACTTTCCCAGTATGAATGCTTTCCAGGCCAAATGAATCGGGAAGGTAATTGAGTTTTTCAACCGGTTTAAACTGAAGATTTCCTTCTTCAGAGTAGCTAAATTGACCAATGTTCTCAAGTTCTACCTCACCATCGCTATTCAAAGAATTCTCAAGATTATCTACAAAAAATGCAATACGGTTTACCGCTGCAGGATAAGAGATATTTTCGGCTTCTGAAATATAATTAGCCAGCAGGCCATCACTTTTTACGAGTTGCCCATTAAAGGAAACAAGCTTTTTAGGAGGATAAAATGCTCCTGTTTCTTCTTGGATGTAAGCCGGTTGTCTTTGGGAAAGAAAAGCCCCAAACCCGGGCAAAATCACGCATTCGTAACGATAAAGTAAATCCTGGATGTGGTTTATTATATTCATTGGCGCAAAAATAATAGGTTTTATGAGGGTTTTTAAAGTTACCTAAAGAATATTTATTAACAAATCTTTTTTCTGTAAATTTAGATGAAAATGATTTTATGAACCCTTCAGATTTATTATACGTTCTGGCCTTGCAACATATTCCAAATCTGGGAGATAGCACTGCCAAGAAATTGATCAGACATTTGGGTTCTGCCGAAGCTGTTATAAAAGAGAAACCTCAGAATCTTTTGAAAATTGATGGAATAGGCAAGACCAAACTGAATGAATTCAGAAGTGGAGATCATTTAAAGGCTGCTGAAGAGGAATTAAAGTTTATAGAGAAAAATAAAATAAATACGCATTATTTTCAGGAGGAAAACTATCCTGAAAAACTAAAACACTGTTTTGACGGTCCCGTGCTCCTCTTTTCCAGGGGGAAAATCAATCTGAAGAACAAACGAATTATTAGCGTAGTTGGCACGCGGCAGGTCACCGCGCATGGCATAGCCTTTTGTGAGAAATTTATAGAAGACATTAGCCCTTTGGATCCTGTTATCGTCTCAGGTCTTGCCTACGGGGTTGATATTGTAGCACAAAAAGCTGCCATTCACCATAAGTTACAAAACATTGGCTGTCTCGCTCACGGCTTGAATCAAATATATCCTAAAGTACATCAGAAATATGTAAAGCCCATTGAGGATAACGGAGGGTTTTTTACCGACTTCTGGAGTACCGATAAATTTGATCGGAATAATTTTTTGAAGCGCAATCGTATCATAGCTGGTTTAAGCGAGGCCACTATAGTGATTGAAAGCGCCGAAAAAGGTGGTTCTCTGGTAACAGCCGATATCGCTAATTCCTATAACCGGGAGGTATTTGCCGTTCCCGGCCGGCCAACAGATGCCTATAGCAAAGGCTGCAATAACCTTATAAAATCTCAAAATGCCCACTTGTTAAGTTCGGCGGCCGATCTTCTTTACATCCTCAACTGGGATCTGGAGACCAAAGTTCAACCAGTCCAAAAGCAGTTGTTTGTAGAATTGGAAGACGAAGAGAAAAGTATATACAGTTTCCTTAAAGATCGGGGAAAAGCACAATTAGATACTATTGCTCTAAACTGCAATTTCCCTACATTTAAAACAGCTGGAATTTTACTCAATCTTGAATTGAAAGGTGTGATAAGACCTTTGCCCGGAAAATTATTTGAGCTTATTTAATAACCTAGCTTTCTTCTAACCCTGCTTAAAACCTCGTTGGCTACCACCAAAGCTTTTTCGGCGCCAACTGCAAGAGCTTCATCTATAGCGTCTGGATTATTCATATAGAAATCATATTTTTCTCTTGCCTCTTCAAAATTTTTGGCTAAAACTTCATAAAGTTCCTGCTTTGCATGGCCGTAACCATAACCTCCTGCTTCATAGTTTTTACGCATATCAGCGATTTGTTCTTCAGAAGCTACAAGTTTATAAAGTGCGAAAACATTGCAGGAATCTGGGTTCTTAGGTTCCTCCAGCGGTGTGCTGTCGGTTTCTATGCCCATGATTTGTTTTCTTAGTTTTTTATCAGTTTGAAAAAGATTGATGGTGTTATTTTGTGATTTACTCATTTTTCCACCATCGGTACCGGGAACATACATGGTATTTTCCTGTACTTTGGCCTCTGGAATTACAAAGGCTTCCCCCATTTGATTATGGAATCTTGAGGCTACATCGCGGGTAATTTCCAGGTGCTGTAACTGGTCTTTTCCTACGGGGACAATTTCAGCATCATATAGAAGAATATCGGCAGCCATCAACATAGGATAGGAGAAAAGCCCGGCGTTTACATCCTCCAGCCTGTCAGATTTATCCTTAAAAGAATGAGCCAGAGTTAATCGCTGGTATGGAAAAAAGCAGCTTAAATACCAGGCGAGTTCTGCAGTTTGCGGGATATCGCTCTGGCGGTAAAAAACAGTTTTTTCAATGTCTATTCCACAGGCAAGCCAGGTGGCAGCAACAGAATAAGTATTTTGCCTTAATGTATCAGCATCCTTGATTTGGGTAAGCGAATGCATATCGGCGATAAAAATAAAAGATTCATTTTGAGGCTGGTTGGCCATTTCGATGGCAGGAAGGATGGCTCCCAGCAAATTCCCAAGATGGGGAGTTCCTGTGCTCTGAACTCCGGTAAGTATTCTGGACATTGTCTTTTTCTGATTTTTCACAAAGATAATTTTTTTGAGGAAGACACTCACTTCAATTTAGTATTTTTGGCGACCATGGCTCTACTTAAAAAGACGGCGATTATACTTTGGCGAATTTGGTTTTATATACTAATGGTTTTACCAATAGTTATAATGCTGCCTTTTTTGCTCATTTTTACATCTTCAGAGAAATTTTATCCACAGTACTATTTTTGCGCCAGAATTTGGGCAAAATGTATTCTTTACGGAATGGGACTTTACCCGGTTTCTAAAACTGCGGTGAAACTTAAAAGAGGGAATAGCTATATGCTGGTGGCCAACCATACTTCAATGATAGATATTATGTTGATGTTAGCCCTGGTAAAACAGCCGTTTATCTTTGTAGGAAAAAAAGAACTGGCCCGCATTCCCCTGTTTGGTTTTTTCTACCGTAGAACATGCATTTTGGTAGATCGTAGCTGCAATCAAAGTAAGCATAGGGTTTTTAGCGAAGCTCAACGCCGACTTAATCAAGGAAATAGCATTTGTATTTTTCCGGAAGGAGGCGTGCCCGATGATTATACCTTGCTCCTCGATAATTTTAAAGATGGTGCCTTTAGGATCGCTATAGATTACCAGATCCCTATTTTACCTTTTACCTTTTACGATAATAAGAAGCGTTTTCCATACCGGTTTTCTGTTGGAAGTCCGGGGCCTTTAAGGGTTAAGGTTCACGATATGATCCCTACTGTAGGCACATCTCAGGAAGATCGCCGGGAACTTAAATTAAAAACACGCCAACTTATCCTGGATGATCTTCAAGGCATGGAGAATTAAAACTTATAACTCAAGCCGGAATAGACCCCGAAATAATATGGTTGGAGGTTTTGGGTGTTATTAAAAGTGTTGATTTGATATTTGAAAATTGGCTCCAGGTTCAATTTAAGCCTTTCGGTAAGTTTATAATTTACCCCAAGCCCAATATTAGTGCTAAAACTCAAATCATTGATATTATTGGCCTTACCCAGATGAGCAGTTTGGTTGTTGGAATTAAGTAACAATGTATTTTCATCTAAAATAAGGCTGCTTCCTCCTCCAATGATATTTACTCCAATTTTTTTATCGATAAGTTTATACTCTATTTCAAGAGGAATTTCAATATATCCAAACTGTTGATTAATATCACCCAACATCGCCATTGAGGCACTTTCCGGAGCAAAAGAGGTTTCTATTGAAGAATAACTACTTCTTCCCGAATTGCCTTGTATTTGGTAATTACTTCCTTCGGGACTGTAATCTATACTGGCAATAGCGTTGGGAATAATAGCTGCCGAAAATAAAACATCCTTTATATCGTAGCTCATGGTCACTTTTCCAATCCCTGATCTTATCTTTAATTTATTCGATAATTGGTACGATACATTCACGCCATAAGCCATTGTTAAATTGGAGCTGGAAGGATTTCCTGCAAACTGGGGATCTATAGGATTGCCTTTTCCAAAATTATCGTAAACTACCGGGGCAGCAAAAGTGCTAAGACTCAACCTTTTTTTTCCGCTTTTTGCTTCATCCTTTTCTTTTTCGATCGCTTTATTTTCTTCTTCCATGATAGCAATAGCATTTTCTGCGAGGCTGTCTTTTTGGGTAGCAGCTTCTGGTTTTATAGAAACAAGGCCGATGGAATCAGCTCTTTTATTTGAAGCTAAGCTTTGATTGTCTTTTAATTTTTCTTCCGAAGAATCTTCTGTTTGGGCGACACCGGCCTTATGATTGATGAGCTGTTTTTTGCTTTCAACTTTTTCTGAAGAATTATCTGCTGAAGGTCCTTTATTTATAGTTGACTGTCCGGAAGATGCAAGTCTATGGTTTTCCGCGGTAGATGCATTATTTGACGACTTGCTATCCTGTTTACCCGAAATAATTTCCCGAAGGAGGATTCCGGTTTCTGTAAGTGTGTTATTATCAAAGGAAGTTTCGATTTGTGGGCGGTCAATCTCTTCAAATTCAAAAACCAGCCCTGGGGAGTTTCCGAAGAAATTATTCTGATACATGAAAAAACCTCCCGACAAAAGTAGCGCCATCACCGCAGCGGCTCCGGCTATTTTAAACCAGATAGGAAGAATAATGGGCTTTTTGCTATTATCCTCCTCCAGGCGGTCAGCTATTTTATTCCATACTTCCGGTGGGGGAGTAGCTTCAAAATCTTTGAATTTCTCCTGGTAAAGCCGGTCTATGTTCTTTTTCTCTTTCATAATGATTGCACCGAGCTATTGTTTTGGTGGTGTTCAATTCGTTCTTTCAAAATTCCCCTGGCTCTGGCGAGGTTGGATTTTGAACTTCCCAGGGAAATATTTAGCAAGTCAGATATTTCCTGGTGGGAATAACCGTCTAAAACATAAAGGTTGAATACTTCGCGGTATCGCGGTGGAAGCTCCTGTATGAGTTTTAATAAAAAATCTACAGGTAAATCCTCTTCATCGATTTCAATTTCCTGTTCCTCTAACAGATCTTCATTAATGATATCCAGGTATTTTTCCTTTCGGTATTTCTGAAGCGCAGTATTAATTATAATGCGTTTCATCCAGCCTTCAAAAGAACCTTTATGCTGATATTGTGATATTTTTTTAAAAATGGTTAAGAAACCATCCTGCAGGTTATCTTCTGCCTGCTGATAATTTGTAGAATATTTAAGGCACAAACCAAAAAGCTTTTGGGCATATAACCGGTAGAGCTCTTCTTGTGCCTTGATATCCTGTTTTTTACACTTTTGTATGAGTTTTTCTAAACTCACTTGCTTGTTGAGGTGTTACTCATCATTATCTTCATTTTCATTACTCTTCTTCCTCCGTGGTATCGGGATCTTTCACAGGTACTTCTACAGTATAATATTGCGCCTCCCCTGAGGAATCCTGGCCTATCCAGAATTTGAAGGTGTACACCGTGCCCACTTCGCCTGTAATTCTTACATCTTTTAAGGTTGCCTCTCTGGAGAGATCATCTTCCTCTTTGTTGCATTGAATTAGGTTAGTATCATAGGAAGTTACCACACCAATGAAGATTTCATTGCTGTTTGCTCCCTGCCCCTGGCGTGCTTCAAAACCATTAAAAACGTGGCAGGCTGAAGGTAATAAATAGGTTACCACAATATCATAAGATTCTCCACGCTCAAAATATTCCGGTAAATCAGCATCGGTGATTTCAGCAAATTCAAGTAACCTGTTGGGGCCATCGTCTTCCAGGCTGCAACCTAGCAGGCTGAAAGTAGTTATTAGTAAAAAAGCCAATTTTTTCATTTCAATATTTCTTTTTTGAATTAGGAATTAATCTAATAAGTCTACCTTTTAGATGCAATTAACTTCAAATGGTTGCGTATTGAAATAAAAAAAATCCCTTAAAAAAGGGATTTGATTTTTTTACTCGTTGGCAATTTTAATAGCCTCTTTAATTTTGACTTCGAGTTCCTCCATAAGATCGGGATTGTCTTTGAGCAGGATTTTAACAGCATCGCGTCCCTGGCCTAACTTAGTATCTTCGTAACTAAACCAGGATCCGCTTTTCTTGATGATCTCGTAATCTACTCCAACATCTATGATCTCTCCAATTTTTGAAATTCCTTCGCCATACATAATATCAAATTCGGCGGTTTTAAACGGAGGTGCTACTTTGTTCTTCACCACCTTAACTCTGGTTTTATTACCCATTACGTTGCTGTTGCTATCTTTAATTTGGGTTGATCGCCTTATATCAAGTCTAACCGAAGCATAAAATTTAAGGGCATTACCACCGGTAGTGGTTTCGGGGTTTCCAAACATTACCCCAATTTTTTCCCTTAATTGGTTAATGAATATTACGGTACAATTAGTTTTACTGATTGATGAGGTGAGTTTTCTTAGTGCCTGAGACATCAGCCTGGCGTGGAGCCCCATCTTCGAGTCTCCCATTTCTCCTTCTATTTCACTTTTTGGGGTAAGTGCAGCTACAGAATCTATTACGATAATATCTATAGCTCCCGAGCGGATAAGGTTATCGGTGATTTCCAGTGCCTGCTCCCCGTTATCGGGTTGAGAGATGATGAGGTTTTCGATATCTACATTCAGGTTTTGAGCATAGAAACGGTCAAAAGCGTGTTCGGCATCAATAAAAGCAGCAATTCCTCCAGCTTTTTGTGCTTCAGCTATTGCGTGCAGAGTTAGGGTGGTTTTACCCGAAGATTCGGGTCCGTAAATTTCAATCACCCTTCCGCGTGGATAACCTCCAACTCCAAGTGCCAGATCCAGCCCCAGGGATCCTGTAGAAATCGCATCTACATCGCTAACGGCCTGGTCACTCATTTTCATCACGGTACCTTTTCCGTAGGTTTTGTCCATCTTGTCCAGGGTAAGCTTTAGAGCCTTTAACTTAGCTTCTCTTTCTTTATCGTTGCTCATGATTTTTATAATATTAAATGAAAGTTGCTAAAATACTATAAGTTTTGGTGCATCACAATTTTAAATTCGGGGCATTTTTAGGTCCTTCTAAAATTGTAATAATTTTTTTGGATTCTCTTATTATTATGAGATTAGAGTTAAGGTTTTACCTCAAGTTAACCCCAAAAAAGCAATAAAAACCTTTGGTTTTTATTAAGATTATGACATTTTTTCTGCTGCGATTAAAGTTTATCTTTGCAAAAATTTTCTTTAACCTTATAAATTGGTATAGCATGCAACTGTACAATAAATTAAGCGCTAAAGAAAGAGAAGCTTTGTTAGAAGAGGCCGGCGAAGATCGGTTAACACTCTCTTTCTATGCGTATGCAAAAATTGGAAACCCTCATCTTTTCAGAAATCACCTTTTTATCGCCTGGGATCAAATGGAAGTGCTTGGACGTATTTACGTGGCTCACGAGGGGATAAATGCACAGTTATCTGTACCTGCTAAACGCTTTGATGAATTTAAAGAATTTATAGACCGAATTTATTTCCTGAAAGGTGTGAGGCTGAATATCGCTATTGAGCACGACCTGAAATCTTTTCTTAAGCTGAAGGTGAAAGTGCGTAAAAAAATAGTGGCCGATGGTTTGAACGATGATACCTTTGATGTTAGAAACAAAGGAGTGCACGTGGATGCAGCCAAATTTAATGAGTTAATTAGTGACCCGAATACCGTTTTGGTAGATATGCGTAATCACTACGAAAGTGAGATAGGGCATTTTGATGGCGCAGTAACTCCAGACGTGGATACTTTCAGGGATTCCCTGCCAATTATAGAGGAGGATCTTAAAGAGCACAAAGAAGATAAAAACCTGGTGATGTATTGTACCGGGGGAATTCGTTGTGAAAAAGCCAGCGCTTATTATAAACACAAAGGCTTTAAAAATGTCTATCAACTTGAAGGTGGAATTATAGAATATGCCAGGCAGGTAAATAACCAACAGCTGGAAAATAAATTCTTAGGGAAGAATTTTGTCTTTGATCACCGCAGGGCTGAATGTATATCAGGGGAAGTCATCTCCAGCTGCCACCAATGTGGTAAACCTTGCGATACGCATGTGAACTGCGCTAATGAAGCCTGTCACCTCCTTTTTATTCAATGCCCTGAATGTGCAGAGAAAATGAATAATTGCTGTTCAGAAGAGTGTATGGAGATAAATGCTTTGCCCTACGAGGAACAAAAGAAATTGCGAAAAGGTAAAGGCAACAGTAATAAGATCTTTAAAAAAGGTCGTTCTGAAGTTTTAAAATATAAAAGCTAAGCCTGCGTTCTTTAAATAGAGCCAATTAATATTGGTATATTTACCTTTTTAGAACTAATTATAAACCTACAAGCCTGCAGCACTAAACTAGCAAGGCTTCCTATATATAGAATAATTTATGGCTTGCAGCAGTTGCTCAACCAAAGACGGACAACCTAAAGGATGTAAGAATAACGGAACCTGTGGTACCGATTCCTGCAATAAACTCAGCGTTTTCGACTGGCTTTCAAATATGTCTCTCCCTCAGGGAGTAGAAGTTTTTAATTTCGTAGAAGTGAGATTTAAAAACGGTAGAAAAGACTTCTTTAGAAATACTGAAAACCTTAGCCTGAGCATGGGGGATGTTGTGGCCACCGAGGCTTCACCAGGTCATGATGTAGGAATGGTAAGCCTTGCCGGGGAACTGGTTAGGGTACAGATGAAAAAGAAAAAGGTAACTCCCGATAGTGCTGAAATTCTTAAAGTATACCGAAAAGCTACTCAGAAAGACATCGATGTTTGGGAAGAATATCGCCAAAGGGAAGAAGCCATAAAGAAACGTGCCCGGGAGATCGCAATCAGACTTAAACTCAGCATGAAGATAAGCGATGTGGAATTTCAGGGAGACGGTTCTAAAGCTACTTTTTATTACACGGCCGATGATCGTGTAGATTTCCGTCAATTAATTAAGGAATTTGCCCGCGAATTTAATACCCGTATAGAAATGAAGCAGATTGGCCTCCGCCAGGAGGCTGCGAGACTTGGAGGTATTGGTTCCTGCGGAAGAGAATTATGTTGTTCCACCTGGTTAACAGATTTTAGATCGGTGAGTACATCGGCGGCAAGATACCAGCAGCTATCGCTTAATCCACAAAAGCTTGCCGGGCAATGCGGGAAATTAAAATGTTGTCTTAACTACGAGCTTGACACCTATTTGGAAGCTCTAAAAGCTTTCCCGAGAACAGATACAAAACTCTATACCAAAAAAGGAACAGCCGTTTGCCAGAAAATAGATATTTTCCAGGGCTTCCTTTGGTATGCTTATGAAGGGGAGTGGATGAACTGGTATAAGATCACTGCAAAGCAGGCTAATAAAATTATCCAGTCTAATAAAAACAAGGAAGATGTCGCCAGCCTGGAGGAATTTGAAGTTCAGTTATTGGAAACAGAAAAGAAACCAGATTTCAACAATGTGGTGGGCCAGGATAGTTTAACGCGTTTCGATAAACCTAAAGGTAAAAAATCGCGAGGTAAAGGCCGTAAGAAAAGGCGTAAGGGTAAACCGTCTAAAAATGCATAAAATAAGTGTTTTTTTAATATTATTAATTGTTTTTAGTGTGATTGCCGGTTGCGATAAAAAACGTGTCTTTGATGATTACAAGTCTGTGAACGGGGAATGGCATAAAGACTCAATTATAAATTTTGAACTGGGTAAGTTAGATTCGCTTAAATCATATAATTTATTTTTCAACATTAGAAATAATAATGAGTTTAATTATAGCAACCTGTTTTTGATAAGCGAAATAAGGTTTCCGCAGGGAAAAGTAATTACCGATACTCTCGAATATGAGATGGCAACACCATCGGGGGAATGGCTTGGCAAGGGTTTTGGTGATATTAAAGAAAACAAACTCTGGTATAAAGAAAATGTTCGTTTTGATGAACCGGGCAATTATCAGGTAGATATTAGACACGCTATGCGCAAAAACGGTGAGGTTAACGGTATAGAGAACCTAAAGGGAATCACACACGTTGGCTTCAGAATAGAAAACACTTCAGAATAACTTCAGTATAAAAAATGGCCAAGTCACCTAAAAAACAACAAAAGACTACCCGAAGCAAATCCTCTTATATTTTAGGGTTCTGGACCCTCTTCGGACTAGGAATATTAGTTATTGTTTTCATCTTTTTATTAGCCAGTTGGGGGGCTTTTGGGAAGATGCCAACTTTCGATGAACTTGAAAATCCAGAAACCAATCTCGCTACAGAGATTTTTTCTTCTGACGGGGAAACCCTGGGAAAATATTACAGCGAAAACCGTACTCCAATTAAATACGATGATCTTCCCGGCCACCTTGTTAAAGCTCTGGTTGCTACTGAAGATGAGCGTTTCTATAAACACGCTGGGATAGACCCCAAAGGTACCTTGCGGGCTGCCTTTTTCCTGGGAACGCGAGGAGGAGCAAGTACTATTACCCAACAGCTCTCTAAGTTACTTTTTACCGAACAGGTATCCAACAACCCTATGGCCAGGGTGCTTCAAAAGGCAAAAGAGTGGATTATTGCTACGCGTCTCGAGCGACAGTACACTAAGGAAGAGATCATCACGATGTATTTTAATAAGTATGATTTTGTGTATCAGGCAGTGGGAATCCGTTCCGCTTCGAAAATTTACTTTGGGAAAGAGGCAAAGGACCTGAATATTGAAGAATCTGCCGTATTGGTAGCAATGCTTAAAAATGCCGCTCTCTATAACCCTGTAAGACGTCCCGAGCTGGTTGAACAACGCCGCAATCAGGTGTTTGTGCAAATGTATAAGAACGGGTATCTTTCAGAAAAAGAAAAGGATTCGCTGCAAAAACTTCCATTAAATCTGGATTTCTCTCCTGAAGGCCACGATGAGGGTATGGCAACTTATTTCAGGGTTTATCTTCAGGGATTTATGAAAGACTGGATTAAGAAAAATCCAAAACCAGACGGAACAGAATACAATATTTACCGCGACGGACTTAAAATCTATACCAGCATAGACTCAAAAATGCAGCAGTATGCTGAAGAAGCTGTGAAGAAACATATTTCCCATCTTCAGAAAGAATTCGATCGGCAGAATGAAAAAAATAAAACGGCTCCCTTCAGAGATGTCAGCCAGGATGAGGTTAATAGTATAGTGAGAAGTGCTATGCGCCGTTCAGTGCGTTGGAAGGAGATGAAAGAACAGGGAAAATCTGAGGAAGAGATTCTGGCATCCTTTGATAAAAAAAGAAAAATGAGGGTGTTTAGCTGGAATGGTACTAAAGACACCGTCATGACCCCAAAAGATTCCATTTTTTATTATAAAGGTTTTTTGCAGGCAGGTTTAATGTCTATGGCGCCCCAATCTGGAGAGGTAAAAGCCTGGGTAGGCGGCACCAATTTCAAGCACTTTAAGTACGACCATGTTAAACAGGGAAAAAGGCAGGTAGGTTCTACCTTTAAACCATTTGTTTATGCTACGGCTATAGACCAGTTAAAACTTTCGCCCTGTGATACATTACCTCTTAATCCTTTTACTATTGAAGCTGGTAAATACGGGAATATCAAGGACTGGGCTCCCAGAAACGTGGGTGATGAATACGAAGGGATGATCTCCCTGAAAAATGCCCTGGCAAAATCGGTAAATACGGTTACGGCGAGGCTTATCGATAAAACGGGGCCGGGTCCGGTGGTAGATCTGGTTAGTAAACTTGGTGTCGATACCAAAAATTTTTCTACGGGTCCTGCAATTGCATTGGGGACTGAGGATTTGAGTTTGTTTGAGATGGTTTCGGCCTACAGTACTTTCGCCAATGAAGGAGTTTATATCAAGCCGGTTATCGTAAACCGTATTGAAGACAAAAATGGTACTATGCTCTACCAGAATGTTCCGGAAACCCGTGACGTGCTTAGTAAAGAGGCGGCATATGTAACGGTAAACCTTTTAGAAGGGGTAACCCAGTATGGATCCGGAGTGCGGTTACGAGGCACTTATGCGAAAGATCTCGAACATTACAAACGCGCGGTAACTGGCTATCCTTATGATTTTAAAAATCCTATTGCGGGAAAAACAGGAACCACCCAAAACCAGAGTGATGGTTGGTTTATGGGAATGGTCCCGAACCTGGTGACCGGGGTGTGGGTTGGGGCTGAGGACCGTTCAGTACATTTTCCTACTATAACTTATGGCCAGGGGGCCACTATGGCTTTGCCTATTTGGGGAATGTATATGAAAGATCTGTATGCCGACGAGGAATTAGAGATTTCACAAGAAGATTTCCCGAGACCTGAGAATCTCTCCATAGAAGTTAATTGCGATAATTATTACCAGGAAAATAAGCCTAATTCAGAAAGCCTTCCGGATGAGCTGGATTTTTAAGATTCGTTAAATTTTTCCTGAATTAATTCTGAATAAGATAATTTAAGGCAGTAAAAGCATTGTCCTTAGCGGTTTATTTTTGTATTTTTCGGTAAAATTATACCGATGATTCGAAAAACTGTAGATAATGTTCAGGAGGCCCTAAAGGGTGTTGAAGACGGCATGACTTTTATGCTTGGCGGCTTTGGCCTTTCAGGTATTCCTGAAAATGCAATTTCAGAACTTGTTCGCTTAAATATTAAGAACCTTACCTGTATTTCCAATAATGCCGGGGTAGACGATTTTGGTCTGGGCTTACTGCTTCATAAAAAACAAATCAAAAAAATGGTCTCTTCCTATGTGGGAGAAAACGAAGAATTTGAGCGACAGATGCTTAGTGAGGAGTTAGATGTGGAGTTAATCCCACAGGGAACTCTGGCTGCACGATGCCAGGCAGCACAACAGGGTTTCCCTGCTATTTATACCCCCGCAGGTTATGGTACTGAGGTCGCTAATGGAAAAGAAACGCGCGAATTTGATGGAAAAATGTACGTGCTGGAAAAAGCCTTTAAAGCCGATTTTGTTTTCGTGAAAGCCTGGAAAGGCGATAAAGCCGGAAACCTTATCTTTAAAGGAACAGCCAGAAATTTTAATCCCAATATGTGCGGTGCTGCGAAAGTCACCGTAGCAGAAGTAGAAGAGCTCGTAGAGCCTGGAGAACTTGATCCTAATCAAATTCATATTCCTGGAATTTTTGTTCAACGGGTCTTTCAGGGGAAAAATTATGAAAAACGTATAGAGCAGAAAACTGTTCGACCAAAAAAATAAATTATGTCTTTAGGAAAAGAAGGAATAGCACAACGCATCGCAAAAGAGGTTAAAGACGGTTACTATGTAAACCTGGGGATTGGGATACCAACCCTGGTAGCCAATTTTGTGCGTGACGATATAGAAGTAGAATTTCAAAGTGAGAATGGAATCTTAGGCATGGGACCATTTCCTTTTGAAGGCGAAGAAGATCCCGATCTTATTAATGCAGGAAAACAAACCATAACTGCGCTCCCTGGTGCAAGTTTTTTTGATTCAGCAATGAGTTTTGGAATGATAAGAGGTAAACATGTGCATCTAACCATTCTGGGTGCTATGGAAGTTGCCGAGAATGGTGACATCGCCAATTGGAAGATTCCTGGAAAAATGGTAAAAGGTATGGGGGGTGCCATGGACCTCGTAGCCAGTGCCGATAATATTATTGTGGCTATGATGCATACCAATAAAGCAGGAAAATCTAAGTTGTTGAAACGATGTAGTTTACCGCTCACCGGAGTGGGCTGTGTTACAAAAATCGTCACCAATCTTGCAGTCTTAGAGGTTACTCAAGACGGATTTAAACTTCTGGAAAGAGCCCCCGGGGTAAGTGTAGACGAAATAGAACAAGCTACCGAAGGCAAATTAATTGTTGAAAATGATGTTCCTGAAATGAAATTATAACAATTGAGGCTGTCTGAAAAACTATGAAGAAAATCTTCATAAACTTTTCAGACAGTCATTTATTTATTTCTAGGAGTCGAGGAAAGAGGTTGAAGTTTCCTTGATATTGATTAAGAATTCCATCGCTTCTTCACGGGATAGCACCTCACCTCTTGAGTTGGCCTGGGAGAAATAGTTGTACCAACCGGCATCCTTTAGGTTCTCTTCCAGGATTTTCACTTCTTCTTTTGAAGGCATTTCCCAAACCGTCATATAGCGGTAATCGCTGCGGTAAGGGGTATGTTCGTCGTTTCGGGCCCAGCCAAGGTTTTTTACTCCACGAGACTTCATTTCTGATATTCTATCTTCCATTTTATTAAAAACATTGCGCCGCTTTTCGGTTGAAAGATCCAGCCATTTTCGGGTAACGTTCCACATTTCTACGTATAAATACATAATTTTCGGGTTTTTTGGTTAGAATATTTGATCGCCGAAGTTTGTTCTAAACAATCGACCATCTTAAAGTTACAAATTTTTGAAGAGGAATATGGGGTGTTTTAACTGAAGTTTAGCGGAATAAGATTATAAGCAGTCTTTTAAACCGAAATTATCTCTGCTTCTTCCAGCAGTTTTTCCTGTCTGAATTTTAGAATGATCTGGGCGATGGCCACTACATCTTTTTCGCAATACTTAATTATTCGTTGCGAATCTTTTTCTTCATAAAAAACCCTGCATACGTCGCTGCCGCTTATATCGTCTTTTGGGGAGGGAATCCCTAGAATATTTGTGAGTAGCTTTAAAGAAGTGAAATGTTTATAATCCCCAAATTTCCATAATTCCAGGGTATCCAGGTGAGGGACCTCCCAGGGTTTCTTTCCGAAGAGATTTAACTTAGACGGCAGAGGAAGATCGTGAATAAGCATTCTTCGGGCAATAAAAGGGAAATCGAATTCTTTCCCGTTATGTGCACATAACAAATGATACGGCTGGAAAAAATGTCCTTCCAGTAATGCGCTGAAATCCCTGAGCAATTGCTTTTCTGCACCGCTAAAGGTGGTTATCCTGAAATTTCGTTCTTCATTTTTAAAATTGAAAAACCCAACCGAAATACAGACGATCTTACCGAATTCTGCCCAAATTCCAGCCCTGTCATAAAATTCTTCAGGAGTATATTCTTCTTTGCGCTGGTATTGCGTTTTATCTTCCCATAAAACTTTTTTATCCTCGCTTAGCTCCTGGAAGGAGGCTGTTTCAGGAACAGTTTCGATATCGAGAAATAGAATGTTCTCAAGATTTATCTTATGAAGCATTTTCTAACATTTTATAAGTTTCATCAAT
Source organism: Salegentibacter sp. (assembly GCF_036568425.1). Lineage (GTDB taxonomy): Bacteria > Bacteroidota > Bacteroidia > Flavobacteriales > Flavobacteriaceae > Salegentibacter. The sequence continues at coordinate 48,386 of NZ_DATCSO010000028.1, read as the reverse complement.
ATACCTATAAAAATCTGGATAATGCTTTTGGTCATCTTTTCTGATGAATTCCTGTCCTAATCTTACGATCAACAGGTCATCTTCTGGAATAACGATCACATATTGGCCATGAACCCCGCGCATATAAAAGATTTCCTTGTCCATATAATCGGTTAGCCATATTCCATATCCGTATTCCGGGCTTTCCTTAAAGCGGGCATTGGTCATTTTTTTAATAAAACCTGAATCCAGCAAAGATTTACCGTTCCAGGAACCTTGATCTTTAAACAATTTCCCGAATCGTGCAAAATCTCGTGCATTAGAGGCAATACAGCAAAAGGCTTTTTCCATTCCGTATTTTTCACTGTCTAATTGCCAGAGAGCCTTGTTTTGCATTCCCATAGGTTTCCAGAAATTTTCACTTAGATAATCAGAGAGGGTTTTTCCGGTAGCCTTTTCCAGAACCATACCCAGTAATTGGGTATTTCCGCTTAAATATTTAAATTTTTCTCCAGGAGTTTCGGTGACTTCGAGCTTTAGAATTTGTTTTTTCAGGTTATCGCCATAATATGCTCTGGCCGTCATGCCAAAAGGATTGTAGTAATTTTCATTCCAGTTTAGGCCTGACGCCATCGAGGCAAGGTCGCCCACTTTAAGCTCTTTATCGAATTGCGGAAAAAAATCGGCTACCGGCTGCTCCAGGCTTTCAATATGGCCCTGCATAATAGCTTTACCCAACATGGCCACTACAATACTCTTCGCCATAGAAAATGAGTTAGACTTCATAGACGGGCTGTAGTCCTGGTAATATTTTTCAAACCATAGGCTATCATTCTTTATCACTAAAAAAGCCACGGTTTTTAATTCTTTGTTTATTTTTTCCAAAGCTTCAGTAGCTTCTTCTGAATTATAATTAGAGTGTCTGGGCCATTCCCGACCATTACTTCCGGATTCAATTATTCTGTTGTCAAATTCATGATAGTCGTCGATATAAGCTGAGGTATGTCCGTTTAGATAGGTTATTCCGGCGGCTTTCAGTATATATTCATAATTGAAAGTATATAGAAGAATAAGGCAAACTAACAGTGTAGCCACGCCAATACCAAGAATTCTTATAAACTTTTTCATATCAACAGCTAATTAAAAAGACTTTGTTGTGTTAAGACGCCTTCGTGTTCCAGGAGCCACTTTTTACGATGAAGTCCGCCGGCATAACCGGTTAAAGAACCATCGCTGCCAATTACCCTGTGACAGGGAACCACGATCCAAAGCGGATTCTTTCCATTTGCTGAAGCCACGGCCCTAATAGCTTTCACATCACCTAACTGTTTCGACAGTTCCAGGTAAGAAACCGTTGTGCCATAGGGGATTTTCAAAAGGGCGTTCCAAACCTTTTTTTGAAATTCGGTGCCTTCTAAATTTAGTTTTAAGTTAAAATCTTTTAACTCTCCCCTAAAGTATGCCTCAAGTTGTTCTACGGCAGGCAAAAGTTCACCCGGTACATCAGAAGTAAGTTGCTGGGTATCCTCCAGAATTTTTATTTCTGAAATTCCTTCCTTACTTCCGCTAATCTTTGCTATCCCCAGCGGAGTCTTCAGGTGTATCTTCATCGCTATTTTTAGCTTGTTCTTCCTCGCGCTTAATCAATCCGAGACGTTTTGCACGACGTTCCCAGTTTTGACGGGCAAGCATCTGCATATCCTCAATGCTGTCACTCTCGTCCATAATTTCAAGTCCCAGCAGGGTTTCTATGATATCTTCCATAGTAACCAGCCCAACGGTGTTTCCATATTCATCAACAACCATGGTGATATGCCCTCTTTCCTGTATAAATTTTTCAAATAATTCCGGGATAGGAGTATGAGCGGGAGTCATAAAGACATCTCTTTTTAAAATGCTTAATGGCTCTTCTCCCTTTTCATCTATTATTTCTTCAAGAACATCATCTTTGAGGATAAATCCTGTAACGTTGTTCGGTTTTCCTTTATAGATAGGGATTCGGGAAAACTTAAGATTTCGGTGACTTTGATGAAAATCTGCAATGGAAGTGTCTTCATCTTCAGTAACAGCAACAGAATAAGGAGTCATCACATCTTTGGCCTCCACCGATTTAAAGACCAATAAATTTTTAATAACGGTTGTTTCACTTTCCTCAAAAACCCCTTCTTCTTTTGCGGCATCGGTAATGGCTGCAAATTCTTCACGGCTCATCGAGCTCACGTGAGCCGATTTCCCTATTAATTTGGTGGTTAACATCATTAACCATAGAATTCCGGTATATTTAAGAGGAAAAATCATTGCTTTTAAAGAAGTTGCGGTAAATCCACCTAATTTCTGCCAGTAGGTAGCCCCGATGGTTTTCGGGATTATTTCAGATAAAATTAAAATAGCAAGAGTCATAATTGCTGAAACAATACCCACAGAACTGTTACCACTCCCAAAGGTTTTCTCCGCCTGAACACCAACCAGGATTGCCCCCACAGTATGAGCAACCGTATTTACGGTTAGAATTGCAATCAGGGGGCGGTCAATATCCTGTTTAAAATGTGCCAGGGTATCAGCATAAGATTTCCCTTCCTGCTTCTTGATTTTTATATAAGAAGGCGTAAAACTGAGCAGAGCGGCTTCCAGAATAGAACATAGAAATGAAAAGAAAATGGAAATAAAAGCATAAAATAATAGTAATCCCATTGTACGGTTAGTTGTTGAATAATCTAATTTAGGGATAAATTAAAGAAAAAAATAAAAAGAAATTATAAACCTCCGGAAAGCTATTGGATGTTGCTTTTTCAGATAGCCTTCCGGAAATTTATATGGTTGTAATCCCTGGTTAGGCTTTGATTAGCTTTTCCCATTTTTTGGCCAGAACTAAGCTGGTTTCAGCATCTGAAGAATTTTTATCTTCATCGTCATAGAAGACAATTTCATTTATTTTTCTGTTTTTCGTTCCAAATAAATTTAGGCTGATATAATTTAAACCGCCCTCAGAAGCTTTATGATTTTTGGTTGACAACCTGCTTTCTTTTATTTCCTTAAGGTTGAGGATGTTATAATCAGGACTTTCTCCCGGTTTTACGATAAGTAGTTTGTGAGCCTTAGAATCTAAGCCTAATAATAAGTTCTCTAAAAGTTCTGTGGTCTCGAGATTTAGATTATTATCCTTACTGATGGTTTTTATTTTTTTTAGCATGTTTTTTTCCTGTTTCTTCTGTTGAAGAATTAAAATAAAGATTGGGCCTATAAACACTAAGAGTAGGCCTAAACCAATTAAGCTTGAAGCTGTATCCATTTTTTATTTTTTATGGTGATATGATTTATGGTTGGCCGCACGGCCAAATAAAGGCGAACTTGCAGCCGGGCTTTTTTCAAAGCCTTGTTACTATTCAGATTAACCTGAAAATGTTTACCAGAAAAAATGGAACGGAAAGATCTTGTGCCTCAGCTCATTTCTATGATCCTGAAGATATGAAGTTGGTTTTTTTAGATTGTGGAAATTCCAGAAATGAAAATTATTGGGGCTGGTCTGTGCACCGCCACTAAAGTGATACTCAGGGGAAGTTTCAGAATATTCACCTGCATTACCAAAAGAAATTTCCTGATAAAGTAAGCCTTCAGTATTTTGGTAGGTTTGAGGAAGTAAGCGATTCCCAGAGTCTTTCTGAATGAATTGACCGGATGAAAAAGCAAAAGCCTGCTGGCCATAGATCGCCAGCAAACCAATAATAGTAAATGCTATAAAGCCTTTATTACGAAACTTTTTCATCTCTCAAAAGTATGTAAAAAGTAGGGTGTTTTTTAAATATTTTAATCTATCTAATTAAGAGCCTAAGAGATAAGTTTTACGGCTTCTTTTGCAAAATAACTGGCAATCATAGTTGCCCCTGCTCGTTTAATCGCCGTTAATTGTTCAAGGACCACAGCATCGTGATCGAGCCAGCCTTTCTGTGAGGCGGCTTTTATCATGGCATATTCTCCGCTTACCTGGTAGACTGCTACCGGTACATTTACCGCGTTCCTTATATCCCGAACTATGTCAAGATAACATAATCCCGGTTTTACCATTACGATATCGGCGCCTTCTTCGATGTCCATCAGAGTTTCGCGGATGGCTTCATCGCGGTTGGCAGGATCCATCTGGTATGTTTTCTTGTTCTTCGGAATATTATCAGCATCAACAGGCGCCGAGTCCAAAGCGTCACGGAAGGGGCCGTAAAAAGCAGAAGCATATTTGGCACTGTAACTCATAATTCCCGTTTCATGAAAACCTTCGTCTTCCAGAAGGCTTCTAATCTCAAAAATTCGTCCGTCCATCATATCGCTGGGGGCCAGTATGTCGGCACCGGCTTTGGCATGAGAGAGGCCCATTTCCGCCAAAACAGCAGTGGTGTCGTTATTGATGATCTTTCCTTCTGCAACTATTCCGTCGTGACCATAAGAAGAGTAGGGATCCAGGGCAACATCGGTCATTACCAGCATTTCGGGAACAGCCTCTTTTACCGTTTTGATGGCGCGTTGCATCAAGCCATCGGTATTTAGCGCCTCGGTGCCCGCATTGTCTTTAAGCTTTTCCGGAACCTTGACAAAAAGTAAAACCGATTTTAAACCTAAATTCCAGAGTTCTTTTATCTCCATTTTTAAAAGGTCAAGACTCATCCTGTAATAACCCGGCATTGAGGCGATCTCTTCTTTTAGGTTTTTTCCTTCTACCACGAAAAGCGGTACGATAAAATCATCTGGAGTGATTGCGGTTTCTCTAACCAGGCTTCTTACGGCCTCATTGGTTCGTAATCTTCTATTTCTGTTTAGTGGGTACATAATTTTGAAATTTTGTATTCTGTATTCAGTTTTTGAAAAGCCGGATTAAGGCATCAATTATACCCAATTTATGGGTTTCTTCAGCAACTTCAATAATTTTTCTTCTTTGCTGCCCGACTCGGGATGATGATCGTAAACCCATTGCACGTGGGGGGGCAGGCTCATCAATATACTCTCTATCCTGCCGTTGGTCTTTAAACCGAATAAAGTGCCCTTGTCGTGCACCAGGTTAAATTCTACGTACCGCCCACGCCTTATCTCCTGCCAGTTTCTCTGAGCTTCGGTATAGCTTAAATTTTTTCTTTTTTCCACAATTGGTACGTAAGCTTCGAGAAAACTATCGCCCACTTCGGTCACGAAATCATACCAGGCCTCAATACTCATTTCTTCGGAAGCCTTTAAATAGTCGAAGAACAATCCACCGATGCCACGGGCTTCGTCCCGATGGGCATTCCAGAAATATTCATCGCACTTTTTCTTGTATTCGGGATAGAATTCGGGATTATGCTTATCGCAGGCTGCTTTTGATATTTTGTGAAAATGAACTGCATCTTCCTCGAACAAATAGTAAGGAGTTAAATCCTGGCCACCACCAAACCATTGATCAAGCACATTTCCTGATTTGTCATACATCTCAAAATACCTCCAGTTAGCGTGAACTGTAGGAACCATAGGATTTTTAGGGTGTAATACCAGGCTAAGGCCACAAGCGAAAAAATCAACATCGCCTACCTTAAAATATTGTTGCATAGCAGGAGGCAAGGGCCCGTGCACTGCCGAGATATTCACTCCACCTTTCTCAAATACATTCCCGTTTTCTATTACTCTGGTCCTGCCGCCTCCACCTTCGGGTCGTTTCCAGAGATCCTGTTGGAATTTTGCCGCTCCGTCTATCTCTTCGAGTTTCGCAGTTATCTCTTCTTGTAATTGTTCAATATACGCGTAAAATTGTTCTCTCATTTTCAATCTTCTATATAAACCATTTGATGCTGCTGGGCATTTATTTGTTCCGCTGTGCTCACTTTTTCAGCCTTTTTCATTTTCTCTTTTAAAAGCCTGATAATATCAAGATTTTCTTCGGAATAATACTTCTTAAAGAGTTTACGACCTACCAGATTATTATGTAAATCCATCGTTTTGGCGAGTTCATCATTTGGAGCCAGTTCTTCGTGGAGATCGGTGATTTTTTTGCTCCATTCCATCGATTTTTCCACAGAATCACAAACTTTATAACATTTTTCACAGATCAAATAATTCCAAAGCGCATGCCTGAAGGCGTTCGATCGATTATCCCTGTGGTGGTCATCTCCAAAAAGTTTATCACAAATTTTAATGCTTTGCCTGGTGGCTTTTATTGTTGGAGTAACAAAACGGGGATGCCTGATAGAGACCTTAAGAAGCTGGAGAACTTCCCCCGGACTCATATTTATTAAGCGTCCCCAGATTGCCATCCTGCTATTTGTATTCTTTCACCGCCTCAACGAAAGCGATGGCATTCTCCACGGGAATATCGGGTAAGATACCGTGTCCCAGGTTGGCGATATACCGGTCTTTCCCAAATTCATCGATCATCTGGTGCACCATTTTTTTGATCTCAGCCGGAGGTGAATATAATCTTGAAGGATCAAAATTACCTTGTAGGGTGATCTGTCCGCCGGTTAAATATCTGGCATTCTTAGGGCTACAGGTCCAGTCAACACCAATGGCAGCAGCACCCGATCGTGCCATAGTATGTAGCGCAAACCAGCAACCTTTTCCGAAGGCGATTACTGGAATCTCATCTCTTAAAGCATCGATGATCTGTTGAATATATTTCCAGGAAAACTCATCGTAATCTGTAGGGCTTAGCATCCCGCCCCAGGAGTCGAAAACCTGAACCGCATCAACACCTGCAGCAACTTTGGCTTTTAAGTAGGCGATGGTGGTATCGGTGATCTTTTGAAGTAGTTGATGAGCCGCCACTGGATTGCTAAAGCAGAATTTCTTGGCAATATCAAAATTTTTAGAACCCTGGCCCTGTACGGCATAGCATAGAATAGTCCATGGGGAACCGGCAAAACCAATAAGTGGAACTTCATCATTAAGCTCCATTTTGGTCATTTTAATGGCTTCCATCACGTATCCTAATGTTTCGTCAATATCCGGTACGATCACCCGATCTACATCTTCCTGGGTTCTTATTGGATGAGGCAGCCAGGGACCAACCCCCGGTTTCATTTCTACTTCAATATTCATCGCTTGCGGAATAACCAGAATGTCACTAAAAAGGATAGCGGCATCGGTTCCTACTTGTTTAATGGGCATCACTGTTATCTCGGTAGCCAATTCGGGAGTGCGACAGCGGGTGAAGAAATCGTATTTCTCCTTTAGTTTCATAAAATCAGGTAGGTAACGACCCGCCTGTCTCATCATCCAAACCGGGGGGCGTTCTACGCTTTCCCCTTTTAGCGCTCTTAAAAATAAATCGTTTTTTATCATTTTAGTTCTTTTGTTTATAATGCTTCACCACAGATACAATGAGATTTTCGATACTGGGTTTGTTGGCTATTATAATATTTTCAGTGTATTGTTCAGCTTCTTTTGCAGTGGTCTTGCCTATACAAAATGCAGTACTATCCTTTATTTTATTTTTAGAGGTGAAACTTTTTACTCCGCTGGGGCTATAAAACATAATCCCCTCAAATTCCTGCAGAAAGCTTTGTTTGTTTAAACTTGTTTTATAAACCTCTACCTCCTGAAATTCTATACCTTCTCCCTTTAATAATGAAGGTAATTCTTCCCTACGCAGGTTTCCGCAGAAAAAGATAAATTTTTCGTCCCGGTATTTTTCTGATATAATTTTTGCGAGGTCCCTTCCATAATCTGAAACTTCCGAAATATTAAAGTTATGGCTTTTTAAGAAATCAGCGGTTTTTTTACCTACAACAAAGCAATTGTGAATTTTTAATTGTCTTTCAATAATAGATTTTGCGCTGTTTTTGCTGGTTATAATGGCGTTTTTAATCTCTTTTTTGGGAAGGTCGAAATCCAGGAATTCAATTTTAATGGCATTGTATTCTACCAGGCTCAGCCCTGAATTTAGAAAAAGATTTTTCTGGCTTAAACTAAGTTTTTTAGTAGAAAGGACTGTCATTATTTTAAGACCTTTCTAATCTCAGCCATAAGTTCTTTCCCACCTTTATTCAGCACTTCACGGGCACAGCTGTTTCCAAAACCTTGGATTTCGTCAATTCTAGTAGTTTCTTCAACCTCAATTTTTTGTTTACCATCAAGACTGAAAAGCGCACCTTTAAAATATACAATATCTTTTTCTATGGTTACAAGTGCTCCAATTGGGGCGGTACAACCACCTTCCAGGGTTTTGAGAAATTGACGCTCAATATGAACACTTATTTTGCTTTCCTGGTGATTGAGCGGTTCGAGGGCTTTCCTGGAAAAGTCATCGTCTTCCATAGCTACTACAAGCATTGCTCCCTGGGCAGGAGCAGGAATCATCCAGTTGAGGTCTACGTAGTTTTCAGGTTTTAGGGCGATGCGTTCCAGGCCTGCAGCGGCGAAAATGGCACCATTCCAGTCGTTGTCCTTTAATTTCTTCAATCGGGTGTTTACGTTTCCACGTAAGTCAACCACCTGATGCTCAGGATGCCTGTTGAGCCATTGTGCTTTACGGCGAAGGCTTCCGGTGGCGATAGTCCCTTCAGTATTCAGGAAATCCAGGCCTTTATGGATTAAAATATCTTTGGAATTTGCCCTTTTTAAAACCGCCGCTTCCACCATTCCTTTAGGAAGCGCAGTGGGCACATCTTTCATGGAATGAACGGCGATGTCTATTTCGCCTTTTATCATCGCCACATCAAGGGTTTTGGTGAAAATCCCTGTAATACCCATTTCATACAGAGGCTGGTCCAGGTTTAGATCTCCAGTAGATTTTACCGGCACTAATTTGGTTTCGTGACCTAATTTTTCCAGGGCATTTTGTACGGTTTTGGCTTGCCAAAGGGCAAGTTCGCTGTCCCGGGTGCCTATTCGTATTGTTTTTTTCATTTCTGAAGCTCTTCTAACTGAAAAACTTTCTGGATTAGTTCCAGGCTTTCATCGGTGGTTTCAGAATCGCTTTTTAGATGATTGGCGAAATGTTTGGTAATCTTCTGAATAATGCGGTTGCTTATAATTTCGGCCTGTTCGTCATTAAAATCGGTTATTTTCCTGCGTTGGAAATCCAATTCATCATCTTTCATGGTTTTCAATTTCTTTTTCAGGGCCTTGATGGTAGGAGCGAACTTCCGGGTTTCCAGCCATTTATTGAATTCGGCCTCCACCTCAGCAATAATCTCTTTTGCTTTCGGGATAAACTGTTGGCGTCGTTCAAGAGTAGCATCAGTCATCTTTGAGAGCTGATCGAGGTGGACGAGACTTACGTTAGAGAGCTCTGCTACATCATCGGCCACGTTTTTCGGAATTGAAAGATCAAGAATAAGCAGCTCTTTTTTGGAATAGATAAGCTCTTTAGAAATAGTAGGATTCTGCGCGCCGGTAGCCACTATTAAAATATCGCTATTGCGTATTTCGGCTTGTAAATCGGCATATTCCTTAACTATAAGGTTAAATTTTCCCGCAACGCGTTCGGCTTTATCCTTTGTTCGGTTTATAAGAGTTATATGGTGGTTCTTGGTGTGTTTAACCAAATTTTCACAAGTGTTACGCCCAATCTTACCGGTTCCGAAGAGAAGAATATTCTTTTCAGAAACATTTTTAATATTGTTCAGGATATATTGAACAGAGGCAAAAGCAACAGAGGTAGCTCCACTGGAGATCTCGGTTTCATTTTTTATACGCTTGCTGGCCTGTATGACCGCGTTGACAAGACGCTCCAGAAAAACGTTGGTGAGTCCAGACTTTTTAGACTGAATGAAGGAATTCTTAAGCTGACTTATAATCTCAAAATCGCCCAGGATCTGGCTGTCCAGTCCGGTCCCTACCTGGAACATATGAGCGATGGCCTTTTTGTTTTTATGCACATAGGCAACCTTTTCAAATTCTTCTACGGTTCCATGGGTATGTTCGCAAAGCAATTTGATAAGCTCAAAAGGGTGATGGGCAAAACCGTAAATTTCGGTGCGGTTACAGGTGGAAGTAGTTAAAATAGCCTCAATTCCTTCTACTTTGGCCTGTTGCAGCAGTCGCTGTTTGGCTTCTTCGTCAAGGCTAAAGTGTCCTCTTATCTCGGCGTCAGCTTTTTTATAGCTTAATCCGATGGTATAAAAATGTTTACCTCCAGAAAAATGAAAATTTTCCATGTATATTATTAGGATTGCGTGGACAAAAGTAAAACATAGCTTAAAGAAAATATAACGCTGAAAGTACTAAATGTGTCGCTTCCTGATAAATATCAGTTAAAATCGGCCTAACTTTGAAGAATAGCTGAAATAATAGTAAATTCAATTGCTGGAAAGGCTTTTATAAAGGTGCTGAATAAGGAATTAAAAATTTTATGATGAAAACAAACGGGAAAAATATCGCTGGAAGAACCGTAATTAGCACTCAAATAGAGGAGGGTTTTTACATATTTAAGTTCCTGAATGATTCTGCTGAAACTCAGAATTTTGTTCGTGAAATAGATAGTAGTTTTATCCAATTCCATTTTAATGTAAAAGGACAGAGTAGGTTTTTGTTTAACGCTGGGGGATATGAGTTGCCACTTCCGGAAGAAAATTCGCTACTTCTTTATAATCCACAGCAGGCGCTACCCTTAAACCTCAATCTTGAACCCAATTCCTGGGTAATCTCCCTGGTAATCTCTATTAAAAAATTTCATTCCCTGTTTTCGCAGGAAGCCAATTATATTCCTTTTCTAAGTTCAGAAAACCGGGATAAAAAATATTATAAGGATGCACCAATTACTCCATCTATGGCAATTGTGCTTAATCAACTTTTAAATTTCAGTTTAACGCCAAGTATAAAAAACCTTTATTTCAAAGGAAAGGCATACGAGTTGCTAAGTTTGTATTTTAACAGGACAGAAGATCCCGATTTAGAACAATGTCCATTTTTGGTTGATGAAGAAAACATTCTTAAAATTCGACGGGCAAAAGATATCGTGATCTCCAAACTCGCAGAGCCACCTTCTTTACAGGATCTTGCTGATGAGATTGGTTTGAGTTTAAAGAAATTAAAAGACGGGTTTAAACAAATTTACGGTACTTCTGTCTATAGTTTTCTGTTTGATTATAAAATGGAATATGCTCGTAAACTATTGGATACCGGCGAATATAATGTAAATGAAGTTGGCCTGAAACTGGGCTATAGCACTGCCAGCCATTTTATAGCGGCATTTAAAAAGAAATTCGGGACAACTCCGAAAAAATATATTATGTCTTTATCTTAAAATCTTTAGAAATGAGAAACTCAAAATATTTATCGATACTGTTTCTTGTCCTTCTGATTTCAACAAATATGTTTTCCCAGGAGGAAGAGGAAAAAGAAAAAAAAGAAATCCTGGTTTTTCATAAAGCCGAAGGTTTCTGGCATAGATCTACTCCGGCCGGTCACGCGATTATAAAAGATATTGGTGAAGAAAACGGCTTTGAGGTTGATGAGACAAATAATAGCGATGATTTTAATGAAAAAGATCTTAAAAGATATGATCTGGTGATTTTCTTAAATACCACCGGGGATGTATTAAATGAAGAAGAGCAAGCTGCTTTCGAAAAATATATCGCTGAAAATGGGAATTTCTTCGGAATTCACGCCGCTGCTGACACTGAATATGATTGGCCCTGGTATGGTGAGCTGGTGGGTGGTTATTTTGTAAATCATCCTAAGGTACAACGGGCTAATGTAATTGTTGAAATGCCCGATCATCCAACTGTTTCTCACCTTCCCAATCCCTGGTCGAGAATAGATGAGTGGTATAATTATAAAAACCTTAACCCCGAAAATAAGGTTTTGTTGAGTCTCGATGAATCCACTTATCATGGAGGGGAGAACGGTGAAAATCATCCCATTGCCTGGTATCGCGAGCTTCCCGGGGGAGGTATTAGTATATACACCGGAGGTGGCCACAGGATACAGTCTTATATGGAACCTGGGTTTCAGGAGCATCTATTAAGATGTATACTTTTTGCCCTTGGTGAAGAGACTGATACCAATTTGATTATTGAACAATAAATATTCAGAATAGTGACGGTTTTCATCGCCCGTTTTATAGTTATATTTTTGTGCTGAAATTAATGAACATATGAGCAAAGGCGTATTATTGGTCAACCTGGGATCCCCTGAAAGTACCGACCCAAAAGATGTGAAAAAATACCTCGATGAATTCCTTATGGATGAGCGGGTTATAGATGTACCATACTGGGCACGGGTGCTCCTTGTTAGAGGAATTGTGCTGAACACCAGGCCCAAAAAATCTGCTGAAGCCTATAAAAAGATTTGGTGGGAAGAAGGTTCCCCCTTGATTGTACTTTCTGAAAGATTGCAGTCTAAAATAGACGATCTCACTTCCGTGCCGATAGCCTTGGCGATGCGTTACGGAAAACCTTCAATTATGGAAGGCCTTCAGGAATTGCATGATAAAGGAGTAAATGAAGTTTTGCTTTTTCCACTTTATCCGCAGTTTGCGATGGCTACCACTGAAACTATTCTGGTTTTAGCCGAAGAAATCAGGCAAAAGCATTTTCCGAAGATGCAATTTACTACCGTGCCGCCGTTTTATAATCATCCCGATTATATTCGGGTACTTGCCGAAAGTATTTCCGATAGTTTAAAAGGAAAAGATTTTCAGCATCTGTTATTTTCCTATCATGGGGTGCCCGAAAGGCATATTCGCAAAAGCGATATCACCAAGTCTCATTGTAAAATTGATGGTAGCTGTTGCCAGACCCCCTCAGAAGCACACCAGTTTTGCTACAGGCATCAATGTTTTGAAACTACCCGATTAGTAGCCGAATACCTTGAGCTGAAAGAAAACTCATACAGCGTTTCTTTTCAATCCCGACTTGGTTTTGACCCGTGGCTTCAACCCTATACCGATCGTACCATCGAGCGCTTTGGAAAACAGGGAATGAAAAAACTTGCTATCGTAACGCCGGCCTTTGTTTCAGATTGCCTGGAGACTCTTGAGGAAATAGCCATGGAAGGAGAAGAAATATTTCATGAGGTAGGAGGAGAGGATTTTAATGTAGTTGCCTGTTTGAACGACCGCGATGATTGGGTGAAGGTCCTGTCCCGATGGATTGATGAGTGGGCACATCAAAAGGCTGTTGAGGTATAATGTCAAAAATCACCGCTGCCGAACTGGGAAATAAACCCATAGGAAAACTTCTTATTCAGCAGGCAGTTCCGGCTTCAATTGGGATCCTGGTGATGTCCCTGAATATTCTTGTAGATACTATTTTTGTTGGAAACTGGATAGGCCCTGTAGCAATAGCTGCTATTAATGTGGTTTTACCGGTTTCTTTTTTTATTGCCGCTCTGGGAATGGCCATTGGAGTAGGAGGATCTTCGGTGGTATCAAGGGCTCTGGGTTCAAATCGTTCTGAAAAGGCATTAAGAACCTTTGGTAATATGATAAGCCTTACGCTTATTCTATCTTCTGCATTGGTAATCCTGGGACTTATTTTTGTAGACTTTCTTATTCCTGCATTTGGGGGAAAAGGAGAGATCTTCGAGCCCGCAAGAATTTACTATCAGGTAGTTGTTAGCGGGGTACCTTTTCTCGCCCTATGTATGATGGGTAATACCGTTATTAGAGCTGAGGGCAAGCCTAAATTTGCAATGGTCGCGATGATCATTCCTTCTGTTGTAAACCTCTTCCTGGATTACCTTCTAATAAACGTTCTGGAAATGGGGATGTTAGGAGCGGCTATAGCTACTACATCTTCCTATATTTTCTGTTTTATCTATGTACTTTGGTTTTTTATCTCAGAGAATTCAGAATTAAAGGTAAGTTTTAGTCATTTTGGATTTAAACGCCCTATTCTTAGGGAAATATCCTCATTAGGATTTGTAACCCTGGCCCGGCAGGCCGTGGTGAGCGTGATTTATCTTTTAATGAATAACATTCTTTTTGACTTAGGTGGGGAAAATGCGGTCACGGTTTATGCTATAATCGCCAGGATGCTCATGTTTGCTTTGTTTCCTGTGCTTGGGGTGACCCAGGGATTTTTACCCATTGCCGGCTATAATTATGGGGCCAGAGAATTTTCCCGGGTTAAAAAAAGTATTAGTACTGCAGTGATCTATGCCGGTGGCTTGGCTCTGCTGGTTTTTGCCGGGATAATGTTTTTCTCTGAAGATATTGTAAAGATTTTTACCGGAAACGAGGAGATTATCGCTGCAACACCCTCGGCAATGCGCTGGGTTTTTGCGGCTACCCCAATTGTTGCACTTCAATTAATAGGAGCGGCCTATTTTCAGGCGGTAGGTAAGGCATTGCCCGCACTTTTACTCACCCTTTCCCGGCAGGGTTTTTTCTTTATTCCTCTGGTGCTCATTCTTCCCAACTATCTGGGAGAATTAGGAGTATGGATTTCATTTCCGCTGGCCGATGTTTTGTCGACTATCGTAACCGGTTATTTTTTACACCGGGAAGTAAAATTAAATCTGAAACCCGATTAAGACTTAAGATTCAAATACCTAAAACAAATACTTATCTTTGTTAGGATTGAAAGCTGTTCGAGCTACCAATAAAAACAAGCAAACTTATAATTTGTGATAGAATACTACCAGTATATTAAAGCTCTTCATCTAATTTTTGTGATAACCTGGTTTGCCGGGCTTTTTTATATCCCCAGGTTATTTATTTACCATATTGAAGCCAGCCTGAAACCCGAACCTGAAAAACATATTCTTAGTGAACAATTTAAACTGATGACCAAAAGGTTGTGGTACATCATCACCTGGCCGTCAGCTATTCTTGCGAGTTTATTTGCATTCTGGTTGTTATTTTTAATTCCTTCCTTTTTGCAAATGGACTGGATGCTTATAAAACTGGCTTTCGTAGTCTTATTGTATGCTTATCACTATAAAAGCCATATGATTTTCAAGGAAATGCAGCAGGATGTAATTAAATGGTCTTCTGGCCAAATGAGGCTTTGGAATGAAGTGTCTACCCTAATTCTTTTTGCAGTTGTATTTTTGGTTATAGTTCGGGATTCGCTTAACTGGATTTTTGGTGTACTGGGCATATTTTTGCTTGCAGGCATGTTGATGCTGGGTGTAAAAATTTATAAGAGAATTCGCGCTAAAAACCCTAAGGCCTGATATTTGCTAAAACAGAGCTGTATGAACTTGTTAAAACTCTCTTTGCGTTCCCGTATTTTCTTCTCTATGCTATTACTGGTACTAGGGACTTCTATCCTTATTGTTGGAGTAACTGTTTTTCAGTATAAAAAGGAAGCAGAGCAGTATCACAAAGAGCGGCTGGAAAGAAAGGAACAGGCAATAATGGAAAATATTCGCTTTGTTCTGGGAAGTACTACCTATTTAGTGAATACTGAAAATATCGATGAGATCTTCAAGGAAAGGGGTAAGATCTATGAAATGGCACAGGTTCATGAAATGCAGATCAATATCTACGATCTGGAGGGTCGTCTTTTAGTGAAATCCAACGAATCTTTTTTTAAAGATACTACCGATGTGCAGTTAGATAAGAAACTCCTGGAGAGGCTGGATGGTTCTTCCAGAAAAAGAGTCTTACAACATACTGAAGTGAATGGAGATAAATTTCAATCTTCTTATTCCTATATCACCGACAATAAATTTAAACCATTGGCTATTTTATACCTGCCATACCTTCAGGATGATAGTTTGTTGAATCGTGATCTCAATAATTTCCTGATGCGTATGGGCGAGGTTTACTTATTGATGTTGGTGTTGGCGATAATTTTGTCTTATTTTCTCTCAAAATATATCACCAAAACCTTGAAAATAATATCAGATAAGATCCACCAGACACGTCTAGACAAGTATAACCAAAAAATCGAGATCAATAATGCTTCTGAAGAGATTTACGCTTTGGTATCGGCATATAATAGTATGATCGATGAGCTTGAAGAAAGCGCGGTGAAGCTCGCTACAAGTGAGCGGGAACAAGCCTGGCGGGAAATGGCCAAACAGGTAGCCCACGAAATTAAAAACCCGCTTACTCCTATGCGGCTTAGCGTACAGAGTTTTCAGAGGAATTTTGATCCTAATGATCCCGACATTGAATATAAAGTCGACGAATATTCTAAAACCCTCATCAATCAGATAGACACTATGAGTTCTATAGCAGCCGCTTTCTCGAATTTCGCTAAAATGCCGGCACAGCAAAATGAAACTCTAAACGTACCGAAAATTGTTAAACTGGCCCTGGATATTTTTAATGAAAGCTATATAAATTTCACCACAGACAGGGAGGAAATTCTTGCTAAATTTGATCGTACACAGCTAATCAGGGTGATTACCAATCTTGTCAAGAACGCTATCCAGGCTGTACAGGAAACAGAGAATCCTCAAATTCTTGTGAGTGTCCAGGATGAAGACACAATGGTTTGTATTTCGGTTTCTGATAACGGTTCAGGAATTGCTGAAGAGAATAAAGAAATGGTTTTTGAACCAAAATTTACGACCAAAAGCAGCGGAATGGGACTTGGATTGGCGATGGTAAAGAAAATTGTAGAAAACTATCAGGGAACTATCAGTTTTAGTTCAAAACAAAATAAAGGCACTATCTTTAAGGTGCGATTTCCAAAATAGCTAAAAATTTCAATAATGGATTACAAAAATATTTTAACCAAAGAAGAGGACGGAATTCTACACATTACGATAAACCGCCCTACAAAACTCAACGCGCTTAATAAGGCGACAATTAAAGAACTGCATGAAGCTTTTTCTGAAGCTAAAGAAGATCACGATATTAAAGTGATCATTCTAACAGGAAGTGGAGAAAAGGCCTTTGTAGCCGGCGCCGATATTAGCGAATTTGCCGATTTTTCTCCGGAAGAAGGCCGCGAACTTGCTGCCGAGGGACAGGCTTCTTTATTTGATTATGTCGCTAATTTCCCAAAACCTGTGATCGCAGCCGTAAATGGGTTTGCCCTTGGTGGTGGTTTGGAATTGGCTATGGCAGCACATTTTAGAATTGCCAGCGATAATGCTAAAATGGGCTTGCCGGAAGTATCCCTTGGTGTAATCCCTGGGTATGGTGGTACCCAACGCCTGCCGCAATTAGTGGGGAAAGGTCGTGCTATGGAGATGATCATGACCGCAGGAATGATAGATGCCAATCAGGCGCTTCAGTATAACCTTGTTAATCATGTCACTACTCCTGAAGAATTACCTGAGTTGGCAATGGAACTAGCCAGAAAGATCATGAAAAACTCCCTTGTGGCCATTAGTGGAGCAATTAGGGCCATTAATGCTAATTATGAAAGTGGGGTAAATGGGTTTGAAGTGGAAATAAGTGAGTTTGGCCACGCCTTTGGTACCGAAGATTTTAAAGAAGGAACTTCTGCTTTTTTGAATAAGCGTAAGGCTGATTTCCCGGGAGAATAATTATTTTCCTTTAAGGCTTCCTGTTAAATTTCTTCTTCGATTTTCTTAACTGGATATATTCCATAATTTTGTAATATGTCCAAAAATGAAAGTTTTATTAAAGGAAGGGGAGCGCAACTAAATGTTTCCAATAAGTTCGAGGCGCAGCAGCACGAATTTCGGGATGATTTTCGGAATTACTGTGCCACAGAAGGGGATGAGTTACAGAATAACCATACTGTTTTAATTGATACTTTTCCGAAAACTATTGTGAACAAGGTAACCAGTCCCGATGTTGGGATGGAATATTCTCTTAATCCTTATCAGGGTTGTGAGCATGGTTGCGTTTACTGTTATGCCAGGAATTCACATGAATACTGGGGTTACAGTGCCGGGCTTGATTTTGAAAGAAAGATCCTGGTTAAAAAAAATGCGGTAGAATTACTCGAAAAGAAACTCAGGAGCAGAAAATGGGAGGCTAAACCCATTATTCTTTCAGGGAATACTGATTGTTATCAGCCTATTGAAAAGAAACTTAAAATCACCCGACAGTTGCTGGAAACTTTTCTAAAGTATAAACATCCGGTAGGAATCATCACTAAAAACGCTTTGGTACAAAGGGATATAGATCTCCTTCGTGAGCTTGCAGAAGATAACCTGGTAAGCCTTACTCTTTCGGTAACTTCTCTTTCTGAAGAAACCCGTAGAATTTTGGAGCCTCGTACGGCAAGTATCAAAAAACGACTGGAAACTATAGAAAAACTCTCCGCAGCAAATATTCCGGTTAATGTGATGATGGCTCCCATAATTCCTGCAATAAATTCCCATGAAATTATGCCTTTGGCCCGGGAGATTTCGGAAAGAGGAGCTTTGAGCCTGGGATACACCATAGTTCGCTTGAACGGTGCTATAGCCGGGATTTTCACCGATTGGATTAAAAAAACCATGCCCGATAGAGCCAATAAGGTACTAAATCAAATCGAGAGTATACATGGTGGAAAGCTCAATGATAGCCGTTTTGGGACACGAATGAAAGGAGAAGGAGAATTTGCCAGCCAGGTTGCACAGCAGTTTAAATTGGCAAGAAGGAAGTATTTTTCAAATAAAGAAAGAATTAAGCTGAACTGTAAGTTACATGAAAGCTTTAAGGATGGTCAAATGAAATTATTTTAAGCGAGACCATCCCACTCACTGTAGAACTGTTGGAGATAACTCTCCATAAACCTGTGGCGTTCTTCAGCGATTTTCCGGCCGGTTTCGGTGTTCATCAGATCTTTAAGTAGGAGTAATTTTTCGTAGAAATGATTTATAGTTGGGGCAGTTGAGGCCTTGTACTCCTCTTTTGTCATATTCAGGTTTGGTTCTATTTCCGGGTCATACAAAGCACGGCCTTTAAAGCCTCCATAATTGAAAGTGCGGGCAATTCCAATTGCTCCTAAAGCGTCAAGTCTATCGGCATCCTGAACAATTTTTAATTCCGTTGAATAAAAGTTTTTCTTTTCTTTCCCGCCTTTAAATGAAACATTCTCGATGATCTTTATGACATGGGCTACCTCCTCTTCGGAAACTTTTTGTGTATTCAGAAATTCAGATGCCAGCTGTGGACCTCTACTTTCATCGCCATTGTGAAATTTATAGTCGGCGATATCGTGTAAAAGGGCGCCGAGTTCAACTATAAATAAATCGGCTTTTTCTCCCTTGGCGATTAGTTTGGCATTGTTGTATACTCTTTGTATATGAAACCAATCGTGGCCTCCCTCGGCATTGGCAAGTGTTTTTTTTACAAATTCCAGGGTGTTCTTTATTACTTCTGATCTGTTCATCTAAGGAGGTTTCTGGGAATCATCTGTTCCTATTTAATATCGGCGATGATGGTTCGCTCCACTTTTGCTACCAGGCTCTCAGGCTCGTCTGAATTTGCAGGAATAGGTTCATGGACCTTTAAAGTGATATGTACGCCGGGTTCCATAGGGAAATTGCCATGTTTAAATAATTTCCATGAATTATTGATGGTAATAGGAATGATAAGCGCATCAGGCATTTTTTTAAACAATAACTGAAGGCCGCTCACTGCGAACTTTTTTGGTTCCCCTGTGCGGCTTCGGGTACCTTCGGGAAAGATCACTGCAGAATGTTTCGTCTGGTTTAGATAATCGGCGAATTTTGCCATTTTTACCATAGCTTCCCGTTTGTTTTTACGATCAATCAATACTGAACCACCGTGTCTTAAATTGAATGAAATACTCGGTATGCCATGGCCCAATTCCTTTTTGCTCACAAATTTCGCATGATGCTTTCGCATATACCATATTATAGGAGGTATATCATACATTCCCTGATGATTTGCTACAATTATGCAGGG
Source organism: Salegentibacter sp. (assembly GCF_036568425.1). Taxonomy (GTDB): domain Bacteria; phylum Bacteroidota; class Bacteroidia; order Flavobacteriales; family Flavobacteriaceae; genus Salegentibacter. Next base: position 28,714 of record NZ_DATCSO010000028.1, on the reverse strand, counting down.
CTTATCTGTGGGAATATCATATGGATTTGAAAACGTAAAACGTGTACCCAGAATGTTAAGGCATCGAATAAGGAACAGATTAAAAATATCTACACTTTTTTTATGCGGCTGATACCCTCCAAGTTTCAGACTTATATACTGTATAGGATGAAAAACCAGCAAGGTTAAAAAAAAGAAGATATAAAACAGTACCGATAATGGGTAAGAAAGTATTTTTTTCATCTCAAAAATTATGGGGCTAAAGTACATATTTCAGTACTAAAGCTGCAAATTCTAAAAGGCTTCACATTTTTCATTAATGCATTCTACTTTTTCCGGGGGCGTGAGGACCATGCAATCTGATTCAATCCCGTATTTTAGGTTATAATCGTCTTCAGCTTTATTGTAATTTTCAACTAATTCTTCCAGTTTTTGCCTGTCTATTGAGGAAGAGAATGCCAAATAAGTTTTTGGACCACCACAAGCCTTGCTTCCAACGGCTATATAATCGCAGGTGTTTGCTTCATCACAGGATTCTCCGGCGATAAGATCTTTTATCTCTTCAAGTTTACGATCAAGTTCTTCCCGATCAACCTGCTGTGAATTCTCGGTGCTTTCACAGCCCGAGACAAAAAGAAAGATGAAAAAAAATACAATTAGCGCTTTCATATTAAAATGATTTCAGCATAAATATAAAACGAAAAAAGGCCGCCTGCATCGCAAACGGCCTTTTTTTAGCTTACTGTCTATTAACAAAATTCGTTGTAGGCAGCAATAAGATTTTCTGCGATCATTTCTGCAGGGCGTCCTTCAATATGGTGACGCTCCAGCATATGAACCAATTCTCCATCCTTGTAAAGTGCCATAGATGGCGAAGAAGGAGGAAAAGGTAGCATATAATCGCGGGCCTGGGTAGTAGCTTCTTTATCTACTCCGGCGAAAACAGTATAAAGGTTATCCGGTTTTTTCGCGTTTTGTAGCGAAAGCCTTGCCCCGGGACGGGCATTTGCAGCGGCACAGCCACAAACGGAATTTACCACCACCAGGGTAGTTCCTTCTTTTTTCATTGCGGCATCTACATCTTCTACGCTGTGCAATTCTTCAAAACCTATGCTGGTCAAATCTTCGCGCATTGGTTTTACTAATTCTGCTGGATACATATATAATTTGTTTTTGTTTTATAATTTATAAGGATCGCAAATATACCAAATTAACTTAAGCTGAACCTATCTCAATTTATTATGGTTGAATAGGTTGTGTCAATTACATTCGATAGGTTGGCGTTGTGTTAAACTTTGGTAAAATAGTATCTTTGCCGCTTACTTAAAATTAGCTTGATGTTTAAATGGGTACTTGCTGTATTGGGTTATATGTATTTCCGCTTTGGGGGTGCAATCCTGGGATTTATAATTGGATCGGTAATAGATAACTGGACACGCTCTGGACCTGGAATGGGGAGAATGTTCAGCCAGCAGGAAAAAAAGGTCTCTCCCGGGGATTTTGAACTCAATCTGCTTTCGCTATGTTCCATAGTGATAAAAGCCGACGGTAATGTAACCCAGAAGGAACTCGACTATGTGCGGTCTTATTTTGTACAGGCCTATGGAAAGGAGCATGCTAACGCCACCTTTAGAACTTTTAATGATCTTATTAAAGACAGGGAGATCTCTGCCTCGCGCATTTCGCAATATCTCGCAGCCAGAACCAAATATCCGGCTCGCTTGCAAATCATTCATTTTCTCTTCGGAATAGCCCAGGCCGATGGTCGGGTGAGTGAAGCCGAAGCCCGTGCTATCCAGGATATTGCAGGTTTTCTGCGAATAAGTAGAATGGATTTTGAAAGTCTGAAGGCCATGTTCTTCAAATCGGCCGATAATGCCTATAAAATCCTCGAGATTGAAAAGTCAGCCAGTAATGATGAGGTAAAGAAGGCTTACCGTCATATGGTTAAAAAATATCACCCGGATAAGCTGGGGCATATGGACGAAGCTTACCGGAAAGGAGCGCAGGAAAAATTTAATAAAGTACAGGAAGCCTACGAACAAATCCAGAAGGAACGCGGAATGTAAGTTTAAAAGTTATATTTTAAATTCAGCATAATATTTCTTCCAGGACTGCTAACATTAAAAGCCCTTAGCAAAGACATATGGTCTACGTAGGTTTTATCTAAAGCATTATGGATGGTAAAACCTGCATCCAGAGAATTATTTCCGAAACTGAATTTTTTATTCGCACCAAAATTCAAAAGGCTATAACCCGGAGTTTTTTCTTCGGTTACACCCACCTTATTCTGATCTTTGATAATTCTAAGTCTCGAGAAAATGCTCATACTTTTATTTGGAAGCGCATAATAGGTAAGCTTAAGATTGAAATTATCGGGAGGGATAAAACTAAGAGGCTCATGGGCATCCAGGTCTCTGGCTCTTACAAATGCTCCTGAAATCGAGGTCTCGAGACGGTTTTGTTTAAACCAGTTATATTTTACATTGAATTCCAGGCCGTAGAAACCTGTGTTGGTTTGACGATAACTCCATAGCTCCTGATTATTTCCTGGGGGCTGCTCTATAGAGGCTGTAAAGAAAATGTAGTTTTCTACCAGACTTCCGAAGACAGAGACATCAGCCTGGAACCTATTTTTTCTGTAGGAATAAGTTGCATCTACCTGGTAGCTCTGCTCTCGCCCAAAAGAATCATTTCCTTTTTCAAACCTGTTAGTTCCGGGATGGGGACCATTCGAAAAAAGTTCGGCCAGGTCCGGAGCACGAAACCCGGTTGAAAAGTTTAGCTTAAGTTGCTCTTGGTTGTTAAAAGTTTTTGTTGTTCCAAGCGAGCCCGTGAGTCCGCTAAATTGTCTTTTAAGCATGCGGTTTTCAGGATTGCCGGGTAAGATGAAATCATCGGCTATAAGGTATGCTGCACTGGCATCGGCAGTTACCTGGCGGTAATCATATCGCAAAGCACCCTGGATATACCAGGAATCTAAAGAAGTACTGGCGAGATAGTATATTCCACTTTCAAAAACACGGGCGTCCGGGATTAGAAAATCTTCAGAATTCTCAAAATTTCTCGTTTTCACAAAACTAGCCTGAACTCCAAAACTGTGTTTCATTTTTCCATCAGGCAGACTCAACCGGGCATTAAAGAAAGTATGGTTTTGTTTTAATCCGAGGTCGGTAAGCTCCTTTGCTGTTTCAATTTCCCGGCGTTCATTAAAGTGATGGGAAAGGTGTAAAGATGTCTCAAACTGGTCATTTTTTGTTTCCTGATTATAGGATACAAGGTAATCGGTAACTTCCTGAAATGGCAATCGCATTTTGCGATCATTCGGGGTTGTAGCAAGACTTTCGGAAGCTAACATCTCCATGTCATGGATGATCCCAAGGTTCTGGTCATTATAGGTGAAAGACACTTTATTCTTAAAATTCTCTTTTTTCACCCCGGAATGCAATCTAAGGCTTTTTGAATTAAACCTGCTGTTGCCAATAATTCTTTGATCCCCATTCTGGTAATCTGCATGGTTCTCAATTGCCATGTCCACAGCAAAGAACAGGTCATTTTTAAAAGACCTTCCAGCTGATGCATAAGTTCTAATTCCCCGGGAAACACTATTATAGGTGCTCCCAATGCTTCCCGTAATTTTTTCTGAACCCAGATAATTATCTTCATCCTTTACCAGCAATACTCCTCCCAGTGCACCTGATCCATATAATACCGAAGCCGGACCTTTAACAACTTCCACGCGTTTTACACCAAGATCATTAATTCCCAGGCCATGATCGGCACCCCATTGATGATTTTCCAGTTTGTTGCCCTGGTAAATAGTGACGATGCGGGAAAAACCGAGTCCGCGTATGAATGGCTTTATAATTCCCTGTCCGAATTCGGCGCCGTAAAGGCCTGGGAGTTCTCTAAGGCTACCCATCATTCCGTTGGGATTCCCCTTGTTTTCTATTCCTTGCATGCTAATAGTAGAAACATTATAAGGTGTTTTCCGGGTTAAACCGGTTTGAGTGTCAACAATAAGAACTTCATCCAGCTGATCTTTCGATTTTTCCAGAATTACATTGATAATTTGATCTTCTATAATTGAAATTTTCTTTTTATAGGTTTTGTAACCCATAGCACTTACCACAATTTGGGAGGTCTTCTTCTCGATTTTTTTCAAAATATATTTCCCATCAATTCCGGTAGTGGTACCGCTTCCTGAACCCTCGAGATAGATATTGGCAAAGGGAACCGCTTTCCCAGATTTGTTTTCTACTTTACCACTAATAGTTTGAGCAGAAGATATATTTCCGCAGAAAATGAGTAGAATAATTATTATAGATCTCATGTTTTTTAGGCAAAACTAATTAAAATATTTAGACTAGTCTAAAATATTGATAAGATCAAATAAAAAATGTATTTTTGTTTATTTAAAAATCATATATGTTTAGTTTTTCTGAAGAGAATTATCTTAAGGCTATTTTCCATCTGGAACAGCTTTACAAGCGCGGGGTAAGCACCAATGCCCTGGCCGAAGAGATGGAGACCAAAGCTTCTTCCGTAACCGATATGATCAGGAAACTATCAGACAAGCAACTGGTGATTTACAAAAAGTACCAGGGCGTGACACTTAGTGAAAAAGGTAGGGTTACTGCCATTGAAGTAGTTCGTAAACATAGGCTTTGGGAGTTTTTCCTGGTTGAGAAATTAAATTTTAACTGGGATGAAGTGCATGATGTTGCAGAGCAACTGGAGCATATAAAATCTAAAAAGCTAACTCGTGAACTGGATAAATTTCTGGGTTTTCCAAAACGTGATCCCCATGGGGATCCTATTCCGGACGCTGAAGGAAATTTTTCGGTTTCCAATAAACTACTGCTCTCAGAACTGGACGAAGGCCAGGCAGGAATTTGTATAGGAGTAAAAGATACCTCTGCCAATTTTCTTAGGTATCTCGATAAAAATAAAATTGCGCTTGGTAAATCGATAAAAGTAAAAGATATAGAAGATTTTGATAATTCTATGTTGATAGATATTGAAGGAGAAGAACTTAGGGTTTCCCAAGTTATCTCCGGGAACCTGTATATTAAAATGTGAGTATGGAAAATATAGTAAACTATTTTGAAAGTATTGATCCGGTATTAGCAGCTTTTTTAGCCACTTTATTCACGTGGCTCTTAACCGCTTTGGGGGCTTCCCTGGTTTTCTTGTTCAAAGGAATGAACCGTAAATTTTTTGATGGAATGCTTGGCTTTACCGGGGGAGTAATGGTTGCGGCAAGTTTCTGGAGTTTACTTGCGCCGGGTATAGAAATGAGTCCCGGGGAAGGTTTTGAAAAAACCGTTCCGCCGCTTGTTGGTTTTGGTTTGGGGGCCCTTTTTCTTTTCGGATTAGACAAAATCCTTCCTCACCTACACGTTAACTTTCAAATGAGTGAAAAGGAAGGAATTAAAACGCCCTGGCATAAATCTACCCTGCTTACTTTGGCGATTACGCTGCACAACATTCCGGAAGGTTTGGCTGTAGGAGTTCTTTTTGGCGCCGCCGCCATGGGTTTTGAAGGAGCGAGTATTGGAGGGGCGGTGGCCCTGGCAATAGGGATTGGGCTCCAGAACTTCCCTGAAGGATTTGCTGTGGCGATGCCTCTAAGGCGACAGGGATTAAGTCGTTGGAAAAGTTTTAATTATGGGCAGCTATCTGCGATTGTAGAACCTTTTGCGGCAGTACTGGGAGCCTGGGCGGTGATGACTTTTGAACCTATCCTGCCTTATGCCCTTTCCTTCGCGGCAGGGGCAATGATCTTTGTCGTGGTCGAGGAGGTGATTCCCGAGTCGCAGCAGGAGCGTTTTACCGATATTGCCACGATGGGCTTTATCCTTGGGTTTATGGTGATGATGACCCTTGATGTAGGTTTGGGTTAATATTTGCAACAACAGGAAAAACGACTCGCGTCTTTATACAAATTGTATTTATGAGAATTTTTCTTTTCCTGTTTTTAGTGACCAGCCTTGGGTTTTCACAAGACACCCCGATTCCTGAGTATTTATCGTCCTCTTTGGCTCCTGGTCAAACATTTACTTTAGAAAACAAAAGCCTGAGGTTTAAAAGAGTACTTTCTGATTCCCGGTGTCCAAAAGGCGCTACCTGTATCCGGGCAGGGGAGGCTAAAATTTTGGTGGAGATTTTTCAAAACGGAAAATTGCCTGAAGAGCGGATTATTATCCTGGGAGGATATCAAAATCTGCCCTCCGACATTCTGGGTGAAAATATTTTTAATATTTCAGCATTAAGATTAAGTCCTTATCCTGATATTTCGGGAAAGATTCCAGCTTCAGAATACAGTCTCTATATTGAAGTCTCAGTTCCTGAAGAAATATAAATTAATCACAACCACAGCCGGAAACCCCGCAGGATTTCGTGGTTTTTTTCTTGCTTAAGAAGGAAGGCTTCCAGATAAGTTTGGTAAACAAATATCCCAAAGCAAAAAGGAAGCTTATTAAGACCAATATATTCTGAAGTAGTTCCATAATAAAATTATTTTAATAGCTGGAATGCGGCTAATGCAATAATATAGGCAAATGCACTCATTCCTACAAGCTGAAATAAGGGCCATTTCCAGGTATTGGTTTCCCGCTTAACAATGGCAAGGGTACTCATACATTGCATTGCAAAGGCATAAAATAGTAATAAACTTATCCCACTGGCAAAGGTAAACAGCGGTCCGCCTAAAATGGGATTGGTTTCAGCGGCCATCCGGTTTTTAATAGTTTCCTCTTCATCACTGCCAACACTATAAATAGTCGCAAGAGTACCCACAAAAACTTCCCGGGCGGCAAAAGAACTTATTATAGCAATTCCTATCTTCCAGTCGTAACCCAGGGGCGCCACCACTGGTTCAATGCCTTTTCCCATAATCCCTATATACGAGTTGCGCAGTTTAAAAGAAGCGATCTCTTCATCCAGGTCTTTCTGCGCTACGTTTCCTTCTGAATAATTAGCACTTACAATCTCTTCAGCATTTTCAAAATTTTCGCCGGGGCCATAACTGGCAAGCACCCATAGTACAATAGAGATTGCCAAAATGATCTTTCCGGCACCAAAAACGAATGACTTTGTTTTTTCCACAACATTAATCCCCACGTTCTTTAGCATAGGAATTTTATAGTTGGGCATTTCTATTACGAAATAGCTTTTAGACTTGATTTTTAGGATTCTGTTCAGGATCCAGGCTGAAGCTATTGCTGTTCCAAAACCAATTAGGTAAAGCAGCATAAGAGTTAACCCCTGAAGATTAAAACCCCAGAAACTACGATCGGGGATAACAAGGGCAATAATAATGAGGTAAACCGGCAATCTTGCTGAACAGGTCGTAAAAGGTACTACCAAAATAGTGATGAGTCTTTCTTTCCAGCTTTCGATGTTTCTCGTAGCCATTACTGCAGGAATAGCGCAGGCAGTACCAGATACCAGGGGAACAACGCTTTTTCCACTTAAGCCAAATCGTCTCATTACCCTGTCCATTAGGAATACCACCCTACTCATATATCCGCTTTCTTCCAGAATTGAGATAAAGAGGAATAAAAAGGCAATTTGTGGGATAAAGATCACAATTCCGCCCAGGCCTGGAATTACTCCTTCGGCGATAAGATTGGTGAAAGCCCCGTCGGGCAGAGTGTTTTTGGCCCATTCACTTAGATGAGCAAAGGCTTCATCTATCATATCCATGGGATAACTCGACCAGTTATAAATTGCCTGGAAAATGAGAAGCAGGATTGCAAAGAAAATCACATAACCCCATACTTTATGAGTTAACACGCGATCTAATTTGGAACGCAAGTCTTTGGCTGCCCTTGCATCTACGTTCATCGATTCTTTAAGAACCCCGTTTATAAATTGGTAACGCAAAATGGTTTCTTTTTGCTGAAGCCTTTTCAGGTCACTCTCGGGTTTGGTTTGAAAGCCGGAGCTCTTTGCCAATTCATTGCGATTAAGATTCCCGAAATTAACATCTTGCGTGATCACCAACCACAACTTGTAAAGAGATTGATTGGGATAAGCGCTGCGAAGTCCATCAAAATATTCTGGGTCAATCACTGAAGCGTTTACACAAGGCTCGGTAGAAAGATGCTTGTAGTTTATGATGAACTCTTTTAGCTCGTCAATACCGGTATTTTTTCTTGCGCTTACAAGAGCTATTTTGGTGCGTAATTTTTCTTCTAATCGTTCAATATCCAGGGAAATTCCTTTTCGCTCCATCCTGTCGGCCATATTCACCACCAGGATGGTAGGTATTCCCAGGTCTTTCACCTGCGTGAAAAGCAAAAGATTTCTTTTTAGGTTTTCCACATCACTTACCACAACAGCTACATCGGGATAATCTTTATCATTCTTATTCAGCAGCAGTTCTATAACTACATTTTCATCAAGGGATGAAGCATTAAGGCTGTAGGTGCCTGGAAGATCTATTATATGGGCTTTGAGCCCTCTTGGTAATTTGCAAATCCCTTCTTTTTTTTCAACAGTGATCCCCGGATAATTACCTACCTTTTGATTTAGGCCAGTGAGTTGATTAAAGACTGAAGTCTTCCCGGTATTGGGATTACCTATTAACGCAACATTGATCTGCTTGCTCATATTAATGGATAAGCTCTATTTCTATATGTAAAGCTGTCTCTTTTCTAATTGCAAGATGGCTGCCATTTACATTAAGGTACATGGGGTCCATAAAGGGGGCGGTTTGGATGACTTCAACTTCATTTCCAGGGAGGCAACCCATTTCCAGAAGTTTAAGCGGAACATCTTCTGTGGAAAAGTCCTTAATAATCCCGCGTTGTCCGCATCTTAATTGAGCCAGAGTAAGCTTCACTTTATTTAGATTCATTTTAAACAAGACAAAAGTAATGCAAAATATATAAGCAGAAAAGTTTGAGACTTAAAAACTTAGTCGGCGTATTCGGCTTTTAGGATTTTTAAATCATTCATCAAGTCATCAATGGCTTCAGGATCTGTGCCATCGTAGAATCCGCGAATCCTTTTTTGCTTGTCTACCAAAACAAAATTTTCGGTATGTATCATATCATAAGGCCCGCCATCCCCATCGCTTTTTGACGCCAAATAAGACTTTCGGGCAAGTTCATAGATATGTTTTTTATCACCGGTTACCAGGTTCCATTTTTCATCTATCACCCCTTTTTCTTCGGCGTATCTTTTTAAAACCGGCACGGAGTCGGTTTTAGGGAATACGGTGTGGGAGAGTAATAAAACTTCCGGGTCATCCTTTATCTCCTGCTGAATCTGTACCATATGGTCGGTCATTATTGGGCATATGGTTAGACAGGTAGTAAAGAAGAAATCAGCGATATAAATCTTATCTTTATAATAATCCTGGGTGATGGTATCTCCGTTTTGATTTATCAATTTGAAATCTGCAACAGTATGGTATTTCCTGATGTGTTGCACGGTAGTGTCTACCAGTTCAGCATTTACCATATCGGGTTGAAAGACAGGCAAGCGCTCCTCCGGTTTCAGAAGAGTGTAAATAGCATAGATGATAATTACCGAAAGTACAGCCAGGACAATGGCTAAGGTTTTAAATTTGGCAAAAAACTGGATCATATATACAGGATTGAATGCAAAATTAATGGCTGGCGGTCAATTAGTCGCATAGTCCTGATTAAAATTTCAGAAAATCATGAATGGCTGTTTCAGATTAACTTTTTTAGGAGTTTTTAAAAGGTTACTTTTGTGCGATTTAAAATTTGAAGAGTAAAGAATGGATCCATTTTTAGTTAAGGCAATACAATTACTGTTGAGCCTGTCCTTACTTATTGTGCTGCACGAACTGGGGCATTTTATTCCCGCAAAAATATTTAAAACCAGGGTAGAAAAGTTCTTCCTGTTCTTTGATGTGAAATTCGCCCTTTTTAAGAAAAAAATTGGGGGTACCGTCTACGGAATTGGCTGGTTACCACTGGGTGGTTATGTGAAGATATCAGGAATGATAGACGAGAGCATGGACAAAGAACAGATGGAAAAACCACCTGAGCCATGGGAATTTAGAAGTAAACCGGCCTGGCAACGACTTATCATTATGCTTGGGGGAGTTACTGTGAACCTGATTCTTGGTTTCCTGATCTTTATCATGATAATGTTCGTTTGGGGGGAGAATTATGTTGGAGCCGAAGAAATGCCGGAAGGATTTGCAGTTGTTGATGAATTTAAAGAATATGGGTTTAAGGATGGAGATCGCATTCTACAGGTTAATGGCGAAGATTTCCAGAATAGCATAGATGTTAATAAACATCTTTTTATGCGGGATGTGAACTCTATCACTGTTTTGCATCAAAACGGGGAGCAGGAGACTATTAACATCCCTGAAAATATTGGTGAAAGCATGTGGGAAGAAGGGATTATGATGCCGTTTATCCCGATACAAAGACCAATTTTGGATAGTGTGCTTACCGAAAAGCCTGCAGGAATAGCCGGATTGAAAAAGGGAGATAGTCTTATTTCCATAAATGAACAGGAAATTGGATACTGGCACGAATTGGCTCCTATTGCTTCTGAAAACAAAGGCAAGGAAATAGAAGTTATATTTAAGCGTGATAACGAAATTAAGAGTGTGATGGTCACTCCCGATGAGGAAGGTAAATTCGGGGTTACTCCGCAATCAAATTTTGACATCAAGACCCAAAAATATAATTTGGCTGAAAGTGTAAAAGAAGGCTTTAATTACGGTTACTGGACTTTAAGAGATTACGTATATCAATTTAAATATGTATTTACCTCAAAAGGGGCCAGCCAACTTGGTGGCTTTGGAGCCATTGGAGGCTTGTTTCCAGACACCTGGAACTGGCAGGGCTTCTGGTACACCACCGCCTTGATCTCAATTATACTGGCCTTTATGAATATCCTTCCCATCCCGGCTTTAGATGGAGGGCACGTGGTATTTTTGCTGTACGAGATGGTGACGGGTAGAAAGCCCAATGATAAATTCATGGAAATCGCTCAAATGATAGGCTTCTTTATATTGATTGCCCTGGTGCTTTATGCCAATGGGAACGACGTATATCGCTGGTTATTTGAATAGTAATTCAGGTCTGAAAAAAATACCTGAAAAAAGTTATATTTTGTTTTGTGGTGATTTAAATTTTGGTTTATATTTGCAACCGCAAAAGAGTAATACACTCCTCCTTAGCTCAGTTGGTTAGAGCATCTGACTGTTAATCAGAGGGTCCTTGGTTCGAGCCCAAGAGGGGGAGCAAAATAGAAGAAACCAGTCTTGAAAAAGGCTGGTTTTTTTCGTTTATATTCCTTTACAAATAAGGGTTTGTAACTAATCTAGTCAAAAAGGGGTTTTACTTCAATTTGAAAAATTCGGGACCAAAAAGGAGCCCAAATAGAAAAATTAGGAGTACAATTCGAGACCCATTTTTTTCAAAAGGGACCCATTTTTTTATCTGAAAAGTATGCCAATTGTTTAACTTAAAATCAATTGGTATGAAACAATCCAAGCTTACTATTCTTTTTGTAATCAAATTAGCCAAAAGGAATAAAAAGGGAGACTGTCCCTTAAACTGTCGACTCACATTTAATAAGGAGAGAAAGGAGTTTGCCACAGGATTAAAAACTAATCCAGATACATGGAATGCTAAACTTCAAATTTCTGAAAGTGATTCGTTATTAAATTCTAATCTAGAAGTAATAAGAAGTAAAATTCAGAAGGCATATATATCTCTGGAATTAGAGCAGGATAATTTTACTGTGCAGGACATAGCTAATAAGTATTTAAAGAAGCCAGGTCAGGATAAGACTTATTTAATTATTTATTACAATTCTTATTTGAAGAAACTTAAAAGTTTAATCGGTAAGGAGCTAAAGGAATCCACCTACAGGAAATTTGAATATGTCGGAAATGACCTTAAAAATTTCGTTAGGTCAAAATATAAAAAAAGAGATATTCCGTTAGAAGATTTAAAACTTTCCTTTTTAGATGATTTTGATTATTACTTAAAGACCAAGAAGGGGCAGAAACAGGTAACTATAAATAAGTCAATACAACGACTTAGAAAAGTTGTTAAGGTGGCATATGCGGAAGGTTTGTTAAATCATAACCCTTTCCTTCTCCATAAGCCTAAAAGGGTCAGAAAAGTAGTTACATACCTTTCTGTTGAAGAATTGGAGGCACTAGAGACCTATGAGTTCAAATTACCCAGATTAGAATTAGTAAGAGACCTATTTGTTTTTAGCTGTTACACAGGATTAGCCTATCTAGAAATGAAGGGATTGAAGAAAAAGCATATCATTAGAAATTTTGATGGTAAACTTTGGATTCAAATGAAAAGAGAAAAGACTGAAAAGAATCTGTCTATCCCAATATTAGATAAGGCAAATGATATTATTTCAAAATATTCAGGTCATAGCGAGTTAATTTTTCCCGCTTACAGTAATCAGAAAATTAATGCATATTTAAAAGAGATTGCTGTAATCGTAGGAATTGAAAAAAACCTAACTCATCACGTCGCTAGGAAAACCTTTGCTACTACTATTTTATTATTTAATGGTGTACCAATGGAAGTTGTGAGTGAACTTTTAGGGCATTCTAGTATCCAAATTACGCAGGATTACTACGGTAAAATTGTACAAAAAAAAGTGGGGCTAGAAATGGCAGATTTAACAAAGAGGTTGAAGAAATAAAAGGAATACCACCTGGAAAAAATATCTGGGTGGTTTTTTAATAAAAAAATAATATCTTTAAAGGGTTGTTTATTAATTTATTAGGTTAAACAAGTCCTGTAAATCTACTTTTAGTGCTTTAGCGATAGCATTTGCATTCCCTACTGATGTATTTATTATCCCTCTCTCAATTCTACTGATTTGAGAAATTTCTACGCCAATATCATTGGCTAGTTGTGCTTGAGTAAATCCTTGGGCTTTTCTAACCTTTCTTAGGTTTTTACCAAATGCTATTAAAAAATCTTTTTCACCTAGATATTCCACGAGTTAAAATTCGTGGAGCTAATAATTTATATTATAGGCATATTTGCCTATTTTTATTTTAAATCTAACTAACTAATTAAAAATGAAATTAAAAAATGAATTTCCAAACTATAGGTCACACTCTCCTAAACTCTCTAAAAACGCAAGTTACCTTTTGATATTCTTGGAATCACAGTTCCAATTAGTACATATTTATTTTTTTAACCTATAAATCTAAATTTTATATGAAAGTTGTTAATTACTCCTGGTGGATAGGAGCTATTATTTCCACCGTTTTAACTTTAAGCTTGACTGGTGGTCCAGCTCAAGACAGTCCAGGCACGCTAATTTTAATAGGTGTCGTAAATGGTGTCTTTTGGGGCTATATCATAGGACTTATTATCGATAAAATTAGGGAGCCGTCGAGTAATCATGAGAATCCATCTACAAAAAGTAATACAAGTGATTCCTCCATCAGAAATTCTGCACAAAAACCTGCTTTGCGAAGAGATGGTTATTATCTCGCTTCAATAAAAACTGAAGATAATAAACCGTTATTTTTTGTTCTATTTTTTACCTCAAAAGGATTCGTTGCCTATCAGGAATTAGAAGAATTTGATGATTCAGAATTGACTCCTGAAGATTATAAACAAATTCTTGCAGAAGGAGAAGCTCTTGATGAAATAGAAATTTCTAATAACCTTTCTAAATTCTATAAAAAGGGTGCTGACTTAAGTATGAAGTTTTATAATCCTGAAGAATCCTCCAACATCGACCCCATTGAAAAAGTCCCTTATGAGGAACCAAATGTTTATACTAAATGGTCAGGTGAAATCATTAATGATGGTCTCTTATTAGACCTTGAGGTCAGGGGTTTTAACAGCTCACTTAAGAATTATTCAGAAGAAAAATTAATTAAGAATCTGAAATTTGAATTCATACCGATAAGTATGAATTAAATCTCTAATAAATAATAATATATATGAAAAAAATCTTCTTACTGGGAATGTTATTCCCACTGCTAAGTTTTGGTCAAACAAATAATAAAATTGAAGGACTAGTTATAGATACTCCTTGTGAATTGGAGTATACCAGAAATTTAGGAAATCAGAATAATTACAGTTGTGTTATCCAAAAAGCCGATAATAAGATTTTTCAGTATTCAATTACTGTTCAAAATCTATTTGAGAAAATGAAAGGCTTAACAGGTAATTCACTACAAATTTTTAAAGATGAGTTTTTAAAATCTGCTAAGAATAATGCTACTGCAAATGGCGAAAGTGCTGAATTTATTACGTTGAATAATCAAGGTATTGCTTTAAAAACGGAATCTTACTTGACCTATTCTGGAAATAAATTCAAAAACCTTTCAATTGTACTTCTCTATAAACAAAAAAGCTATGTTGTTAATTTGACTACCAATGACTTAAATAGTTCTGGAATAAATAAGTTGGTAGATAGAATTGAAATAAGGTAACCATTAAATTTAAAACCCTCTTTCTTATTGTAGAGGGTTTTTTTTGACTTTTTAAGTTGAGGTCAACTTGTCAAGTGTTTTTAGTAAGAAAGCCCCCTTATTCTAACTCTGATTATAAATTTTTTTATGTTATTTAAATAGCTAGCAAGGGAAGGTTATTACAACTGTATTGCTTCTGAATGATGTCCCAATGGAAGTTGTGAGTAAACTTTTGGGTCATTCCAGAATTGGAATAACTCAGGCTCATTATGGACAAATTTTAGAGGAAAAGGTTGAAATCGAGGTAAGGAAACTTACCCAAAAATTATACTCAAGATAATTCATAGGGGGTTACAATTCAATAGTGACCCCTCATGAATAAACTATGATGTAGTTTCGTAATTTAATATTTCATCAATTGTAGAAAATAATAATTTAAAATTTTCAAATGACGCAGTTTCTAAAGAAGGAACAACTTTTTCTGCGAAATGTTTTTTACTACCTTTTTTAATGCTGCAATATTGTAAATCAGTATATTCTTCCGTGTCAATCGTTACACCATTCATTTTTACATCCATTCTATAAGGACTTAATTCTAATTTTCTGCCATCTACTTCCTTATTTAAATCTTGTTCAGAAAATAAAAATTCAATTGGTAGGTTTTTAAAATTATAAAAATCCTCTAGACCAGGTTGCTCAGGGATTACCATTGCAAAGGAATTCTGATTTTTGTGCATTTGGACAAATTCTTTACCATTAAATTTAGAAAAATTTTTGTTCAGCTTATTGAAGCCTTTGTCAAACCCACCAGAATCATAGTCATATAAGCCTATTTGTAAAGGTTCGCTATCTTTTACAGATTCTAATTTTCTGTTTAAAGATGCATACCCACCATCTCCACCACCTTCATCTGTAGTTTGAACAGGTAATATTTCATAAGGAATATCAGAGTCGGGATATAATTTCTTCCAAGCACTTTTTAAGATAGTAACATCTGTTATTCCCTCTGTATATAATATTGGTTTTGTGAAAGTAGATACGCGCTTTTCTAATTCCTGTACTCTTTTCTTCGTTAATTCAGCTTCTTTTAATTTTTCTTCATATAGTTTGTGAAATTTCAACTGAAGCTTCGTGAGCCCTAATTCTTCGGTTAGGAGATTGTTGTTTAAATTGTTTTCATCTAAAGAAAATAAACTATTTGAAAATTCAAGTTTAGCTGCTAAGGTGGATTGATTACTACGATAAATCCTGAAAAAATTGACGGTTTTACTCTTGGAGTCTAAGAATGCTGGGGAGTGACTAGTTATTAGAATTTGAGAGTTTTTAGAGTATTCTGTAAAGAATTTTTCAGCCATTCTCGAACCTAAGCCATACTCCATAGAATTTTCAGGTTCTTCAAAACCTAGGATGTAAACTCCACGGTGATTTTTAGCTAAGTAATTGTATAGACTCGGGATGTATCTTAATCTAATGCCATCACCTCTGTAATCCAAATTAAGTTTTGTTGTTTCGTCAGTTTCAAAATCAGTAAGTACATTTAGTACTTTGAATAATTCATTTGCCTTTACAGGTAAGGCAAGTTCCGAGTTGATTCCAGTAGAATGTTTAAACTCATCTTTCAGCCCTTCAATACTATCAGAGTATTTGTCCGAAATTAATTTAATCTCTTTACTAATTTCTCGTCCTTTTGAATTTAACTGATTAAAAATTTCTGTTTGTAACTCATTTAAAAGATGACTGAATAATCTTCTATCTTTTATCGCAGGTACATACTCAAATTTTACTTTGTTAAAAAATTGGGTTAGACTTCTATGGACTATTTTTTGATTTTTAGTTTCAATTTTTCCAGCTTTAAATTTCTTATCAAGATTTGTTGTTTCTTTTGGGAGACGAGAATTTCTATCCCAGGTTCTTCTAACTGTAAATTCTGAAGGCAAACTTCTTTGAAAATTACTGCCTCTTCTAAACGTAATTTCTATTTGAATATATTGTTTTCCTTTAATGCTTTTTTCCCTTACTTCTGAAAGCCGTTTGAAATTGAAATCATTATAAAAGCTAAATTCTGTATGCCAATCAGTTTCATTATTAAAGAATAGATTAAGAGCTTTTAATATATTAGATTTCCCTACATCATTTTTTCCAGAGAAAATTATACAATCATTTAAGTCTTTTAGTTTTAAATGGTAAATAGACCTGAAATATTTTATATTGATTTCCTTAATTAAATTCACGATGAAATTTTTATTTAGATGGTTAACGGCAAGGCTTAAAAAAAGAGATAAACTTTTTTAGATTCATTTATCCTGCGAAATAAATATTGGTTCAATTAGTTTTCCTAAAACAATTCCGCCAATTATTATCAAAGGATAGGCTAAAAACCCAATATATGGAACGGTTGGGCTAAATATAGCTGCAGAGACTCCAAAACAAATAATAATTAAAATAAAATTCAAGCAGCCAAAAGACTTTTTGTCTTTGTCCATACCTAGAAAGATTTTGCAATTTAATAGGGTCTGGTATAAAAATATAATTTTTTCTAAAAAGTTTAGGTTATTTCTCTACAAGAACGCGAAATAATCTAAGGTATACCCCCCCTACTTTAATCAGTTGGGGGAGTACCCCCTGGGGCAATATCTCGTGATTATATAATTGTTTCCATTGTTTTACTTTAAAACCTAAATGCCCTGCGGGCTCAACCCCAACTCCTCTAGAACCTTGGGGAATATTCCTCATATAATCTTATAAATTGAAAAAACTATGGTTACAATTGTTGATTTTAAAACATTCGAGAATGAGGATGAAGAAAAATTCCACGTACTAATTGTTCAAGGTGGTTTAGAAGCTGTTAAAAGTAAGGAGACAGGTCAAACTTATTTCACAGCTAAAACAGCTCGTGTCTCTTGTACTTTTGATGAAAACACCTGTAAATCTCTAATAGGTACTGAGATACCAGGTACAATAAAAAAAGTAGAGGTGGAACCTTTTGAAATGATTAATTCCCAAACTGGAGAAGTTACAATGTATTCAAAAAGGAATGTTTTCGTTGGAGAAGGAGAAAATGAGGAGGAAGTAGGGCAGGAAAATACTATTGAAAATAATATCGTAGAAGAGGAAGAAGTAATTTAAGGAATACAATTACCAAATTTATTAAAGAGAGTTCTTAATAGGGCTCTCTTTTTTTATGTCTAATCGTTGCATTGATTCATTGTATATGGATTAATGACAACTTCTAATCAGAAATAATTATGAAACTACAACAGGCTCAGAGAAGCCAAGTAAAATTAAGAATAGGACTTAGTGGTCCTAGCGGATATGGGAAAACTATGTCAGCTTTATTATTAGCCTACGGAATTACAAACAATTGGAATAAGATAGCTGTAATAGATACAGAAAATAATTCTGCAAGTCTGTACTCTCATTTAGGAGATTTTAATGTTCTCAATCTGGAGGAGCCATATTCACCTGAAAGATATATCAAAGCCATTCAAACTTGTGAAGATGCTAATATGGAAGTTATAATAGTAGATTCCATAAGTCACGAATGGAATGGAAAGGGTGGCTGCCTTGAAATGCATGAAAAGTTGGGAGGAAGATTTCAGGATTGGGCTAAAGTAACTCCCTTACATAATCAATTCATTGATGCTCTGGTGCAATCTAAAAGCCACATTATTGTGTCAACGAGACGAAAAGTTGATTACTCTCTTGATAAGGATATGAATGGTAAGACACGGGTAATGAAGCTAGGAACTAAAGAGATTCAGAGGGAAGGGCTGGAATATGAGTTGACGGTAAACTTTGAATTTATCAATGATAATCACTTAGTAAAAGCTTCAAAAGATAGAACTGGCTTATTTATGGATAAACCTGAGTTTGTAATTAATCCAGCTACAGGTAAAAAGCTGAAGAATTGGTGCAGTGAAGGTGTGTCCTTAGAAAAGGTCAAAAAAGAGATTGCTCAGTGCCATCACTTAAATGGATTGAAACATATCTATGAGAAATATCCTGCTCTATCTAAGGAGATTTACCCATTAATAATGGAGCGTAAAGGTGTAATTGAAAACACAAATGCACAGGTCATTGAAGAAAATAAAATTGAAAAATTAAAAACTACAGAAAATGGAATTAATCGCGAATAACCATCTACAAAAAAATATAGTGGATGAAAATGAGGTAGTAACCAGCTCAAATAGAAGCTTTATTGAGGCTAATACTAAAGATGTGACTCTAGAACATTTACGAAAGGATTGCATCATTCCAGTATTCGCAAAAGACAATGAAAGCACAATTAGTCATTATCAGTTTGTGCAAAAGACAAGAGAAATAGCTCAGGATTTATTTCCTGAATTTGATATTGCTGAACCTGCTATTAGAACGTCTCACTTAATTAAAGGTAGAATACCTTCTGCCATAGGTAAACCTGCAAAGGAGCTGAAAGAGCATGAGAAAACACTCTATTATGAGAGATGTGCTTTTGTAATGGAAATCCCTGCTGTAATAGAGAATATAAATGGTAATAATCTAGCCTTGACAATAGGAGGTGTAAGAGCTTACAATCAGGAGAATCTTTTTAGTAAGAAAAGTCCAGAGAAGTTTAAGGTTTTTATAGGTTTTAAAAATATGGTGTGTACTAACCTTTGTATTAGTACAGATGGATTAGCAGACCAGATTAAAGTTACCAATACAGACCAGCTCTCTTATGCTGTAGAAGGTTTGTTACAACAATATGACAGGGAGCATCATTTAGGGTTAATGGAAAGAATGAGTAGGCATTATCTTACTGAGAAACAGTTTGCTCATTTTGTTGGTAAACTTAGAATGTTCCAGTTCATGGATAAATCTGAGCAGAAAAGGTTATTTCCGGTGGCTTTAAATGATGGGCAGATAAATACTGTAGTAAAGAACTATTATAACTGTCCTAATTTTAAGCGGAGTGATGACGGTTCAATCAACCTCTGGAGGCTATACAATCTTTTTACCGAAGCTAATAAGAGCTCTTACATTGATAACAATTTTGAGCGAAATGTAAATGCATACGAGTTAACAAATAACCTTGCTAATTCACTGCAAAACAATTCTGAGAACTGGTTCTTACATAATTAATAATATAGCTGTTTTGAGTAAAATGAATGAAGAACAGTTAGCAGAAATATTGAAATATAGCTCGCCTAATACATTGTATATAGTTACCTGGAATAATCTATTAAAGCTACTTTTCTGTCCATTTGAAGTGGTGGTTAAACACCCGATTGGGGATTTGAATGAGGGAGAAAAAGTGTTAGTAGAGGCTGTAAAAGTCACTGCTGAAATCAAGACTGTATTTATTGTAAAAGGGCGGGCTTATTTTTATTATCACTTTGAAATTGTTTAAACCTAAAAAAGCTATAGAATAGTAAGGAGTTCAGCTGTATTTTGGATAATCAAACTTTTGAGATGGTCTCTCCTATATCAAAAAACCACTGAAAATGTTCTGCAGAAAAAAGAGGTTTTATCTAGAATTGAATTATAGTCTATATAATAAAACGATGGATAAACCCTCTTTTTTATTCCAATAATTTATAATAGTCTTTATCTACTTGAGAATAGGTGATTAATTCTCTACTGGTTATAATTCTATGTCTTTGGTTCTTCCATTTGTTTTTCTCAAATGTGAATGATGAGCCATTAAAGTATAGAATCCGTGTTGAATTTTTTATTAACTCAATATCAGAACTTTCTTCTGCGCAAGTAGAAGGTTTCAGATTAGGTAAGGTTTTTTCAAAAATATAGGCACTTTTAGCCTTTTCTCCAGATTTTCTTTCTTGTGTTCCAGATTTAAAATGAAAAATTCCGTGCAGTAAACCAATTTTAAAGCTGTCATCGAAATCTACAATAATTCCATTCTCATCAGTGCTTAGATTGGATAGATATGAGTTTTTTGAAGTTTTGAAGAATTTCAGTTTTTTATTCTCACACATATTTTTAAGATGAGAACCAAAATCTTTTAAGCTGATATATTCGTGTTTAAATCCGTAATTGAATGCAATTTCAATTAATATTAATAGTAAAGTTCTTTCTTTGTCATTTTCTAAATTCTGGTAATCTTTTTCCTTCCTTATTAAGATTGGATGAAAAGAATTTGCTGAATTTTTAATAATAAATTCTTCGTGAAATTTTTTATTAATGAATAATGCTGTTATTACAGATTGTTGCTTATTCTTATTCTTAGTTTTGATGAAATAAAGGCTTTTGCGTATATCTTGGAAATTGGAGTTTATTTCTATCAGGGGTTTAAAAATCTCTTCAATAAAATTAGTCTCTCTAAATATCTTAAGATTACCTGCTTGAGGTTTAGAAGGAACCTTTTCAATATTGAAGTTAGGAAGCATTTGAGAAATTTTCAAGCATAAATACGAATAACCATTATTAGCCAAATATTTATATAGGTCATATAGAGTACTCTCATACGAAGCAATAAAACTATCTATTAATTCTTCAAATTCAGATTTACTTAATCGTTCAAATAAATCATCCTCATATAATTTTTCAGAATACTCAAAACTATAATTGTTAACTAAGATTGGCATTACATCATCATATTTTTTTAGAGCATCATTGAGTTCATTAGGTGTGTTGTATGTTGCATTTATTGATTCCACAAAATATGCTTCTTGAATAACTGTTTTTTTAATGAGTCTGTCTATCAAATCTAATGGAGAACCATCGTTATCTTGAGAGTAGAATTTGTGATTGTAGTTAAGCTTGTTGGAAACGTGTGAAAAAGAATTTGTAATTGAAGCAGCCACGTTCTGAAAGAAATAGCGTTGAGCACCTCTTTCATTTTTATATTGATTTCTTTCTATTGAAGGACTTGCTTCAAACTTTGAATATTCTCGATTTACTAAATCAATTTCAATATTGAATTTTTTTCTAAATCTTTTGGAAAATTGCTTGATTTCAACTGGATTTGATTCATTCAAAATTAAAGCCTTTCCAATTTTCTCATTCAGAATATTTGCGCCAGTTGAAATTACGTTAGTAGTAATTAAAAAAGTAATGTCATCAGGAATATAGCTGTCAATTGTAAGGTTGTCATATACATAATTATCTTTTCTAGCAGCAGTTAATACGAAAGCTTTACAGTTAAATTGTTGCTCTATTACAAGCTTAAATCTCTCGCATTTTTTTCTGCTTTTTATGTATATAATATTTAAATGGTCCTTTCCAAATCTCTCTAGACATTCCTCTGCGAATTGACTAACTATAACAGATTCGTTATCTTTTGAGTACTGAATATTAATCCTTGCTGGCTGAGTTTCTTTGATAACCTTTAATTCCTTCAAATTAAGAATTTTAGATACTCCTTCATAAGGGGTGCCGCTCATTGCAACAACTTTTGCATTTGTATGATATAGGACCTGTATGGTAGAGATGAAAAATTTCCTTTCTTGTTTTTCTTTGTAATTATATAATAAAGCATGAGCTTCATCTATAACTATCAAATCTCTATCAGTTATTTGATTCTCTATTAAATGGAGACTATGAAAAGTAGAAGTGACAATTTTGTCCTTTTTTACTAACTGTTTTCTTTTACTTCTGTGATTTAAATGAAAATCAATCTTTACACTCCTTTTATTTAAGCTTTGTTCGAACTGATTCTGGATTATTAAAAAAGGACTGCAGAAAATAATTCTTCCAGGCTTATCTTTTTGTAAATGGTCTTTACATAGCTCTGCAAAAAAGGTTGTTTTCCCACTTCCAGGACTAGAATTAATAAGAATGCGATGATTATGTTTAATAAACTCAAGAATAAATTCTTTTTTTTCGGAAATATAGTTTTCAACTTGTATTTCTATAGTCTGATTAGCTTTATTGGGGAGCATCTTAGAAGTTAATTTTAAAATTGCTCTAAAGTCTTAAAATTTCCTAAATTCACCAACTATGAAATTTATAGAAGGTAATTGAATAATTGAATTTTACCCTACTGATTATTAAACTTCTAATCGGAATTTCACTCAACTCTTTTCTAATTGTAAGAGAATATTTTTAACTAAAATCAACTTTTTAATGAAACTTACAGAGATTCTTAAGGATTCAAATTATAAAATAACGCAATTTAATCAAGACCAGATATTAGCATTAGAACGGTCTATAACAGTAAAAGAGGTAAGAGGTAACAATGTGCCTTATTCTAAATGTTTGGTTAGAAGAAAAGATATAAAATTGACTCCAGAGGAAATTATTAGGCAACTTTACTTAATGAAACTTCATGATGAATATAGTTATCCTTATGACAGAATGGAATTAGAGTATGCGGTTAGTTTTGGAAGGGAAAAGAAAAGGGCAGATATAGTAATATTTGATAAAATTGATACTAGAGCTGTTTATATAATGGTAGAGCTAAAGAAGCCTAAGTTAAAGGACGGTAAAGAACAATTGAAGTCTTATTGCAATGCAACAGGCGCTCCTATTGGAGTATGGAGTAATGGTGATTCCATATCCTTCTACAATAGAAAAGACCCTAATTACTTTGAAGATATACCAAATATTCCCAGAGCTACTGAGAAGCTTTCAGATATATTAAAAGAAAGGTGGACAATTGATGATTTAGTCCAAAAGGATAAATTGGTTACAGAAAAGAAGTCTCTAAAGGATTTGATTTTAGAGATGGAAGATGAGGTGCTTGCTAATGCTGGTGTTGATGTATTTGAGGAGTTATTTAAGCTCATCTTTACTAAGCTTTACGATGAGATGGAGAGTGGTAGGAATAAATCACGACATTTAGTATTCCGAAATTATGGTGATACTGAAAATGAACTAAAGGAAAAAATTCAAGCACTTTTTGAAAAAGCTAAAAAGAAATGGGAGGGTGTTTTTACAGATGACTCAAAATTAATGCTTACTCCTTCTCATTTATCTGTATGTGTTTCTTCGCTACAGGATGTTAAATTATTCAATTCTAATTTAGATGTTGTTGATGAAGCATTTGAATACTTGATTAATAAAAGTAGCAAGGGAGAAAAGGGGCAATACTTCACACCAAGATATGTAATTGATATGTGCGTGAAAATGATGAACCCTAAGGTAGATGAAAAAGTTATAGATACTGCTGCTGGAAGTTGTGGATTTCCCGTGCATAGTATTTTTCATGTTTGGGAACAGATTTTAAAAGAAAAAGGAATTCCTAAAAGTCATCTTTTTACAACCGAGGAAAAACCTGTGGAATGTATTGACTATGTTCAGAATAACGTATTTGCTATAGATTTTGATGAGAAGGCTGTAAGAGTAGCAAGAACATTAAACCTTATTGCAGGTGATGGACAAACCAATGTACTACATTTAAACACTCTTGACTGGGAAAGGTGGGATGAAAAGACAGAAGATGAGCAGTGGCAAGATACATACTTTCAGGGCTGGAGAAATCTAAAAAAATTACGAGCAGAAAAAGGCAGTAATCGGGATTTCCAATTTGATGTGCTAATGGCTAATCCTCCTTTTGCTGGAGATATTAAGGAAAGTAGAATTTTGTCAAAATATGAATTAGGGAAAAAATCTAGTGGGAAATATCATAAGAAGTTAGGAAGAGACATCTTATTTATTGAAAGAAATTTAGATTTCCTAGCACCTGGAGGAAGAATGGCTGTTGTATTGCCTCAGGGAAGGTTTAACAATAACAGTGACAAATATATCCGGGATTATATATCTGAACATTGTAGAATTTTGGCAGTAGTAGGATTACATCCAAATGTTTTTAAACCTCATACAGGCACTAAGACGTCAGTTTTAATTGTACAAAAATGGGATGAAAAGCTATGTCCAAAAAAAGAAGACTACCCTATATTTTTTGCTACAATGCAGGAGCCGTCAAAAGATAATAGTGGTGAAAAAATTTTCGTGAGAAAGAAGGATTATCCAATTTCTGCAAATAAGACTAAGAATGAAGAAGTGGAAGCTGAACCATTAGACCACTATGATAAGGTTTTAAAAGACTCAGATGAGTATTTATTAGATAGTCATGGTCATCTTATTGTAAAGCATGACCTCTATAATCATGATGGATTGACAGAAAATGGAATTGCAGAAGCTTTTATAGAATTTGCCAAAAGTGAGAAACTGTCCCTAGTGGGAAAGTAGAAAGCCCTTTCGATGAAAAAAAATACAAAGAGTTATTGAAAGGGCTAGAGATTACTATTTTTAATAAAAATGAAATCTTAAAAGACAATGTAGAATTTAGGATTGATTCAGAATATTATAAGAAAGAATTTTTAAAATTATATTCTTTTATAGATGATTCCCCAAAACTTGGCGAATTGACTTATATGTCAGATTTATCAACGAATGGGTCATTCGCAGTAGTTGCCAAAATCAAAAATGATAATAATCCTAAGGTAGTTCCATTTATTAGGTCAGGAAATGTAGGGGAGACATTTATTAATAAATCAGAGCTGGAATTTATTTCTCAAGAAGCCCATAATCAACTTCCTAAATCAACCACAGAACTTCATGAAGTGATGATGGCAAGAAAAGGGAAAATTGGCGGAGCTTCAATTATTACTGAAGAGGAAACTAATTTTAACTGTAGTGAAAATGTTATTAAGCTTAAAATTTTAGATAAGAATAGAATTAATCCTTTTTATTTCACCGCTTACTTCAATAGTAAATATGGTTTAAAGCAAATAGAAAGATTGTCTACGGGTAATGTTCAACCTTGGGTAAGTATATTTCAGATTAAGAAGTTAATGATTCCGATTTTGAATTTTAATTTTCAGGAGAAAATTGCGGAACTTATAAAGATAGCACATACAGAAAAGAAAAGGTCTGAAAATTCTTTTAAAACTGCTGAAAATCTATTAAATGAAGCTATAGGATTAAAAGACTTTGAATTAAACGATGAACCAATAAATATTAAAAAATTTTCAGAAAGTTTTGGATTATATAATAGAATAGATTCAGAATTCTACCAACCCTTTTATGATGACGTGGAAAAAATCATAAAAAGTCATGGATTTAGTTTGCTAAGCGAAATATGCTCAGATATCAATTATGGTACTGTTCCAACTTCACCTTACACAAATGACAGCAGTGGTGTTCCGTATATAAAAGGGTTAAACATTAAAAATACTGAAATAAGTAAGGAGAAGTTAGATAGAATAATTAACACAGAAGAGCTGCAGGAAAAATTTTATACTAAAAAAGGAGATATTATAATTTCTCAAATGGGAACTGTAGGCGATGTAGGGGTTGTAAGGGAAGAAGAGGATTGGTTATTTGCATCCTTTACAATAAGGGCTAGGTTAAGTGAACCTTGCCAATTTAATCCAATATTTATTGGTCTTTATATACAAAAGATTGCAAAACCTTACTATTTGTATAGGAATATTGCTCAGGCTAGTGTAAGGCAAAATACTGATTTACCAACTGTTAGAAATCTTTTTGTTCCTCATCTAGACCAATCTATTCAGGATAATATAAGCATGATGGTTGAGAATAGTTTTGCACAGAAAAATCGCTGTGAAAATTTTCTCTTTACAGCTAGCAAGGCTATTGAATTAGCTATTGAACAGGATGAAGAATATGCACTTAAATTTATTCAGAAGGAATTGTTCTCTGAAGAAGCCTTAAATATATAGTTTGAAACACTCTTTGAGAAGTAAAATTAAGAGACTCTTGTAATTCAGTGTGTTGCAAAATACAAGCTATAAGGCTCACAATGATAGATTTTAAAATCTCATGCAGACTAAATTAAAAATAAAATTATGAATTAAAGGCATACTTTTCGGATACCCATAATTAACAATCCTTTGTAAATGACTGTTTAGCCGAAGAAAGGCACGATTGGTTCGAGCCCAAGAGGAGGAGCAAAATAGAAGAAACCAGTCTTGAAAAAGGCTGGTTTTTTTGGTTTTAGGGTAATTGAGAAGAATTAAGCTCAATTTCTGGGTTGTGGAGCTTTTAAGAAAACAGCTTTTCCAAACGATACAAAAAGACTTCTATATTTTTCACTCCTCCAAACTGACTTGTGAATGCTTTTATTTTTGCATTAAAAGATTCTGTTGAGGCAATGGTACCACGGTTTGTAAAGTAGTTTATGATTGAATTGAGTGACACTTTACCAGACAGTGTCTCGCAGCTTCTGCATCAATGCTTATAAAGCCGAGATATCTGTTATTGATATTATGGCTATAAAATGGCTATACTTCGGAAAAGGTATTTTATAAGCACATTGAAGCATCACTTACGGAGAGGCTGGAAAAGACTGCCAGTCCTACCTTCTTTCAGTGTCCTTCTTTATAGGTACCTGCTTTTCTGAACAGTTATCTTCGTCATTACAGGAGCTATGGCTTAAACCAGGCCTTAACAGCCACCTTCTATAGGTTTTTTCTTTTTCTTTTTAACCGGAACAATTTTCTTTGGAACGGGTTTTCTTTCTTTTTTCACAACTTTTTTTATTTTAGATTTCCTGATAGATTCATCTATAAAGGCTCTAATGTTTGCAATGGGTTTTTCAAGATTGGTTGGATCTGTTCTCAGTTTATTTTGTACACACCTGTTTTCTGCATTCAGCAATTTTAAATTGTCATAACCTAACTGATACAGCAAGAGAAAAGGAATGTTTGCCTCCTCTATATCCTTTCCGTATAGGGTGACTGTTTTATTTGATTCTTTCCATTCCTTGAAAATTGTTTGATTTTCTTCCTTTAAAATATCAGGAGTCGGGATATTTATAGCATTTTCTAAATGTGAGTTTTCAAATTCATATGGGTTTCTAATATCCACTAATACCACACCTGATTGTTTACTGTCTTCAATGGATATGACGTAATTCCGGGTTGTTAAACTTTCAAGAGTACTGGCAGCGTCCATGGCGTATAGGTTTTCCGAACGTTCATAGGACAGAAATGCTATTATCAGTGCCAAAATAAAAATGGCCGGCCCAATAGATAATCTTTTTACATTTTTAAATTCTTTCATAATAAAAGGATTTTTACAATTTATAAATCAACAACCACCTTCTACCGGTCTTTTCTTTTTCTTTTTAACCGGGATTACCTTTTTTGGCGCGGGTTTTTTGGGAACTGTTTTTTTAACAATGGGTTCTTCAACAGTAATTGGCTCAGGATAAACAACTCCAAAGTACATACTTGCAGCTTTTCTTGTAGAATACAACTCGAAATCTTCGGCTGCCATATTTTCGTCAGGAACAGTTGGATTAATTATGGTAGTAAACCACCTATTCATACCTCCTTCTAATACCCGCAGGTTTTTATACCCCAGCCGTTTACATAATAACCAGGCTTGATCAGCATAAAAATTATCATTCGAATAGAATATGACATCATATTGAGACTGGTTTAAATAACCTACATACTCTTCGTCTAATAAATTTTGAATAGGAATATTAATAGCATTAGGAAGTGAGTAAGTCTCGTAATTATCTGCACTTCTAACATCAATTAAAATAAAAGACGGATCTTCTCCTATTATTTTTTGTGCAACCTGATCTGTAGAAATATATCTTTCAGAACTAATGGCATCATTGAGTAGTTGCTCTACCTTAATTCCTTCTTGTTCCGGTTCCGGGGCTTTATACCAAAAAATTAATCCCCCGGCAATCACAATGAGGAACAATGTGAAAATCACATATCTAAAAGATGAAGTTTTTGCCAGTTTTTTCTTAACCATCCTGTTTTATTTTATTAGTAAAAATACTTTTTAAGTCTATTCTTTATCCTTTCGGAATTATCATCTGCCTGTTACTATCCAGAATTATCTGATCAATACAGATATCGTGTTAATTGTCCTGCTTCTACCATTACGAATCGAAAAACAAGTCCTCCTAAAATCACTAGTAATGCGGGTATTATTACGGGTATTTTATAACCTATAATTTCTATTAACTCTAATGTCGCCGGCAATATTAACCCAAGAAGTACCACAAAACCAAAAAACATGAGGGTGAATTCACCTCCTACTAATAATTCCATAGCTTCGAGCTGCACTTGAGAGCCTGCATAATATCCCATTATCATGTGAGCAATCAGGGCCAACTCAATAATGATCAATCCCAAATCTATCTTGCCAAAAAGGCGTTTTTCTTTAGAACTTTTAGACAAAATGATAATTGCGGCAGCACCTGTTGAGAGTCCAGAGGTTAAGAATAAAGGTCCCAGAATTGCATTGTTCCAAAGTGGTCTGGCATTAAAAGCAGATAATAAAATTCCTGTATAAACGCCTAAGATCAGGGATAAAGGAATTAATGCATAAGCAATATTCATTCTGTTCTTAATAATCCATTTTTCAAGTTGGTTCAAGAATTTGAACCGTTCAAAAAGCTTTAGT
>NZ_DATCSO010000027.1:0-41470 GCF_036568425.1 Salegentibacter sp. | reverse complement strand
TTCTTTTGGAGATAGTTTTTGAGGTTCTTCATCTCTAAAGGTAAGGAACCTTAGTTTTGAATTCAGGTGGAAGTCACCGATTTCAAATTCAAACTGCTTGCTATCGGCAACGCTATCGGTAGCCTTGCGCTGCATAATAGCCTTGATCTTCATAAGCAGAACTTCAGAATCAAAAGGCTTATTCAGATAATCGTCGGCTCCTACTTTATAGCCTTTAAGTACATCTTCCTTCATCGCTTTGGCAGTAAGGAAGATAATTGGAATTTCTTCATTCTTTTCGCGAATTTCCTTTGCCAGGGTAAACCCGTCTTTATAGGGCATCATCACATCAAGAATACAAAGGTCGAAATCGTCTTTCTTGAATTTCTCAAAGCCTTCCATTCCGTTTTTGGCGTGAGTGACCTCATAGTCGTTCATCGCCAGGTAATCTTTAAGGACAGTTCCGAAGTTCGGATCGTCTTCTACTAACAGGATTTTTTTGTTTTCAGTTTCCATATATTAAGATATTAGTGGTAATTTAATTATAAAGGTACTTCCTTTTCCTTTCTCGCTCTCTACGGTGATCTCTCCGTGATGGTCTTCCACGATGCGTTTAGTATAAGCCAGACCTAAGCCGTGGCCTTTTACATTGTGAATATCACCGGTATGTTCGCGATAAAATTTTTCAAATATTTTCTTCTGAACGATCTTACTCATCCCGGCCCCCTGGTCCCGGATCTTCAGGATGATATAGTTCTTTACATTTTCAGTATAGATATCTATCTTAGGCTCTTCTGGCGAATACTTAACGGCATTATCCAGAATATTCACCACCACATTGGTAAAGTGATCGGGATTGGCCAGGATAGAAGATCTCAAGGCTGCGAAGTGTGTTTTCACATAGCCACCACGGTCTTCTATTAGCAGTTGTACGTGGGTAATGGCTTCTTCCACCAGGTCGTGCAACTGTATTCTTTCCTTTTTAAGATCGAGTTCGTTTTTTTCGAGCTTAGAGATTCGTAACACGTTCTCCACCTGCCCGTGCATGCGCTTATTCTCATCCCTTATCATTTGCAGGTAACGACTGATTTTTTCATTATCATTCTTGATCTTGGGATTCTTTATGGCGTCCAATGCCAGGTTGATAGTGGCAATTGGGGTTTTGAATTCGTGGGTCATATTATTGATAAAATCGGTTTTGATCTGGGAAATCTGCCGTTGTTTTATCAATTGAGACAAAGCGCTGGAATACGCGATTACGATAATAAGCGTAAATATAATAGATAGAGCGGCCATCAATACCACTGAAGAAAGCACAACTTTTTTCTTTCCGGGAAGATTAACCAGCAATTGGTAATTGCTGTTCCCTGTATTATCTACAAAAAGAGGTACTCCGTAAGTAGCCGGATGATTTAAACTAAAATTTTCAGAATGAAGGTTGGTCGCAATTGAATTGCTGTAAACACCATATTCGAAATCGGTATCAAGATCACGGTTTTTGAGTTCTTTGGTAAGGAGTTTTTTAATTTCCTCATCGCTAACCCGATTATGCAGCGGAAGTTTACTGGTATATTCGGCAATACTGCTTTTCAGAATATCTTTCTCTACCTGATCCATCCTCATCATACGGGATATTTGTTGCCTGGCACTTAAAGTATTGTTGGCATCAAGGTTTCGCCGGGACACGATATTGGTAACCCGTTTATTAATAAGTTTAGTGAAAGGGATACTATCGTTGGCCGCACTTAAAAAGCCTGAAGAAACCTTATAATCTTCTTCAAGGATAGATTCCGTATGAAAGAGCGATTGATTGCGTAACTTATTTTCGCTGGTATAGGAATATTCGGTGAGTTTAGATTCTTCCAACTTAGAGTTGGTGGTATCGGCATCAATAAATCTTATATAATATTCTTCTAACTCCTTGTTTTGTATCTGGTTAGAGACTTTAATCAGCACCTGTTTTGCATTATAAGAAAACTGTTCTTCCTTATCATCAACCGCACCCTTAATCCAATATCCCTGGACGAAAATAATCCCAATAAGTGAAAGGCTCATTAAGACAACCAGGATGAAGAAAAGCTTTTTATTCATGCCCCCAAAAGTAAGATTTTAACATTTAGAGCTTAAGTGGTTTAACCAAATGTTAACAAAACTTTTTTCATTTTTTACGGGATTTTAAGAGAATCTCATTCAATTCTTCAACCTGTGATTTTGTAAGGGCTAGATCGGTATTTTGGATCCGGAAATCGGCAAGTTCTAACTTTTTTTCATCAGACCACTGATTGTCCATTCGCGCTTCTATTTCTTCTATTTCTGTATTATCACGAAACCGCAATCTCTTTATCTTCTCATCGTGGGGAGCGGTCACCAGAATAGTATAATCGCATTTTTCATCACCTCCGGATTCAAAAAGGATAGCTGCCTCATAGATTATGTAGGGGGCTTTTTGTCTGGTGAGCCAGCTTTGAAAATCGGCAGCCACGGCAGGATGAATTATTTTATTTAAAGCCTCCAGTTTTCCTGAATCCTTAAACACCCGGGAAGCGATATATTTTCTGTCTGGCTCATTACCGGAATATGCTTTTTCTCCAAAAAGCTCCTGCACTGCATCTTTAATTTCTTTGGAAGAAAGCATCAGGCGTTTCCCGGCCTCGTCGGCGATATAAACCGGGATGCCAAGTTCCCTGAAGAAATTAGCCACGGTGGTTTTCCCACTTCCTATCCCTCCTGTTAAGCCTACTATCATCATCGTTTTATGATAAACTGGATCTTCCGTTCACTAAGCCGGATATTAGTAACAAAATCCGGTTTTCTAACCAGCTCGGCCAGTAAGTAATCCTGACCTTCGGTGATATCTTCAAAATCACAAACAACTGAGAAATCTTCAGGATGAACCAGGTGGTATTGCTTAAGGTTTACCTGGAAAAACAATTTCACTTCCTGCGGAAAAATATTCAGATTAACACCTTCGGGAACGTTTTGCACCTCAACCGGCACCTGAACCTGGCCTTCGGTAAATTTTTCCACTTCCAAATTATAGGTTACTTCAGTTTGATAAAAACTTAGCATCCCAAGGCCCGTGGTATCTATGGTGATTTCTCCCATAATATCATCGTTGATATCGCTTTTTTCAAGCGGAAATGTTTTGATTTCGCTTAGGGTATCAATAATAGACGCCGGGCCACTAACATTAATAGAATCGGGATTTAACCGAATCTCTTCATTTGCCGAGTAACCAACGGCATATGAAAGATTTAATCTTGGAACCACTTTAAGTCGTTTCAGCTTTTTAGGTTGAAAATCTATAATTAACTCTTCAAGAAGGAATCGGGTTTCCTCAAAATCAATATCGAGTTGCCGGGCAATATCCTCTCTATTATCTTCGAAAGAATAAATCAATTGACCGTCTTCCTCCCGGGCTTTTTCCAGGTCGATTTGAAGTTCAGGTGTGAATAATTGAAAATACAGAATACTAAATCCTTTATCCTGCATCCTTATCTCTGCATAAGCCGGTTTCTCTTCAGCGATACTTTTATCCATTGGGGGGTTTACATATTCCAAAGGTATAGGCATCACCTGGGTGTAATCTTTTGACAGCTGAACCAGAACCCATACCAGAGCAGCAAAAAGGAGAAAGAACCCAAAGGTTTGCAAATTGGATTTCTTTAAAAAGTCAGGGGTTTTAATCGTGGTTTTACGCATGTTTAAAGAATAAGTTTGGAAAAGCAATTTCAGGATTCTTTTTCAGGACCTTAAGCTGCCATACAGATTTAAAAAAACCATATCCATAACCAACAAATTGCACCAGGACAGCATAGACCGAAAACAATCCAATGCTAACACTTTTGTTCTTAATAGCCGAATCGAGAAACACCAGGATAAAATAAATTAGGTAGAGTCCAAAAAACCACCAAAAGCCGGTACTGAGCAGCAGAATTGACAAAATAAACCCGGCAGTAAAGAGCGTAGGAAACCAATAGGTAATTTTGCCCGAACCGGGATGCCAGGAATTAAGGATGGGCCGCACCATTCCAAATTTTTCAACCTGGTGATAGAATTTATTCCAGTCGATACGGCGCTTGTGAAAAACTTTAGCATCGGGGATAAGGCAGGTTTGATAACCTTCTTTCTGAAGCCTAAGAGAAAGATCGGGGTCCTCTCCGGGGTGGATAAGGCCAAAACCGCCTGTTGCTTCAAATGCTTTTCGGGAAATCCCCATGTTAAAACTGCGGGGTTCAAATTTATTTACCGACGATTTTTTGCCGCGTATGCCGCCAGTACTTAAAAAAGAGGTCATCGCATAATCTATAGCCTTTTGGGTGTTGCTAAAAGAGGGGTGTGCAGCATCTGGCCCGCCAAAGCAATCGCAGTACGTATGGGTAAGAAAGCCGTCTATATACTTTAAATAATCAGGAGGGAGTAAAACATCAGAATCCAGAATTATAAAGTAATCCCCTTTGGCATAACGCATCCCATAATTACGGGAATGGCCGGGTCCTGTATTTTTTTTATAATAATAGCTAATATTAAGTTGCTGCTGAAACTCTTTAATAATCTCTTCAGAAGATTTGGAGGAACCGTCTTCTACTATCACAATTTCAAAAGGCCTTGTGAAATCCAGAGCCAGCATACTCTGCAACAACTCCCTGATTTCCCCGGGCCGGTTGTAGACAGGAATGATAAACGAATATTCCAATTTCATCTTATAAAGGTACTAAAAGAAAAGGGCTGCCAGAAAAAACAATTTTGCATTTTTTCTCACAGCCCTTTATCAGGTAAGAATATTATTCCTGGTCTTTCATAAAAGTATCCATCACTTCCTGGCTAACTCCCATATTGGAGAAACCACCATCGTGATAAAGATTCTGAAGGGTCACTTTTTTCGTAAGGTCAGAGAAAAGTGTAAGGGTATAATCGGCACATTCAAGAGCTGTGGCATTCCCAAGCGGCGACATCTTATCGGCATAGGCAATAAAACCGTCGAAACCTTTCACCCCGGTACCGGCAGTGGTTGGTGTTGGGGATTGTGATATGGTGTTCACCCTTACCTTTTGATTTGTTCCGAAGAAATACCCGAAACTACGGGCTATAGACTCCAGATAAGCCTTGTTATCTGCCATATCGTTATAATCAGGGAACACGCGCTGGGCGGCCATATAGCTAAGGGCTACAATACTTCCCCACTCGTTCATCGCTTCTTTTTTGTATAGAACCTGCATTGTCTTGTGGAAAGAAACCGCAGAAACATCCCAACCCTTAGTGGTGAAATCGTAATTCATATCGGTATAATGATTTCCTTTTCTCACATTCACCGACATTCCGATGGAATGCAAGACGAAATCGATTTTTCCTCCAAGAATCTCCATCGCTTTTTCAACAAGGTTTTCAAGATCTTCTACTTTTGTGGCATCGGCAGGAATAATCTCAGAACCGGTTTTTTCGGCAAGTTGCTGAATGTTTCCCATTCGCATGGCTATAGGCGCGTTAGTGAGTACAAATTTTCCGCCTTCTTCATTTACCCGTTCAGCTGTTTTCCAGGCGATGGAATTTTCATCTAAAGCCCCGAAAATAATTCCTCTTTTCCCTTTTAGCAGGTTGTATGACATGGTTTTGGTTTTTATGGATTGTTGAGCCGGTAAAGATAGTAAAATTCCCTTCAGAGGCTCAACCGGTTAGTTTTCTAATTCAACAAAGCCCGGGCGTGTGCCATGGCCGATTCACTAATATTATTCCCGCCAAGCATCATCGCAAGTTCTTCTATGCGTTCATTTTGCTCAAGTTCAGATATCTTGGTGGTTGTTATTTGTGCCGATTCTTCTTTAAAAATCTTAAAGTGACTGTTACCCTTTCCGGCTATCTGCGGAAGGTGGGTGATCGCGATCACCTGCATAGATTCTCCCATCCGCTTCAGGATCTCCCCCATTTTTTGCGCGATATCCCCGGAAACCCCAGTATCAATCTCATCAAAAATAATGGTGGGCAAACTGCTTTGCGCAGCCAGAATACTCTTCACCGCCAGCATAATACGGGATAATTCCCCACCAGAAGCAGCTTTTTTCATCTCCTTGAAGTCTCCGCCTTTATTGGCGGCAAGATACCAGAATAACTGGTCCTGCCCGTTAGGAAGAAGTTCCTGTTGTGGTTTGAGTTCAATCTTAAGGCGGGCATTAGGCATGCCCAAACCGGCAAGAATTTCTTCGGTTTGTTTGATAAATACCGGAATGATCTTCTTGCGATTCTGGTGGATCTTTGCTGAAACCTCAACAAGGCTGTTTTTCGCTTCTGAAATGGCCTTTTCAGCTTCCAGCAAGGAGGCTTCGGCATTCTCACTTACCGAAACTTTTTCCTGAAGCTGATTCTTAATTTCCAGTAATTCTTCAATATTCTCTGCAGAATGTTTCTTCTGAAGATTATAGATAAGCTGAAGTTTTTGATTTGTTGCTTCCAGCTCTTCCGGGTTAGCTTCTACCCTCTCAAGTGCATCTGAAAGTTCCTGGGAGATATCATCCAGTTCAATGATAATGCTTTCCACGCGCTCATTCAAACTTTCATAAGTAGCTGAAAAACCTGCGATTTTAGACAAGCCTGCCCGCACCTCTTTCAGGGTTTCCAGGCTACCGATGTCTTCCCGGCCTATAAGATCTACCGCCGAACCAAGTTTTTCGGTAAGCTCTTCTACATTATTCAATTCCTCATAACGGCTTTCCAGGGCTTCCAGCATCCCGGGCTCGAGTTTAGCTTCCTCAAGCTCATTGAGCAGAAACAGGTTATAGTCATATTCGCGGGCAGCCTGGGCCTGCTCTTCTTTGAGCTCTTCCAGCCTGCGGTTAAGTTTTTTAAATTCCCTGAAGCGGTTGCGGTAATCAAGCAACAGGGCCTCATTCCCGGCAATAGTGTCTATTACCTGAAATTGATATTCATTATTCCCCAGGCTAAGCGTTTCATGCTGACTATGAACATCTATAAGAAATCCTCCCAATTTATTAAGAGAAGAAAGTTTCACAGGGGTATCGTTTACAAAAGCACGGGATTTCCCGGAAGGCAAAATCTCCCTTCGAATAATAGTTTGGGTTTCAAAGTCCAGGTCTTCCTTAAAAAAGAAGTCTTCTAAATTGTAATTACCAATATTAAAAGTCCCTTCGATAACACACTTTTTAGCGCTATCCCGAATAGAACTATAATCGGCGCGATCGCCAAGCAAGAGACCAAGAGCCCCAAGCATAATTGATTTTCCGGCACCGGTTTCTCCGGTAATGATAGTAAAGCCTTGCTGAAGTTTGATATTTATATCTTCAATAAGGGCGTAATTTTTTATGGATAGTGCAGTAAGCAAGTTCTTAGAATTTGTGCTAAATATACGTGAGAATTATTTCCCAATCAACCGGGAAAATTATTATTGCAGGTTTCGCCAGTTACGGGAATAACGCGGGGCGATATTGTTTAAGGTTTGGGTTAAACCAGGCCGGTTTATAGCAGGACCTCCACTAAAGATTTGCGAGATCTCATCGGCTTTGGAATCGAAAAAAGTACGAAGCAGGAGTGAATTAGCACGACGACGGTTCATGATTTCAAGTTTTTCCAGTGCATCGGCAATTGCCATCTTGCCTTTTTCCTGGTCGCGGTGCATTTCATCCAGTCCGAGGCGGTGGTATTGGTAAAGTGCCGTACGGTATTCAGCAAAGGTATTTGAAAGAAGATCGGTATTCAGGCGATAACGGGAGCTATTCCCATCGGCCCCACTCCAGCCCTGCCTTCCACCCTGCTGTGCGGTTGTGACTATCCTGTTGGCCTCCTGATAATATTGGGTGCCGCCTTCAGGAGAAAAAGTATCGGCATCCAGGCCTAAGATGGTATAGACATAAAAGCTCACCACGGAAACAAGATTGGAGCTGTAAGAGTTCTGGTTATAATTTAAGGGTTCGTATTCCCGGTAATTAAACCCGAATTGTTCATCGTTAAAATTAAAGACAGGACTCACCATTGTACTTCCGTAAACGGGACGGGATGACTGCACCTGGATGGTGCCTGAAAAAGATTCTCCCTCAAAGCTGTTTAGGGTTATAAACATACTACAGTTAATGCGCTCATGCGGCAAAAATTCCTTATCGGTCCAGCTGTTTTGGTTAACGAATTCGGTGAGAGCGCGTTCCAAGGTACGAAAAACCGAAAGATTGCTTTGGCCGGTTTGTTCGGTATTCAAAACCACCTGACAATTGAGTTCCTGGGCGTTTATTTGACTCAGACTGAAAAACATCAAAATAATCAGGAGGAAGTTACGCATTTATCAAAGTTACGATTTCATTTAATATATCCTTCGCTACTTCCGATTTTGGTTTCAAATCAAATTCTTTAACCGAATCTGGATATACGATAGTAATCTTATTGGTGTCTTTCTGAAAACCAGCTCCCTTGTCCTGCAAGGAATTCAAAACGATGAAATCAAGGTTTTTCCGCTTCAGTTTTCCGCGGGCATTTTCAAGTTCATCGTTAGTCTCCAGGGCAAAACCTACCAGAAGTTGTTCACTTTTATTTTTCCCCAGGGAGGCAAGAATATCACGGGTTTTTTCGAGTTCCAAAGTAAGCTTATTGTCGTTTTTCTTGATCTTTTGCGAAGCGACTTGTTTTGGCTTGTAATCGGACACTGCGGCAGCGGCGATCACCACATCGGCTTCAGCAAAGTATTTATTTACCTCGGCATACATTTCCTCGTTACTTACCACTCTGATTAACTTCAAATTTGGTTCACTGATCTCCAAATGGGTGGGACCGGTAACCAGGATAACATCGGCTCCCAAAGCGGCAGCGGTTTCAGCCAGAGCAAAGCCCATTTTTCCACTGGAATGATTCCCGATAAAACGAACGGGATCAATGGCTTCATAAGTTGGCCCGGCTGTAATTAATATGGTTTTATCCCTTAATGGAAGTTCCGCTGAAAAGTGCTGCTCCAAAAACTCAAGAATATCTTCGGGTTCAGCCATCCGGCCTTCCCCGTGGAGTCCGCTGGCGAGTTCACCTGTGCCTGCCGGGATCATAATATTCCCGTATTCCTTAAGTTGATCAAAGCTGTTATTGGTAGACGGATGCCGGTACATATCCAGATCCATAGCCGGAGCGAAAAACACCGGGCATTTAGCTGAAAGATATACGGCAAGCAATAAATTATCGGCGGTGCCTGAAGCCATCTTGGCCAATGTATTGGCCGAGGCAGGGGCTACAATCATAAAATCGGCCCAAAGGCCGAGTTCTACGTGATTGTTCCAAACAGCATTTTCATCTTCTTCATTGGTAAAAGATGAAAAGACTTCATTTTTTGAAAGTGTGGAAAGTGTTAGCGGAGTAACAAATTCTTTAGAGGCCGGTGTCATCACCACTTTTATGTGGGCACCGGCTTTAATAAGCAGTCTTACTAAAAAGGCCGTTTTATAGGCAGCAATACCACCAGTAACGCCTAAGAGTACGTTTTTACCTTTTAGCACGGACATAATACCAGATTATGCTTCTTCAGATTCCTTGGTATTGCGGTAGTAGATTTTGTCATCTAACCACTCCTGGATTGCTAAAGAATGTGGTTTAGGAAGTTTTTCGTAAAACTTAGAAACTTCTATCTGCTCTTTGTTCTCAAAAATCTCATCAAGGCTATCGTTGTAAGTGGCAAATTCGTCCAGCTTCTCAAGCAATTCCTTTTTGATTTCAGCATTGATCTGGTTAGCGCGTTTCGCCACTACAGAAATAGCCTCATAAATGTTATTTGTGGGTGCATCTACCAAGTTCTTGTCGATAGTGGTAGTGTTCACCGGGGCGTCAGATTTCTTAATATCCATCATACTTTCTTGCTAATTATAAATTTTGTAACCTCGTTTCAATATCTTCTAAGGAAGCGTTCATCGAAGAAAGGTATTCCCCTTCCGGATATCGCTTCACGTATGCCTCATAATACGTTTTTGCTTCTTCCAAGCGCTCTTCCATAAGACTGGCAAAACTGTTTATTGCCAGTTGGTAAGCCGCATCAAACCTGTAATAGAAAGCCGCTTCTCTAAATGGAGATCCCGGATACTCTTTGATGAAATTATCAAAGGAGGTGATAGCCGCTCTAAAATTACCTGCACGGGCAAGACCTGTGGTATGGTATTGTTTTGCAATTTCAAAGGCCTTTTTCTCCAGTTTGATTCTTAATTCTGTTGCCAGTTCATTGGCACGGGTAGCATATTCACCCTCTGGGAAAGTATTTAAATAAGCCTGAAGTTCGGTAATAGCCTTCCGGGTATCGGTTTGATCCAGATCATAGCGTGGGGAAAGCTCGTAATAACTCGCAGCTTTCTTGAAAGCGGCCTCCTGCAGCTTCTCAGAATTTGGATAAGACTGCTGAAAACGCTCAAACTGATAGGAAGACAGATAAAAATCACCCAACTGGTAGTAGGTATCAGCAAATAGGAAACTTAATTTTTCTCCTTGCGGCTTACCTCTGTATTTAGGTACTATTTGTTCAAAAAGACGAAGGGCCTTCCTAAACTTAGATTTATCTTCTTCTTCTTTAGCTTCATTATAAAGCTGTTCGGCAGTAGTATATTTCTCGCCGGTGTCCTCACTCTTCAGGAGTTTTTGATACTCGCTACAAGAGACACTTAACAATAATACACTGAGTAATAAAAAGGCTTTTTTCATTCTTTGTAAAAACATCTGGCAAAAGTACATTTTTTCCTGAGTATAAAAAAACTTTCAATCGCACTGCATTAACCCTAAAACAGGAGTTTTATTGTAATTCCTACAAAAACTTAAACCCAATGAAAGCCGGATGAAGTCTAAGAGTAACAACCCCCGCTATAGAAACGGGGGTTAGGGCTTATATTAAAAGTTATCTACAAAATCGTTTATCTGTTTTGTTAAAGCAGCTGTAGCTTTTACAATTGGAAGTCGCAATACATTTTGACAAAGCTCCTTTTTATGAAGTAAAGCTTTGATCCCGGAAGGGTTGCCTTCAGCAAAAATCATATCTATTGAAGGTGCGATTTTATAATGTATCTTATAGGCTTCCTTTGCTTTTCCGGCCAGGCCGAGGGAAAGCATTTCTGAAAATTCTTTCGGAAAGCCCTGTCCAATCACCGAGATCACTCCTTTTCCTCCGGCCAAAACCATAGGCAGGGTAATCATATCATCTCCTGATATTACGAGAAAATCTTCAGGAACCAACGAGATAAGTTTCATTGCCTGTACCATATCTCCGGCCGCTTCTTTAATCCCTATCACATTTGGAAAATCGCGAGCAATTCGGTTTACAGTTTGAGGCAAAACATTCGAGGCAGTTCTGCCAGGCACATTATATAAAATAACAGGCACGGGTGAAGCTTCTGCTATGGTCTTAAAATGCTGATATATACCTTCCTGAGTTGGCTTATTATAAAAAGGCGAAACCGATAAAATAGCTGAAAAACCTTCAAGATTTCCCGTTTTTAGTTCGTCTGCAAGGGCGGCAGTGTTATTTCCTCCCGCTCCCAGGACCAGGGGAAGACGGCCATTATTTTTTTTAACAACCGTAGCTTTTATAAGCTCTTTTTCTTCTTTAGTGAGGCACGCACTCTCTGCGGTTGTTCCAAGAACAACCAGGTAATTTATATTATTTTCAATCTGATTTTCGACCAGGTTTTCCAGGGCTTCCACATCAACTGAAAAATCTTCCCTGAAAGGGGTGATTAGTGCTACCCCTGTACCAACAAACTCTTTCATTTCTATTTACTCTCCTTTTAAAATTTTTAAATATTTGATCAACTCTTCCGTAAAGACCCCAGGTTCCTTCCCATCGTTTATGCTAAGGTTAACCTCTTTTTCTTCAAATCTCCCGGCTTTTACAGGAGCCGGAATCACTTCCCGTAGAAATAAAGCCCTCCGATTATTTTTTTCAGTATAGCTTATCACAAGATCGGGGCCAGACTGAATAACCTCCATTAGAGCCTGGTTTTTAATCCTTCCGGTATAGGCGATATCCTTTAACTGAAAACCTACTGAGTCTTTCATTCCTTTGTTGCCGCTTCCGCAGAAAACAGAGTGGAAAGCCTCTTCAGGAACACCTATCCCGCTTTTCAAGCTCTCCAGGTTTTTAATTAATCGCTCGTCAGGCGAATCATAGAGCAAAACCAGACTTTTTAGCTCCCCTGAAGCATTCTTTCCAGGGGTAAAAGCTTTAAGTCTTTTCTTAGCAAGGTAGAGTTTATAAGATTCCAGCAATACAGTTCTTTTTGGACGCACAAATGTAAATAATTAAAAACACAGCGAAATACTTTAAAGTCTTTCGGATTAAGGAAAACCACATTTTTAACAACTTTATTTTTTTTGTGAAAATAGGTGCTGGCAGGAGATTAAATCATATGTAAAAGCCTGAGTTTCTTTTCCGGGGTTACAAAGAACAGGAAAGCAAAGAGAATAGCAGCTAGTCTTAGCAGGTTCCCCAAAACCACAACCACGGTGTCCTGCAGGTAAAATTCTCCCATATCCCTGAAAACATCAGCGAAAATAAAAGCCAGGACAAGGGTAATAAAATAAACCGATTTCCGGGAATAGGAATTGAGGTAAAAGACAAGAGCCACCCCGCCTAATAACAACAGGTTTAAATAATAAAATACATAAAGCAAATACTCAGCCTGGCTGTTTATATAAAGTTCAAGCTGTAAGAGGTGCTCCAGAAGTAAATAAGAATTCACCATAACCACCAGCAAAAAATAACCAAGCATATATTTACTGGCCTGCTCTCTCTTGGTATAATGCAAAGCCTCCCGACCCAGAAAAATATAAGCCGACATAAAACAAATAAGTCCGGTGATTTTATAATACCAGCTTTCTTCAAGGCTATAGGCAAAAATACCCACCAGAGCAAAGCAACAAAAGGCAACCAGGTTCAAATTTGATGCATTAAGTTTTTTATAATAAAATGCCAGGAGGGGCAGAAAAAACAATAGACCGGAGCCCAAAACTAAATCAGGGATCCCGAAGACCACTCCATAGATATTAATAATGGCCAGGAGAAAAATGCAGCAAAAAAGAAGTATAGGGAATCTCATTATGATTTAATTATGATAAATATAATAAATTTTAGTGTTTATTGCTTATTCTACTGCTTTATCCTAACAATTCATTAAAATCACCTTTCAAAAGGTTGAGATAAATTTTCTTCTTCAGGATTAGACTTTAAATAACTCTTTATCTTTGCTGAAAATATTTCAGCAAATGATCAATCTAAAAAATATTTATTTTCTCGCTCTCGGCTTGCTAATGCTGAATTCTTGTAAGACCGAAAACCTTCGCCTTTCGGAAATAGAGGGAAAAAGAATCGCCATAGACACAAATCAGCAAGCGGATGCTGAATTAGAGGAATTTATACAACCTTACCGCGCACACCTCAACAAAACCCTGGACAGCAGCCTGGCGTATAATCCTAAAAGCATGAATAAGAGTGAGGGAGAGCTCAATACCGCAATAGGCAATATGATGGCCGACATCGTGATGGAACAGGCTAACCCCGTATTTAAAAGCCGGACAGGAAAGGAAATCGATTTGGTCTTGTTAAACAAAGGCGGAATTCGTTCTGGCCTTAATAAAGGAAAGGTGAATGCCAGAAGCGCCTATGGACTGATGCCCTTTGAAAATGAAATTGTGATTGCAGAGCTTTCGGGAGAAAAGATTATGGAGATGCTGGAATATCTGGAACGAGCCAAAACCGCACATCCTGTGAGTGGCGTTCAAATTGAAATGGACAGTGATTTCAAGATTACTTCAGCTAAAATACAGGGCGACGAAATAGATACTGAAAGAACCTACTTTGTAGCTACTTCAGATTATTTACAACAAGGCGGCGACAATATGAATTTCTTTAAAGATCCCGTTTCTCTCTATAATGTAGATTACAAACTGCGCAACGCGATAATCGATTATTTTGAGAAGGTTGACACAATAAGAACTGAAAGAGATAACAGGTTCATCAGAAAGAATTAAACCATAAGGTCTTTAAGCTTGGAAGGTTTAAAAAATAAATAAAATGAAAAGAAGAACTTTTATTCAGCAAACCACGACAGCAACGGCATTTGTTGGTCTCGGCGGACTTTCGAGCCTTGCTATGAGCCCGGTCCCCAAAAAACATATCACGATTCTGCACACCAACGATGTACACAGTCATATTGATCCTTTCGGACCTGATGATGCGCGTAATCCAAATATGGGAGGTGTGGCAAGGAGAGCTACTTTAATAGAAAAGATCAGAAAAGAAAATCCCAATACCCTGCTGCTGGATGCCGGCGATATTTTCCAGGGGACCCCATACTTTAATTTTTACGGAGGTGAGCTGGAATTTAAGCTGATGAGTAAGATGAAATATGACGCATCTACAATTGGAAACCACGATTTTGATAACGGAATAGAGGGGCTCTATGCCCAACTTCCTCATGCTGAATTCGATTTTATTTCTTCCAATTACGATTTTAGCAATACCGTGATGGATGGTCATACTCAGCCGTTTAAAATATTCAAAAAAGATGGGATTAAGATCGGCATATTTGGATTGGGTGTGGAATTGGCTGGGCTGGTATCTAAAAAGCTATACAAGGAAACCCAGTACCTGAATCCCATAGAGATCGCTCAGGATATGAGCAGAAAACTTAAAGAAGAAAAAAAATGCGACCTGGTAATTTGTCTTTCACATTTAGGGTACGAATACCAACACGATAAGGTATCAGACCTTAAACTGGCACGCGCCACCGAGAACATAGACTTAATCATTGGAGGGCACACCCATACTTTTTTAGAGAAACCTACTATAGAAACCAACCGGGCCGGAAAAAAAGTACTGGTCAACCAGGTAGGCTGTTACGGTTTGTACCTGGGAAGGATAGATTTCTACCTGGACAGCCAAAACAATATCGAAACAAACGGCGTGAAAATTGCTGTTTAGAAGAAGACCTTAATGCACTATGAAGCTCTTACCCAGATCAGCCAGCCGGCAAGGCAGGTTTAGAGTACCGTAGTCTTTTAGATTCAGGATAACATCTTCAGAAACTCATTTTCGGAGATTATATTAGTACCAAGTTTTTCGGCTTTAGCGAGTTTACTGGGCCCCATATTTTCTCCGGCCACCAGGTAATCGGTTTTCCCTGAAATAGAGCCTGATACCTTGCCGCCATTCTCTTCTATCATTTTCTTTAGTTCATTACGGGAGACTTTTTCAAATACTCCGGAAATCACAAAGGTATTTCCTGCAAGTTTATCGGTATGATTCGCGAGCACC
Organism: Salegentibacter sp.; assembly: GCF_036568425.1. Taxonomy (GTDB): domain Bacteria; phylum Bacteroidota; class Bacteroidia; order Flavobacteriales; family Flavobacteriaceae; genus Salegentibacter. The sequence continues at coordinate 26,226 of NZ_DATCSO010000027.1, read as the reverse complement.
TCAGCATTTATCTTCAGTTGAACCCCATATTCTTTTAGGCGTTGAACTATTTCCCTGTTTTCTTCTGAAGCAAAAAATTCTCTAACGCTACGGGCTATACTTTCTCCAATTTCGTCAATAGCGACCAGGTCTTCTTCTGAAGCAGCCATAAGCGCATCGATGCTTTTATAATGTTTCGCAAGCTTTTTAGCTACGGTTTCCCCTACATACCTAATTCCAAGGGCGAACAAAGTCCTCTCAAATGGAATTTCCTTAGATTTTTCTATTCCGTTTATCAGGTTATCTGCCGATTTCTCTGCCATACGTTCAAGAGGTAAAATATCCTCTTTTTTCAGGGTATAGAGGTCGGCATAGTTTTCTATGAGACCAGCATTTACAAGCAAGGCTACGGTCTCTCCGCCCAGGCCTTCAATATCCATGGCCTTACGCGAAATATAATGCTGAATACGCCCGATGATTTGCGGTGGACAGCCATTGTAATTCGGACAATAGTGCTGGGCTTCGCCTTCTTTTCTAATTAGCTTTGTTCCACATTCCGGGCAATGTTCAGCATATTTTGTCTCGGGAGTTCCAGGGTCACGTTTGGTAAAATCAACCCCCACGATCTTAGGAATGATCTCCCCTCCTTTTTCCACGAAAACCGTATCCCCTTCCCGAATATCCAACTTAGCGATTTGATCGGCATTATGCAGGGAAGCACGTTTTACGATAGTCCCGGCAAGTTGAACGGGTTCAAGATTTGCTACGGGAGTGATCGCTCCTGTTCGGCCCACCTGATAGGTTATCTTTTTGAGCTTTGTCGCTTCCTGTTCGGCCTTGAACTTATAAGCTATAGCCCAGCGTGGCGATTTCGCCGTATAGCCAAGTTCATCCTGTTGGTGTAAATCGTTCACTTTCACCACAACGCCATCGGTCTCATAAGGCAGGTCATGACGATGAATATCCCAGTAATTGATATATTCCAGCACCTCTCCCATATTATCTTTCAATTCGGCTTCGCCAGGCACTTTAAAGCCCCAGCTTCTGGCTTTTTCCAGGGTTTCAAAATGCGTTTTTGCTGGAATCCTTTCAGCAACTATCGAATAGAGCAAACAATCCAGAGGTCTTCTTGCCACCTCTGCACTGTCCTGAAGCTTCAGACTTCCTGATGCTGTATTCCTGGGATTAGCATAGGGTACTTCCCCCGCTTCTACCCGTTCTGCATTCATCTTCGCAAAACCTTCGTATGGCAGGATAATCTCCCCACGGATATCAAATTCATCGGGATAATCACCTTTCAGCTTAAGAGGGATAGACCGGATAGTCTTGATATTATTGGTCACATCATCTCCCTGAAAACCATCCCCTCGGGTAACGGCTCGTTTTAACTTACCGCCTTGGTAAGTGAGGCTTATGGAAGCTCCATCATATTTGAGTTCACAAACATATTGTAATTTACCATCAACAAGTTTTTTTATCCGTTTTTCCCAGTCTTCCAGTTCCTCCTGAGAATAAGAATTGGAGAGGGAATACATACGATACTGGTGAGCCACCGTTTCAAAGTTTTTAGTTACGGCACCTCCTACCCGCCTGGTTGGGGAATTGGGGTCATCAAACTCAGGATAATGCTCTTCAAGCTCTTGCAATTCCTTAAGTTTCATATCGAAATCAAAATCGCTTATTTCAGGCTTGTCCAGCACATAATAGAGATAATTATGATGATTTAATTCTTCACGTAACTGCCTAATCTTTTCTTCAGTGGTCATATAAAATCTTAAAATATTTTTATTCTGAAAGCGTCTTTAAAGCATCGTTTTCAAAAACTAATTGGTGTTCTTTCTGCTTATGGCGGAATTCCACCCGGAATTCCGCTGCATAAGCTTTATCATCGCTGGGGAACCAGTCTTTTTTATTTCGGTCTATAGTGATCAATAAACCTTCATCATCTCCAATAGCGCAGAATTTCTCGAAATCTCCATCATATTTTTCCAAATCAAAATGGGAATTAAGGAAATTGAACTTTTCCCGAACCTCGGTGGCGCCAATGCCTATCTCAGCAACGCCCAGAATACTTTCTTCTGAAAACAAAGCAGATTGAGGTTTATTAAAATCTCTGCGGGAGATGAATTCCAGAATATTCTCATCGGCATCATAGAAGTATAAGGATTTTGCATTCCAGGCGCTAAAATCTATAATCTCCTCATTATTATTTTTTAAAACCGGCATGCGCTCCTTCACCCATTCAAGAGCCTCTTCTTCCTGATTATCGGGAATATGAAATGCAATATGATAAGGTTTAGCGTCCTGTTTATATTGAAACTCCAGCAAGCTATACCCCATTTGCACTTCAAAATTTCCCTCGGAATTCTGTTTGACCTCCAAACCCAGGGTATTGCGATAGAAATGCAACTGCTCCCTGAAATTTAAAGAGTATAGCTGAAGTTTGCGGATTTTCATTTTTGTATTTTTAGATAATCAGGTCTGCTCTTTTTCTATCCACTTAGAGACAGGCAATGGTTTAAAATTATGCATTTTCTCCAAAAGTTCTTCGGTATCCTCACCGATTAGTAATATATCGAAGTTCTCTTTTCTAAGTAATTCTTTGCGAACCATGGTTTTCAACATGGCTATTAATTCATCATAAAAGCCATTAATATTGAGTAAACCAATGGGGTTTTTATGCAAGCCCAGCTGCCCCCAGGTTATGATCTCGAATAACTCTTCAAAAGTTCCGAAGCCACCGGGCAAGGCTATAAAACCATCGCTAAGTTCGTGCATCTTCAGTTTGCGCTCGTGCATATCGCGGGTGGTGATAAGTTCGCTTAAGCCTGGATGCACCACCTCTTTGGTTTTGAGAAAATCGGGGATAACCCCAATCACCTTTCCTTTATGATCCAGTGCTCCGGCGGCAACTTTTCCCATAAGTCCGAGTTTGCTGCCACCAAAAACCAGGTTTATATTTTTCTGGGCTAGAATTTTCCCCAGCCGGTAGGATTCATCTGAAATGAGAGGATCATTACCGTCACTGCTAGCACAAAAAACAGCAATGCTTTTCATTGTATTTTCTTTCCGGGCTTGTTCCAAATCAGTAAAATTTTCAGGTTTCTTTTACGCCTTTCAACATTCTGAAATTTCCGTAAATATCTTTTCGGAGTTCAGTTTTAAAACCATACTCCTGCAGTAATTTTTCTGTTTCGGGCCCCAGATACTGATTTATTTCAAAATAAAGCTTACCTCCGGGCACAAGTGCTTTTTGTGCCAAGCCTGCGATCTTTCGGTAAAAAACCAGAGGATCATCATCCTTTACATATAGCGCAGTTCCCGGTTCATATCTAAGCACGTTGGGCTGCATATCTGCTTTTTCCAATTCCCGCACATAGGGAGGATTGGATACGATAACATTAAAATCCTGCCCGAGTTCTTCCAGCTTCAATACATCCTTTTCAGCAAAATTAATAACCACTTTATTATTTTCGGCATTCAGCATAGCTGTTTCAAGAGCTTGAGCTGAAATATCCATCGCGAAAATTTCGGCTTCAGGAAGATTTTTAGCCAGGCTAATCGCGATACAACCGCTCCCGGCACCTATATCCAGGAGTTGTATTTTTTTGTTTTCTGATTCCAGATCATCCAGGATCCATTGTACCAGCTCCTCGGTTTCGGGACGTGGCACAAGCACCTTTTTACTCACCTGGAAATGTAATCCGAAAAATTCGGTCTTACCAAGAATATGCTGGATAGGTTCCTGATCTAAAAGCCTTTGCTTCGCACTTTTAAATTTGGCGAGATCGGTCTCGCTTATTTCTTTTTCGCGTTGCAAGGCTACCTGAAATCTGCTCATTCCAAGGTAAGCTTCCGTTAACAAACCAAAAAATGAATTGGCCTCCTCACAAGGATATTCTTTGATAAGTTCAGCAAGAAACGATCTTTTTAATTCCGTTATGGTCAAATTCCTGATATTTTGTTCTTTAGGATAGCCTTATGCTTAAGACTAAACCTCCTTGATCATCCACATAGTACAGTTATAATGGCCGGTATTTCCCATTGGAGCATCCAAAGACCTAAAACCGCTTTTCCCGTAAAGTTTTCTGGCATTTTCCATATACGGCAGAGTTTCAATATAACACTTTTCAAAAGCCTGGGAAGCCGCATATTTAAGACAGGTATCCATCATCTGGGAACCGAGACCTTTGCCTCGCGCTTCGGGAAGAAAATACATCTTTTGTAATTCACAAACCTTTTCCTCCAAGCCTTTTAAGGGAGCTATTCCCGCTCCCCCAATAATTTTTCCTTCACTTTCGAGAACAAAATACTTCATTCTGGAAGGCTCATATGTGCCATACATGTCATCCAAGGCTTTATCTTCGTAGGCCGTACCCACTTTAGGCACACCCATCTCCACGAGTACACTGCGCACTACTTTAGCAACCTGTTCGTTGTCTTCGGGTTGAATTTCCCTTATTTTAAAACTACTCATTCTTGTTATAAATCCTATTTTTGCGGGGTGAATATACACGAAAAATACATAAAAAGATGCATCCAACTGGCCCAAAACGGACTGGGAACCACCTATCCCAATCCTATGGTGGGGAGCGTGATCGTTTACAAAAATAAGATTATTGGCGAAGGCTGGCACCGTGTTGCGGGAGAACCGCACGCCGAGGTGCTTGCCATCAGATCTGTTAAGGATGAATCCTTATTAAAGCACAGCACTATTTATGTGAGCCTGGAACCCTGCAGCCATTATGGAAAAACCCCACCCTGCAGCGATCTAATAATTGCAAAAGGCATAAAAAAAGTTGTAATTGGAAGTGTTGATCCTTTTGCTGAAGTTTCAGGGAGGGGAATTAAAAAACTGCTGGATGCCGGATGCAAGGTACATGTAGGAATTCTTGAACAGGAATGCCAGATTCTTAATAAACGTTTTTTTACTTTTCATCAAAAGAACAGGCCTTATATAATTCTGAAATGGGCCCAAAGTCAGGATAATTTTATTGCTCCCGAGAAGCAAGAAAAGCGTGAACCGGTTTGGATCACAAAGCCGTATACCAAGCAACTTGTGCACAAATGGCGCAGTGAAGAACAAGGTATTATGGTTGGCACCCAAACCGCAGTGGCCGACAACCCAGGGCTTAACACCCGACTATGGAACGGCCCTGATCCCCTGAGAATCGTTTTGGACCGCAACCTCAGGATTCCAAAGGACTCTACCCTGTTTGATGGCAGGATAAAAACCATCGTTTTTACAAAGAACAGCGAAAAGGCCACTTCAAAAAAGAACCTGATCTTTAAAACTATAGATTTCACCAGGGGAATTACCCAGCAGATCTGTGAAGTGCTTTTCAGCCTTGAAATTCAATCGGTAATAATTGAAGGTGGAGCTAAGACGCTTCAAACTTTTATCGATGCCGACCTTTGGGATGAAGCCAGGGTCTTTACCGGAAAAATTCAACTACAAAAAGGAATTAAAGCCCCAGTATTTTCAGAAAAAATAATTTCAGAAAAAAACATCGGGTGCGATAACCTGAAAATATATATCAATGATTAAAGCCATTATCTTCGATTTTGGAGATGTTTTTATAAACCTTGACAAATCCGCAACCCTTAGGGAGATGCGAAAACACCGCATTGAAGATCTTACAGAAGATATTCTGGAACTCAATCGCAAGTATGAAAAAGGCCTGGTAAGCTCCGACAAGTTTATCACTACCTACCAGGAGGAATTCAAGCAGTTGGAAGCAGAGATCTTTGTGAACTCCTGGAACGCGATATTGATAGATTTCCCCGAATACCGCTATCAGTTTCTGAAAAAACTTTCAGAAGAAAAAGATTATAAGCTCATCCTTTTGAGCAATACCAACGAGATCCATATAGATTGGGTAAAGGAAAATGTGCCGTTTTATGAAGATTTCAAGACTTGTTTTGATGCCTTTTACCTTTCACACGAGATCAACTTCAGAAAACCTGATGCCGAAATTTATGAGTTCGTCTTAAAGAAAAATAAACTGGAGCCTGAAGAATGTCTTTTTATAGACGACACCATCGAAAACACGAAGGCTGCCGAAGCACTTGGCATTCACACCTGGAATATCGAACCTACCCGGGAAGATGTGATTGATCTTTTCACCGCTAAAAAGGAATTGTTTTGATCTATCTGCTCCTCAGCATACTCTCTTCCACCATAATATTTGTGGTCTTTAAACTTTATCAGAAATACGGGGTGAATACCTTGCAGGCAATTATCGTAAATTATTTCATCGCCTGTACGGTAGGTTTTGTAGGTTATATTGAAAGCACTGATGACCTGATAAGAATCCCTTCGGAAATCTGGTTTCCGGGATCACTTTTCCTGGGAGCTCTGTTCATAACTGTATTTTATCTTGCAGCTATTACCACCCAACGAAGTGGAATGGCGGTTGTATCTATAGCCTCAAAAATGTCGGTGGCTTTGCCGGTTTTCTTCGGAATTTTTATTTACCATGAAAGCACCGGATTCATGAAGCTGTTAGGAATTGTGCTTGCCCTGGCAGCAGTATACCTGAGTTCGATAAAGAAAAAAGAAGGTCTGAAGATCAAGAAGAAAAACCTCATTTTCCCCTTTCTGGTATTTTTAGGCAGTGGAATTATAGATACCAGTCTTAATTTTCTGGAAAATTTTTACGTATCTGAAACCGATGTAGGTTTGTTTTCTACCAGTATATTCGCCGTAGCCGGAGCTATTGGAACATCTATTATCATTATCCAAGCCATCTCAGGAAAACTCAAGCTCAGTTGGAAAAGCCTTGCAGGCGGAATAGCTTTAGGTATACCCAATTATTTTTCTATTTATTTTCTGGTGATGGCGCTTCGAAGTCCGGGATTTGAAAATTCAGTACTTTTCACCCTGAATCATGTGGGTATCGTCCTGGCCTCAACCCTGGTAGGAATAATTTTCTTTAAGGAGGTACTCTTAAGAAAAAACTGGATCGGACTTATTTTAGCGATAATTAGTATTTTATTAGTGGCAAACTCCCAGTAAATGAAAGATACCTACAAGACCATAACCAAGGCCTCGCCAGAAGTACTTTTTAAAGACAGAAATTCTAAGTTTTTTGGCTATGCTTTTCCGGTTAAAACCGAAGAAGAGATCAATGCACATCTGGAAGAATTAAAAAACAAACATCATAAGGCACGCCACTGGTGTTATGCCTGGCAGCTGGGAAAAGAAGAAGTTCAATATCGTGCCAATGACGATGGAGAACCATCCAATTCAGCCGGAATGCCCATCTACGGCCAAATTCAGTCTTTTGAGGTCACCAATGTTCTAATTGTGGTAGTCCGTTATTTTGGCGGAGTGAAACTAGGGGTAGGCGGCCTGATAAACGCATACAAAACTGCAGCGCAAATGGCCCTGGAGGAATCAAAGATTGTGACCAGGACTATTGATGAAGTATTTGAAATAAAATTTGATTACCCTGAGATGAATACCGTGATGCGCATCATCAAGGAAAATGACCTTAACATCATTGAGCAGAAACTGGAACTGGATTGCAGGATTAGAATTTCAGTAAGAAAAAAAGAGGCCGAAAGTATTTTTCAAAAATTCGATACCACTTATAAGGTTAAGATAAAAAGGCTCGAAGATTAATCTTTTAATTTTTTCAGGATATATTCAGGACACCTAACAGGCCGCCTTGTTTTTGAGTCCATAAAAACCAAAACTGTTGAAGCCTGAGTAAGCAAATCTCCCTCTTTGTTGAACACTTCATAATCAAATTCAATTTTAACATTTGGGAGCGTTTTGAGTCGGGTTATAATTTCCAGTTCATCCCCAAAAAAGGCCGGTTTTAAGAAACGAAATTCCATCGAATAAACCGGTAACATCATCCCGTTTTCTTCCATAGTTCTATATGAAATCCCGAGTTTCTCTAACCACTCAATGCGAGCAATCTCAAGGTATTGCGCGTAATTTCCGTGATGCACCACCCCCATCTGATCGGTCTCGGCATATCTAACTTTAACAAAACTATTATGGCTTTTCATAAAGATTTAATAGGTTAATAGAACAAGGTTTTGTACTTTCATAAGCGGATTTAAGTATGCATAAAATTTTCTTAAAATTCAACCCCCAAATGGTTTTTTTTTTACATTTTTTGTTCACATATTTGTTCCACCAAGATCGGAAGCTTAAACACTTTCGTTCGCCCATTGTAACTAACTACTAACCCATAAATAACGTACAACAAAGCATGTCGAAAACTGCGCAATCAGTTTGGAATAGCTGTCTGGCTTTTATACAAGATAACATCACACCTCAGGCCTACAAGACATGGTTTGAGCCTATACAAGCAGTAAAACTTACCGATTGTGCGTTAAGCATTCAGGTGCCTTCCAAATTTTTTTACGAATGGCTCGAGGAGCATTATGTAAAGCTTCTAAAAGTATCGCTTACCCGGGAACTGGGGGAGAAAGCAAAACTGGTATATGTTATTAAAATGGAGAATACCTATGGCAATAAACTCCCTTTTACAGAGAAAATTCCAAGTACTCAAAGATCCAATATGGCATCCCAGGAAGTAGATGTTCCTATTAAAAATAAAAACCCGGAATTAAAGAATCCCTTTGTAATTCCCGGAATAAGAAATGTAAAAATCGAGTCTCAGTTAAACCCAAGTTATAATTTCGAGAACTTTCTGGAAGGTGATTCTAACAGGTTAGCACGATCTGCAGGGATGGCCGTCGCTAACAAACCGGGAGGAACATCATTTAATCCGCTACTGATTTTCGGAGGGGTTGGACTAGGAAAAACCCATTTGGGACACGCAATTGGGGTTCAGATAAAGGATAAATATCCCGAGAAAACCGTCCTTTATATTTCTGCGGAAAAATTCACCCAGCAGTATATCGAATCGGTAAAGAAAAATAACAGAAACGATTTTATCCATTTTTACCAGATAATTGATGTTCTTATTGTAGATGATATTCAGCTACTTTCAGGGAAAGCAGGAACCCAGGATGTTTTCTTTCATATATTTAATCACTTGCACCAAAATGGAAAGCAGGTAATCCTGACGAGTGACAAAGCTCCTGTAGATATGCAGGATATTGAACAAAGATTGTTATCAAGGTTTAAGTGGGGACTTTCGGCAGAGTTGCAGCATCCTGATTTTGAAACCCGCGTTTCTATCATAAAAAACAAGCTTTATCGCGACGGGGTAGAAATGCCCGAAGACATCGTAGAGTTTCTGGCCAATAACATCAAGACCAATATCAGGGAACTTGAAGGCGCTATAATTTCCCTTATCGCCCACTCTTCCTTCAATAAAAAAGACATCACGCTGGAGCTCGCTAAAAAGATTGTAGATAATTACGTAAAAAATACCAAGCGGGAAGTTTCCATAGATTATATTCAGAAAGTGGTAAGCGATTATTTCCAGATGGATGTGCAAACCCTTCAGTCTAAAACCAGGAAACGCCATATCGTGCAGGCGAGACAACTTGCGATGTTCTTTGCCAAGAAATACACCAAGGCATCTTTAGCCAGCATAGGTTCGCAAATAGGAAAACGAGACCATGCCACGGTATTGCACGCCTGTAAGACGGTTGATAATCTGGCCACGACGGACAAACAATTCAAAAAATTTGTTGAAGATCTCAGCAAAAAACTTACAGCATAAAAAACTCTAGTTATGAAAACCAAGGTATTAATGGTGTGCCTCGGCAATATTTGCAGATCACCCCTTGCCGAAGGTATTCTAAAGTCTAAAATTGATCAGGATAAATTCCATGTGGATTCTGCCGGAACCGGGGATTACCATATTGATGAAATGCCCGACAAGAGATCGATTACGGTAGCCAAAAAATACGATCTTGACATCACAGACCAGCGCGGGCGCCAATTTAGCGCTTCAGATTTTGACAACTTCGATCATATTTATGTGATGGACAATTCAAACTATGAAAACGTAATCTCTTTGGCCCGTAATGAAGAAGACAAACAAAAGGTTAAACTTATTTTAAACGAGATTTTCCCGGGCGAAAACGTTGATGTTCCTGATCCCTATTTTGGTGGCGATCACGGGTTCGAGAATGTTTACCAGATGCTAGAGGAAGCCTGTGAAAATATAGCAAGGAAACTTCACAGGGAAGAAGAATAATGTCTGAAACTTCATTTAAATATTCTGGCAGGTTATTTTTGATTCCTACTACGCTGGGTAATGAAAATCCACTCGATGTAATTCCTGAGAAAGTAAAAAATATTCTGGATGGTTTAAACGATCTCATCGTTGAAAACGAAAAAACAGCCAGAAGACATATCAAACAACTTCTACCTGAAAAAAGCCAACAAGCCCTAGTTCTACACAGCCTTAACAAATTCACGGAAGCGGCTGAACTACCAACATTTCTAAATGCCTGTAAAGAAGGCCGGGATATGGGCCTGATGAGTGAAGCCGGTTGTCCCGGAGTTGCCGATCCAGGGGCAGAAATAGTAAAGATAGCTCACCGGGAAGGAATTCAGGTAATCCCTCTTGTTGGCCCTTCTTCAATTCTGCTTGCCATGATGGCCAGTGGGATGAACGGACAAAGTTTTAGTTTTCACGGCTACCTCCCCATAGATAAAAAGGAACGAAAACAGGAGATTAAATTTCTGGAAAGACTTTCTACAGAAAAAGATCAGGCACAAATTTTCATTGAAACTCCTTACCGCAATAACAAAATGCTGGAAGACCTGATTCAAAATCTACATCCCGAAACCAGAATTTGTGTAGCTTGTGATCTCACTTTAGCCTCAGAATTTGTGATTACCAAAACCGCCTCGGATTGGAAGAAAACAAAAACAGACCTTCATAAAAGGCCTGCTATTTTTATTATTCAGAAAGAATTTTAAGTACGGGTAGGCTGAACTACAGCTTTAGCACGGCGTTCCGGATGAACGAAAGAAGTATCATATCCCCCAAAACGCTTCATATAATTTCTGATACTGGTGCCAAAGGCATCACTAAAGGCATTTGCCCCCCAACTTCTAAGGTATTTTTTAACACTTCCCGGCCCCGCAAGGTGAGCTGCGGCCAGAATTCCGGATTCGGTCACTTCTACCCCATTTATCACTTTTCCTTCAAAACGGGCTATATCTCTAATAAGTATCCATTTATTTCGCGAAGCATTAGCATAAAATGCGGCTTCCTGTAATTCGGGAGAGTCAAGAAATTCGCTTGGGTTATAAATCCCTATTAATTCAAGGGTTCCTTTCCCGAATTGATATTTCCCCATATACCCGTATTCATTCACAACGCTGTAACGTCCACCAGACTCTTTGAAGCCCACAGCTTCTTTAAAACCGAGATAAGATTTTCCGAGAACAGGTAAATCGGTAAGGACTTCATCGTTTTCAGGATCCTCATCATAGGACACAGTATAATCCAGATCCAGATTGGAGGTGGAGTACATTTCCAGGTTTGCCTCTTCTTTGGTTGAAAAGCTAAAAAACATACTACCTGCAAAAACAGGCAAGATTGAAAATTTTGCAACTTTCCTTCTCATTACTTTTTGGTTTCTGAAGGGATAACGGTTATGCTTATTTTAAGACATATACCCCCTTCAAATTCGCCCGGCAAATGTACAACAATTTTTAATAATTTGATATACAGGATGTTAATCAATTCACAAAAGCTTAGGACAGATTAACAAGACGCTAAGATTCTTACTAACAAGGAGTTATAAAAAAGTTAATGAAATTAGAGTTGAGATATCTTTAACGCTTAATACCTTGTTTGTTTATCCATCGCACATACTCCTGCTTATTTCGGTTATGTTGTGCGAGGTTTTTCGCAAATTTATGATACCCCATATTCTGAACATCGGCTACAAAATAGAAGTAATCATGGTCTTCGTAATTTAATACCGCATCGATGGAGGAAATATCAGGCATGCTTATAGGTCCGGGAGGTAATTCTTTATACAAATAAGTGTTATAGGGAGAATCTATGGTAAGATCTTTATACAATACCCTTTTAATAATAGTATCAAAATTTTGATTTTCGTGTTTAATCGCATAGATAACTGTTGGATCGGCATCCAGTTTCCAGCCATTTTTGTATCTATTCATGTAAACGCCGGCTACTTTTGGCCGTTCATCTACTTTGGCCGTTTCTTTCTGAACAATTGAAGCGATAACAGTCACTTCATTGGGGGAAAGGCCTATGGCTTCAGCTTTTTCTATTCTTTCAGGAGTCCAGAATCTATTGTATTCGCGCTTCATGCGCTTTCGGAACTCTTCAGCAGAAGTATTCCAGAAAAATTCGTACTTATTGGGAATATACATGGCCAGAGCCTGGGCTTCGGTAAAATTATTCTCCTTCAAAAAAGATTCTTCTTTAAAGGCTTCCACTAGACTGACTGAATCTGCTTCGATCTGTGTGGAAATTCTACCCGCAAGGTTTTCCAAACGCTCCTGATTGTTAAAGGTGACGTTTATAGGTTTATTACGGGAACGCAGGGCATTAACCATTTCGTTATTGTTCATATTTTTATCCAGCACAAAACGCCCAGCCCTGATATTATTATGATATCCTTTTTTTCTGGCAACGGCATCGAATGACTCAAAATTTTTAACCAATGGTTTTATACTATCTAATAGCGTTTGATAATCGGCTCCGGTCGGAACGTACACAACAGCTTGTTTTTCAGAGAATTCGGTATTAGAAGAAAAGATGCTGTTATAAATATAATAGCTAAATCCCGCCAGGGCTATAATTCCTAAGATAGCAACAACAACGAGTATTTTTTTAATGTACATTATTTATTGATAAGTTGATAAAGGGCTTCGTCTTTAAATTTATTATCCACAAAAATCCAATCTTTTTTTACTCCCACCCGTGTAAACCCAAGGCTTTCGAATAATTTAATACTGGCTTCATTATCGGTGGTGACATTAACATATACCTGGTGGAGTGCCAGGTGTCTGAAACAATAATTGCAAATAAGGGAAATACTTTCGGTTCCATAGCCTTTCTTCCTATCTGCTGGATCTGCAATTAGAATACCTAAAGCTGCCCTTTTGTCTTTTGGTTCCAGATCAAAAAGATCTATTAGTCCTACCGCTGTATGATTATAATCGCAAATAACGAGCCTTAACTGTTTTACTTCATATATATCGCGATGAGCATTCTCCAGGTATTTCTTTATCATATACCGGGAATAGGGAGATTGGGTAGCACTAACCACCCAAAAATCTTCATTATTTTCGACTTCGTGAACGAAATCAAGATCTTCGGGCTCCAGGGCCCGGAGGTATATCTTATTTCCTTTTAGAGTTCGCATACTATTTCTCCTTTAAAAACCTGTGTCGCCGGCCCGGTTAACCATATTTCATTATATCCATTATCATCTTTATGGAAAGTAACACTTAGCTCTCCTCCTAGGGTATGTAATTTCACGCTTTCTCCCTGGGCCCTATTAGAAGCACTGGCAGCAATTGCTACCGCTGTAACCCCGGTTCCGCAGGAGAGAGTTTCGTCTTCAACTCCGCGCTCGTAGGTTCTTACCTTATATTCGTCTATGCTAAGCTGTTCTACAAAATTCACATTTGTTCCTTCCTGTGCGTACTTCTGATTATAACGTATTGCAGCTCCCTGTTTTTTGACATCGAGGGAATCTAAGGAGGTAGTAAATTGGATATAATGTGGAGATCCGGTATCGAGGAACAGGTCTTTCCCTTCCTGTTGTATGGCTTTTACATCCTGCATTTGCAGACTCACCAACCCGTTGCGAATAGTGGCTTTATGAGACCCATCAATGGCAGTAAACTGCGCTTCATCTTTAATGATTCCGAGAAACTTCGCAAAGGCTACCAGGCAGCGACCTCCATTGCCACACATACTACTTTGGTTGCCATCTGCATTAAAATAAACCATCTTGAAATCATCTCCCTTATTTTCAGGAGTTTCGAGCAACATCAAACCGTCTGCACCAATGCCAAATTTTCGGTCACACAGAAAGTTAACCAAATTGGTATTGTTTTTGGAGAAAAATTGAGTACGGTTATCGATAATAACAAAATCATTACCGGTACCCTGATATTTATAGAAATCAAGAGTCATTTTGTAGCAACTAAAAGGATGCAAATATACAATAAAACAGCGGATTTTTCTGCTGTTAAATGGCAGTTAAAAGTCTTAAGTTCAAAATTAAAATAATTAATTTAATGTTTACTTCATTCAAATTCAGTTTGGAAAAATGAAAAAATTTGCAAGTTTACTTATCGTTTCAATACTGGGAGGCGTACTAACGCTTGGCAGTTACAAATTATTCATCGAGCCCGAAACCCAAGCTCAGTTTATTCAGGAGAAATCCACTTCACAAGATTTTATACCGGCTAATTACAGTAGCAGGATTTACGGTACTAATGCCGATTTTACGGAAGCTGCTGAAAACACGGTAAATGGAGTGGTTCACGTTAAAAATGTTGCAGTTTACCAGGGCCCGCGTAGTATCTGGGATCTGTATCGCGGAAATCAGGGCGGCCGTGCCTTACAAGGTGCCGGTTCCGGAGTAATTATTTCTCCTGATGGTTATATAGTAACAAATAATCACGTAATTAAAGGAGCAAGTGAGGTTGAAGTCACCTTGAATAACAATAAAAATTACACAGCGGAAATCATAGGAGTGGCTGAATCTACTGATATCGCCTTATTAAAAATAGATGCTGAGGATCTGGATTATATTCCCTTTGGAGACTCTAACAATGTTAGGCTTGGTGAATGGGTTCTGGCCGTTGGAAACCCTTTCAATCTTAAATCTACGGTTACCGCCGGAATTATAAGTGCTAAGGCAAGGGACCTCAATACTTATGATGCCACCCCTCAGTCTTTTATTCAAACAGATGCCGCCATTAACCCCGGCAACAGTGGGGGTGCCCTGGTAAATATTAATGGTGAATTAGTGGGAATAAACACCGCTATAACCTCACAAACCGGTAGCTATATTGGTTATGCTTTTGCTGTACCTTCTAATATTACTCGAAAGATAGTAGAAGACATCCTGGAATACGGCGATGTTCAGAAGGGAATATTGGGAATAAGAGGAGGAAGTATAACCCCTGAAGCTGCGGAAGAATTCGATCTTGAAACAGCCCAAGGTGTTTATGTAGCCGAAGTAACTTCTGGTAGCGGCGCTGAAAAAGCAGGAATACGGGAAGGAGATGTCATAAGACAGATAGACAATATTACTATCAACAAGTTTTCTGATCTTACCGGCTACATCAATTCCAAGCGTCCTAATGACGAGGTAAGAGTGAAAATTCTAAGAAAAGGCAGGGAAAGAGATCTAAATGTGAGATTAACGAAAAACGAGATCTACAGGGTAAATAGTATTGGACTGGAAGTAACCAATGCTACTCAGGAAGAACTGGATGCCTATAATGCCCCGAACGGAGTTAAGATCTCACGAACCTTAATGAGCAATTTACCATCAGAGGAGTTGGTAGGAACTATAATTACCGCCATTAACAATCAAAAGGTAAGTAATATTGGAGACGTAGAAAGGATTATGAAAAACAGAAAAACTTCGGAATCTATCGTAGTTAGTTTTATTGACCGGAATGGAGAAAAACAACGGGTAGTATGGCGCTAAAAAACTGTTAAGCCTTAAAGAAATTAAGCTCTCCAAAAGGAGAGCTTTTTTATTCTAAAAATACTTTACGAAAACGTTTGAAATATATACTTTTGCTCAAGTTTAAACAAAACACACAACAAAATAATGAGCTTTAATCAAGGTTACGAAAGGGAACTGGCATTTCAGACTAACAGGCGCCGGGCCACAGTAGAATTTATCAACATCGTTAGTGACTTATGGTATGACAAGTCTATTGAACTTGTTCTTTTCAGAAATCAACTTTTAAACCGGAATGTAAGTGACATTCTTAATTTACACGAATATGCCGGAGAGGTAGTTCAAAAGCCTATCTCTATATTCGATTCGGTAGAGATAGCAAAGGCTATTCAAGACCTTAAAATGCCCCCAGCAAAACTGGATATCGGTAAACTTACTTATGAATTCCACCTGGAAGATCAAAAGTACAGTAATGCCATGGCCTTTGTATCTCATAAACTCAAAGATGCCAAGGATTACACCAAGTTAGTTCCTAAGGATGTAGTACTATATGGTTTTGGTAGAATTGGCCGGCTTATAGCCCGCGAATTAATGAACCGTACCGGGAAAGGGAACCAATTAAGGCTTAGAGCAATAGTGACCAGAGGAAAAGTAGATAGAACCGTTCTGGAGAAAAGGGCTTCCTTACTTAAAAACGATTCAGTGCATGGTGACTTTTCAGGAACCGTGGCGATTGATGAAAAAAATTCAGCATTGCTAATTAATGGCACTACTGTATACATTATTTCTGCAAATCAGCCCGAAGATATTGATTATACTAAATACGGAATAGAGGATGCATTGGTGATTGACAATACCGGGGCGTTTCGCGATAAAGAAGCACTTAGCCGACATCTGAAATCTAAAGGAGCTTCACGGGTGCTGTTAACTGCACCAGGAAAAGGCGTCCCTAACATAGTTCACGGTGTGAACCATAAGGAATACAATCCTGATGAGATCGAGATATTCTCAGCCGCGTCCTGTACTACCAATGCCATCACCCCGGTTTTAAAAGCGATTCAGGATTCTTTAGGCGTAGAAAAAGGGCACCTTGAAACCATTCATGCGTACACCAACGACCAGAACCTTGTAGATAATATGCACAAAAAATACCGACGCGGAAGAGCTGCTGCCCTGAATATGGTTATCACTGAAACCGGTGCCGGAAATGCTGTTGCTAAAGCATTACCTGTTTTTGAAGGGAAATTAACCTCAAATGCGATAAGGGTTCCAGTTCCTAACGGATCACTTGCAATTCTAAACCTGGAAATTCAAAAGAAAACAAGTATAGACAAGGTGAATGCTATCTTAAAGAAACATGCCCTTGAAGGAGAACTTGTAGAACAAATTAAATATGCTGTGGATAATGAACTGGTATCATCAGATATTGTTGGTTCAAATGCTCCCGCAATTTATGACAGTAAAGCGACTATAGTTTCAAAAGATGGTAAGAGTATCGTACTTTATATATGGTATGACAATGAATACGGTTATAGTCACCAGGTGGTTAGACTGGCAAAATATGTTGCTAAAGTAAGAAGATACACCTATTATTAGAATAAACTGAAATTTTATTAAATCTTAACCCACCTTTTATTGGTGGGTTTTTTCTTTTTATCATTAACTTCGCAGCCCCAAAAATTTAAAAATAAACGATTTAGAATTAAGATTTAAATTGTTACAATAAGTTATCCTGGCCGGCGTTGTGTCCATATAAATTAATGCATTTAACCCCAAAGTAATGAACAAAACTATTTTCGCAATCTTAAGTTTAAGTCTGCTAAGCCTTCAGTTTTATGCCCAGGACAGTTTAAACACAAACCCTGTTCAGGATGAATTCAATGAACTTATTGAGAACTCCAATAATTACCAGGGCTACAAAGTTGTTGATTATGAAGCCTTGGTAAGATTGAAAAACAACACAAACCGGTATTTCGATGAATTACGAGCTGAAATAGAAACTCAAAAAAACACAGCTAACCAGCAAATTGCCGAGATTGATTCCCTCAAAGAAGAGTTAAAGGCTACTCAGCAAGACCTGGAAAAAGTAAATGCTGAAAAGGATGCTATCAAATTTCTTGGGATGCCTATGAGCAAAGGTAGCTATATGGGAATGATGTGGGGAATTGTAGGTATTTTACTAATTGCCTTATTATTCTTTATATACCGTTATAAAAACTCTCATGCTACTACCAGTGAGGCACGTAAACGTTTAGCTGAAACAGAAAAAGAATTTGATCTTTACCGTAGCAAAGCTCTTGAAAAAGAACAACGCCTCGGCAGAATGCTTCAGGATGAGCGCAACAAAAACTCTAACAGTTAATCATATTCGGCCTTAATCTCTAAAAATCACCATATGCGTATTGATATAATTACGGTAGTCCCTGATTTGCTGCGAAGTCCGTTTGAGGCTTCTATACTGAAAAGGGCGATAGAAAAGGGTTTGGTTGAAATTCATCTCCACAACCTGAGGGATTACGTAACCGATAATTATAAACAAATTGACGATTATCAATTTGGCGGAGGCGCTGGAATGGTAATGATGGTAGAGCCAATTGATAAATGCATTACGAAGCTTAAGAGCGAAAGAGATTACGACGAACTAATCTATATGACCCCTGATGGGGAGCGTTTAGAACAAAAAATGGCGAACCAGCTTTCCATGCATCAAAACCTTATTATTCTTTGCGGTCATTATAAAGGAGTTGATCAACGGGTTCGGGATCATTTTATCACAAAAGAAATTTCTATTGGAGATTATGTGCTCTCAGGTGGAGAACTTGGAGCCGCAGTACTTTGCGATGCGGTTATAAGACTTATCCCTGGGGTTTTGGGAAATGAGACTTCAGCATTAACCGATTCCTTTCAGGATGATTTATTGGCGCCACCGGTTTACACCCGTCCTGCAAATTACAAAGGCTGGAAAGTCCCGGAGGTATTAACTTCAGGAAACTTCCCTAAAATCGAGCAATGGCGGGAAGAACAGGCCTGGGAACGAACCAAGAAGCTTCGCCCGGATCTTCTGGATGAATCAGAAAAATAACTCCTTCACCTGCTTGCATTTAAAATTTATATTTGTAATTTTGCACTCATTCTAAAATAACCTCTGGCGAAAACCGTGAATGTTGTTTTGGATTATACCTTAAAAATATATCGATGGAATCGTTAATTAAATTTGTACAGGACGAATTCGTAGCTACAAAAGATTTTCCTGAATTTTCTGCCGGTGATACAATCACCGTATTTTACGAGATTAAAGAAGGACAAAAAACCCGTACCCAGTTTTTTAGAGGTGTGGTAATTCAAAAAAGAGGATCTGGATCTTCTCAAACTTTCACCATTAGAAAAATGAGTGGTACTGTTGGAGTAGAGCGTATTTTCCCGGTTAATCTACCTGCAATTCAAAAGATTGAGGTGAATAAACGAGGTAAAGTAAGAAGAGCACGTATCTATTACTTTAGAGGCCTTACCGGTAAGAAAGCCCGTATTAAAGAAGCAAAAAGATAATTCATTTTTCTTCAATATATCTAAAAGCCCCGATTTTCGGGGCTTTTTTTATGGCTTAACCTGAAGGATTGGTGAGATAATATTTTAACAAAATCACTAGAGAAAATTGACTTTTTTATTTGTATATTTAGTATCAGGAATTCATATTAAAGCTGAATGACAAAAGGATTTTAAGCTTTAAAAAATATGTAAAGTTTATTCTTTACATATGATTTTTATCTTCTATATAACGCTCATTTTTTGCAATGGCAAGAATAGTTTGAAAGATAAAAATCATCATCTGAAAGTTTTTTTCGCTTATACGAATAAAAGCTTTCAATTGAAGTTCACCCACCAGGGCTTTTGTCCTTTAAAGAATTTAAACATTCGGTGATTGTGTGATACTTCAGTGAAGCCATTTCATTTTAGCAATTAAGATGAAATGGCTTTTTTATGCCTTCTTTTCTCCCGCCAATCTCTTAATAGCAAGTCTTAACTTAACTATGATAGAAGCCCGAAAAATCTTATATTGCACATATCAATAACGCCCGGGATTCCTACGGGCGTTTCTGAAGTTTAAGCATTACTAAATTATACCGATAAAAATTAAAAAATGACACAAGAAGCAAAAATAATTTATACCAAAACAGATGAAGCACCTGCCCTGGCAACTTACTCTTTTCTTCCGATAGTCCAGGCTTATACCAAGGCAGCCGGCGTTAGCCTTGAAACAAAAGACATTTCCCTTGCAGGTCGTATTCTAGCTCAGTTTCCAGATAAACTTAAAGCCGATCAAAAAGTCAGTGACGCCCTTGCCGAATTAGGAGAACTCGCTAAAAAACCCGAAGCAAATATCATAAAGCTTCCAAACATCAGTGCTTCAATCCCACAGCTTAGAGCAGCTATAAAGGAATTACAGGAAAAAGGCTATAACCTCCCCGATTATCCCGATGAGCCAACAACCGAAGAAGAAAAGCAAGTGAAGACTAAATACGATAAGGTAAAAGGGAGTGCAGTAAATCCTGTATTAAGAGAAGGAAATTCAGACCGGAGAGCTCCAAAAGCCATTAAGAATTTTGCCAGAAAATACCCTCATAAAATGGGCGAATGGAGTTCAGATTCTAAATCACATGTTGCCACAATGGAAGACGGTGACTTTAAAGCAAACGAAAAATCTGTAACGCTTTCTGAGGCAACTAAGGTAAAAATCGAATTTACTTCAAAAGAAGGAGAGAAGAAGATTCTTAAAGACAACCTGGCTCTTTTGGAAGGAGAAATCATCGATGGGACTTTTATGAGCAAGAAAAAACTTGTTGCTTTTTTAAAGGAACAGGTGAAAGACGCCGAAGATAAAGGAGTTTTATTTTCATTGCATATGAAAGCTACCATGATGAAGGTTTCTGACCCCATTATTTTTGGCCATGCTGTGAAAGTTTTCTTCGAAGATGTTTTTCAGAAATATGGAGAAGACATTAAAAAAGCCGGAGGAGATCCAAATAGTGGGCTTGGAGATGTTATAAATGCATTGGATAATTTACCAACAGAGAAAAGAAATGAAATAGAAGCAGCTATCAAGAAGGATCTTGAGGATGGACCAGATGTTGCGATGGTTAATTCAGATAAGGGAATAACGAACCTGCACGTGCCAAGTGATGTGATTATTGACGCCTCAATGCCTGCGATGATAAGAACCTCAGGGCAAATGTGGAATAAAAATGATGAAACTCAGGATACAAAGGCAGTAATTCCTGATAGTAGTTATGCTCCCCTTTATGAAGAAACCATTCAATTCTGTAAAAAACATGGTGCTTTTGACCCTACAACCATGGGGACAGTCCCTAATGTTGGTTTGATGGCACAAAAAGCCGAAGAATATGGTTCTCACGATAAAACCTTCGAAATTCCGGCAGACGGTACAGTAGAAGTAGTTGATATCAACGGGAATACACTTATACAACACGAAGTAGAGGCTGGCGATATCTGGAGAATGTGCCAGGCAAAAGATGCTCCTGTTCAGGACTGGATAAAACTGGCTGTTAATCGTGCTAAAGCATCAGGAATGCCTGCTGTTTTCTGGCTTGATAAGAACCGTGCCCACGATGCTGAATTGATCAAAAAAGTAAATAAATACCTTCCTGATCACGATACCTCCGATATCGAAATCGAAATAATGTCGGTTGCAGAAGCGACCCGTTACACATTGGAAAGAGTAAAAGAAGGAAAAGATACCATTTCAGTTACAGGAAATGTGCTTCGGGACTATTTAACCGATTTATTCCCAATCCTGGAAGTTGGCACCAGTGCTAAGATGCTTTCCATCGTACCACTAATGAACGGTGGAGGTTTATTTGAAACCGGAGCAGGTGGCTCGGCCCCAAAACACGTACAGCAATTCCTTGAAGAAGGACATTTACGCTGGGATTCCTTGGGAGAATTCTTAGCCCTGGCTGCTTCACTGGAACACCTGGGAGATAAATATGACAACAAAAAAGCTCTTATTTTATCTGAAGCTCTTGATGATGCTACAGATAAATTCCTTGAAAACAGCAAATCCCCTTCAAGAAAGGTGAATGAAATAGACAACCGGGGTAGCCATTTTTACCTGGCATTATACTGGGCACAGGCTCTAGCCGCCCAGGATAAAGATTCCGACTTAAAAGCTCACTTTAGTCAACTTGCTGAAACCCTTAAAGAAAATGAAAACAAGATCAATGAAGAATTGATCGCAGCCCAGGGATCTCCTGTAGATATAGGCGGTTACTACAAACCTGAGGAAAAACTCACCAACAATGCAATGAGACCTAGCAAAACCCTGAATAATATTATTGCATAGTGAAATCAGAATAATTGAATAAAGCCGGATTATCTCCGGCTTTATTATTTTTAATACTGAACATTTGATCATTAAACAATACCTAAATAAATGTTTAGCATTTTTATTTTGAATTAACCTGTTCTATCTTTACCCCAAAAATTGAAACAAAATTTTCGCCTTTTTATTTTAGCCTGTTGCTTTGCCTTTACAAGCTTTGCTCAGGAAAACTATACCCTAAGCGGCACAATCACCGATGCCTCCAGCAATGAGACTTTAATAGGAGTTAATGTGCTCATTCCTTCCCTAAACACAGGAGTAGTTACCAATGAATATGGTTTTTATTCATTGAAAGTACCAGAAGGCACTTATGATTTGGTTATCTCATACTTAGGTTTTCAAACCATTTCAGAAAACATAAGGATCTCCAGCGAGACCAGTCTGAATTTTAAATTAAACAAAAGCTCAGAATTTCTTGATGAAATAGTCATAAACCAAAGCTCTGATGGCCTTAACATTCAAAAGCCGCAAATGAGCTTGAATAAGCTTTCCATAAATACAATAAAGAAAATGCCGGTGGTTTTTGGAGAAGTAGATGTAATTAAGTCTTTATTATTGTTGCCGGGAGTCTCAAATGCCGGAGAAGGCTCTTCCGGTTTTAACGTTCGGGGTGGTGCTGTAGACCAGAACCTAATTTTGTTGGACGAAGCTACTATTTATAATTCTTCGCATTTATTCGGCTTTTTCTCAGTTTTTAATCCTGATGCTATAAAAGATCTCAAACTTTATAAAGGGGGAATACCAGCAAAATATGGCGGTAGAGTATCTTCGGTTTTGGATATTTATCAACGTGATGGCAATAGTCGTGAATTTAAAATGCAAGGTGGAATTGGTGTGATTTCAAGCAGACTGCTTGCCGAAGGTCCTATAGTAAAAGACAAAGGCTCATTTCTAATTGGCGGCCGTAGCTCATATGCACATCTTTTTCTGAAATTTACGGATAATGAGAATTCTGCTTATTTCTATGACCTTAACACCAAACTGAGCTATAGGTTAGACGATAAAAATAAGCTTCTATTTTCAGGATATTTTGGAAGAGACGTTTTTTCGCTAAGCAGGAATTTCAAAAATACCTATGGAAACACTGTTTTAAACCTTAGGTGGAACCATATTTTCAGCACTAATATATTTTCCAATCTCTCGGTGATTTACAGTGATTACTATTACGGATTAACTCTTGGATTTGTTGGTTTTAACTGGGATAGCGGGATAAAAAACATCAATCTTAAATATGATTTTGACCATTACTTAAACGATACCTTTCAGCTAAAATATGGTCTTCAGAATACCTATTATGATTTTAACCCTGGAGAGATCGAACCCATTGACGAAACTTCAGGAATAAATTATTTTAAACTCAAAAATAAGTATGCTGTGGAGACCGCGGTCTATTTATCGGCAGAGCATAACATCTCCAACAAGATTTCGGCTGAATATGGTTTGAGGTATAGCGGGTTCTACCGGCTAGGCCCCGATGAAATTAGCACCTACGAAAATGACACTCCCGTTGTTTATAATGAAGACCGCGATATTTATGAAGAAGCTGAAGCAATAGGTACGCAAACATATGAAAGTGATGAAATTATAAGCTCTTTTGGGAATTTTGAACCCCGGTTCTCCATTGCCTATAGCTTCAACGATAATCAATCGGTTAAGGCGAGTTATAACAGGATGGCACAATATCTCCATCTAATCTCCAATACAAGTTCCCCTACTCCCTTGGACGTGTGGACCCCAAGCGGCCCGTTTATTGACCCGCAGATCCTGGATCAGTATGCATTTGGGTATTTCAGAAATTTTAAGGAAGGCACCTATTCCCTGGAGGCTGAAACCTTCTATAAAAAAATTAGGAACCGCATTGATTATGTAAATGGTGCAAATCTTATTGCGAATAACAATATTGAGAGAGTCATTCTAAACGGAAAATCCAGGGCTTACGGGCTGGAGATACTCTTCAGGAAAAATGAAGGCAGATTTACTGGATGGCTGGCGTACACATTATCCAGGGCTGAACAAAAAACACCGGGCAGGACACCAGTAGAAACCGGCATTAATAGCGGAGGTTGGTACAAATCAAATTATGACAAGACCCATGATATAAGTATTACTGCCAGTTATGAGGTCTCAAAAAAATGGGAGCTCAATGCAAATTTCAACTTCCAAACCGGTTTGCCTTCCACATTTCCTACTGCTCAGTACAACTATAAGAACATAACAGTGCCGGTTTATTCACAAAGAAATAGCAATAGATTACCGGCTTATCACAGGCTGGATCTTTCTGCTAACTATAACCCAAATATTTCTTCAGAAAAAGATTTCAAGTCTTCCTGGAGTTTTGGAATTTACAATATTTACAACCGAAAAAACGCCTATTCCCTTACTTTTAAGGAAAATAGCGATACCGGAGTTAACGAAGCGGTCAGGCTTAGTTTATTTGGAATTATCCCCTCTGTTACTTATAATTTTAGCTTTTAAAAATGAAAACGCTTTTAAAAATATTCAGTCTCTTTCTTATTTTTATCGTTGCATCCTGTGAAGATGTAGTGGATATCCCTTTAGATGAAAGCGAAGCTAGATTGGTAGTAGAAGCTTCAATTCTTTATTATAAGGGTTCTGAAAATAATATTCAGCAAATTAGACTAACGGAAACTGCAGCTTTTTATGACGAAGAAATACCACCGGTTGAAAATGCAACGGTTAAGATAATCTCTGAAGAAGGTATTGAATACAACTTCATTCATACTTCAGAAGGCTACTATATCAACGAAGACCTTAAGCCCAATTTAGGGGAAAGTTATGAATTAGAAATTGTATATAATGATGAAGTTTACACTGCAACTGAAACTATGATGAGCGTTACAGATATTGACTTTATAGAGCAAACGGAAACCGGAGGTTTTTCAGGAGAGGAGATTGAAGTCAAAGTATTTTATACAGATCCTGTTGATGAACCTAACTACTATCTCTTTATCTTTAGAAATGACAAAATAAGTTTGGAAATTTATGAAGACAAATTTACTGATGGTAACCAGATTTTTGGATACTATTCCAATGAAGACATCACACCGGGAGATATTATAGACATTGAGATGTACGGTATTTCGAAATCCTATTATGAGTACCTCTTTATTCTAAGGGCTCAAATTGGGGAGAATAGTGGAGGACCTTTTGAAACCCAACCGGCAACGGTAAAAGGAAATGTCATAAACCAAACCAATAAAGAAAATTATCCTTTTGGATACTTTCATCTTTCAGAAGTGGATACCACTACTTATATTGTAGAATAAACAAAAAACAATGAAGCATACTAACAAAAAGATACTTGGTAAAGGTTTAAAATATCTTGGCATCGCATTACCACTATCTTTAATTGGCCCCAGTGTTTTGTTTACCGCCTTTAATAATCAGGACCACCCCTGGTATTTTCCTGTTCTGGTTATTGGTATCATAGCCTTTATTGCAGCTATTTTTCTAATGTTTAAAGGAATTCTTACTATAGTAAAGGCAGTATTTGATTAACCTAAACCTCCTATGCATTATTTCTGTCCGGCTAGCTCTTCGGCTTCCTGGAAAAATTCCCGTTGAAGTTCCAGGGTTTTCTCATCAGCACCAATAGCCCGGAGAACTTTTACCATAGCTTCTACTTTCTCTTCCGTAACCAATTTACCGAATTCTATGCCTGCCTTTTTCAGTTTCCCCGTACCACCCCATTATATACGGTTGGAATTCCCGGTAGCATTATCTGGGCAGCACCCTATTCATTAATAGCCCTGTCACATGGCACAGGCGCAGATATAATAAAGAAAAAGTTTCTAATTCTCCTGTGTGCATTTCGCCTATTGGATGAATTTTTCTCACTGGGTTAAAATCCTTCTGAAATTCAGGATACGGAGAGGGATTATAAAACCTCTGGCGATAGAAAGATAAAGAGATTGATAAATTAAGCGCTTAAAAGAATGCAAGCCCGCTGGCAGAAAGGCGGCGTCGACCTATTAAATAACCACCTTTTGAATACCAGAACCTTGCACGCAGTATGCAAAGCTGTGGGAATTAATCCCGCTACGCAGCGGGACCTCCCAAGATTATGCAAAAAAAAAGACCCTTACAACTTAATGCAAGGGTCTTAAAAGAAAGGCGGCGACATACTCTCCCACAAATAGCAGTACCATCTGCGCTAACGGGCTTAACTTCTCTGTTCGGAATGGGAAGAGGTGAGCCCCGTTGCCATAACCACCTTAAGTCTTTGAGTGTAGTATAAAGAC
>NZ_DATCSO010000026.1:0-2684 GCF_036568425.1 Salegentibacter sp. | reverse complement strand
GACTTTCAGGGATTTCGCGATCACGTATAATATCAACATCGTCACCGGGAGTATGCCTATGGTGATTGGGGAACATATGTACAATGTAGGCTTCCTGTGCCGTCGCGACGGAACTTATGAGCGCTACGAAAAACTGCACATTACTCCGGCCGAAGAAACCGCCTGGGGTATGAAAGGCGGCAGCAAGCTTCAAACCTTCGATACCGATTGTGGGAAAGTTGGGGTTTTGGTATGTTATGACATAGAATTTCCTGAGGTCTCAAGAATACTCGCCGAAGAAGGAATGAACATTCTCTTTGTTCCCTTTATGACCGATACCCAAAACGGCTATTCCCGGGTAAGGATCTGCGCGCAGGCCAGAGCCGTAGAAAACGAATGTTACGTAGCCATAGCCGGCTCGGTGGGGAATTTACCTAAGGTAAATAATATGGATATCCAATACGCCCAGAGCGCCGTCTTAACCCCATCAGACTTTGCCTTCCCTGTGAACGGAATCAAGGCCGAAGCTACCCCAAATACTGAAAGTACACTATTGGCAGACGTAGATCTGGATCTGCTTAAAGAGCTTCATAACTTCGGAAGTGTGAGAAATATGAAAGACCGGCGCAAGGATTTGTATTCGCTGAAGAAGAAAAAGTAGGTTTCGGTTGGCAGTTCTCGGTTCTCGGTTTTCAGTCACAACAGGTATCCCGATTATTTCAAAGAGCAGTTTATGTTACCGTCATTGCGAGGCCGCAGGCCGTGGCAATCTTTTGTATGGAAGACTCCTGAATTAGGTAGTCTATACCGTCACAACTCATAAAAAAGAACGGAGAATTATTTCCTGCTTCAGTCTGCCGATTTCCATCGGGATCATTACCATTGGTATTTAAAAATTTAATTATAATCAGTTTTTATTTCTATTTATAATCCAGTTTAAAACTTATTTTAGAAATTTCCATTTTCATTTTTTGCTCGCCCAAAAATCGAAACAAAAAAAGGCGTCCTATGTGGTGGTGTTTTTTTGGCAACATGGCCAAAAAGCCGCAAATCAGCAGCTAAATTTTTTCCAAGGCTTCAAAAATTATTTACGCTGCTGAATTGCTACACTCACAAACGGAGTTTAAACTCGCCAGGCTCGTAACACGTCATCAACTCACGCTAGATAACTTTTTAGTATCACGCCTGTGAGATCAGTCATCGCGAGTGATGAGCAACAAAGCCTGGCGATCCTTTGTATGGAGTGTGGCCTTTTTAATTTTTCTTATGAATTTCCCAAGAGAAAGCTGCATTGTTGAATTCCTAATTATTCCCTTTAAAAAACCTCATTTTTCAGAATAAACTCATAGAAATAAGAATCTTCTAAAAGCCCTGTTCCTACTGCTTTACCAGGGAATTTCAGGGAAAAATTGCATCTTCAAAAAGCTATGTTTTCAGCTATCGTAATTATATTATGGATAAATGATTGAATATAAGTTGTTTAGATGTATTTAAAAGGCACTGAAAGTAATTAAGCACCGGCTTAACGACTCAGGTCAAATTCTTATCGGGCTACTTTTAATTTTTTATAAGTGAAAGAAGAAAAAAGCAATGCCTAATAAATTCAGTAAAGTTTTAACACAAAGCGATTCGCAACCGGCTTCACAGGCAATGTTGCATGCCATAGGTCTTACTAAAGAAGATTTTAAAAAACCATTTGTCGGGATCGCCAGTACCGGTTACGAGGGCAACCCTTGTAATATGCACCTTAATGATCTGGCAAAACTGGTAAAACAGGGCTGTACCGAGGCAGAACTGGTTGGTCTTATTTTCAATACCATTGGTGTAAGCGACGGGATCTCAATGGGAACCCCGGGAATGCGTTATTCGCTACCCTCCAGAGACATTATAGCAGATTCAATGGAAACCGTGGTGCACGCCATGTCTTACGACGGCATGGTTACGGTTGTAGGTTGCGATAAAAATATGCCCGGCGCGCTTATGGCGATGCTGCGCATTAATCGTCCGGCTGTTTTGGTCTATGGGGGGACCATTGCTTCCGGCTGCCATAACGGGAAGAAACTGGACGTGGTTTCAGCCTTTGAAGCCTGGGGTGCAAAGACTGCGGGCGATATCGATGAGGAAGAATACGAAAGTATCATTGAGAAAGCCTGTCCCGGGGCCGGTGCCTGTGGCGGAATGTACACTGCAAATACGATGGCTTCAGCCATTGAGGCACTAGGAATGTCTTTGCCTTATAATTCCTCAAATCCGGCTACCGATGAAGTGAAAAAAACCGAAAGCATCGAAGCAGGAAAAGCGATGCGTTTGCTGCTAGAAAAAGATATCAAACCCAGGGATATTGTAACTAAAAAATCTCTGGAGAATGCTATTAGATTGCTTACCGTTCTTGGGGGCTCCACCAATGCGGTGCTACATTTTCTGGCTATTGCAAAATCGGCAGAAGTGGAATTCAGTCTGGATGAATTTCAAAGAATTTGCGACAACACACCTTTCCTGGCTGACCTTAAACCCAGTGGGAAATACGCGATGGAAGATGTTCATAGAATAGGCGGTATTCCGGCCGTTTTAAAATATATGCTGAAAAATGATATGCTGAATGGCGACTGCTTAACCGTAACCGGAAAAACTTTAGCTGAAAACCTCGAAAATATACCCGATCTGGAAGCCGATCAGGATGTGATCCGTGATCTGGAGCATCCTAT